>CALAIY010000051.1 GCA_937922595.1 uncultured Verrucomicrobiales bacterium | reverse complement strand
CTTCTAAGTGGGTATGGAATATTCCTGTAGCTTGTTCAGATCTGTTTGCTTTTGGTGGAATAAATAGCTTTTCCTCATAGAAGTTTAAGTTGGAAAAAGCGATCAGATTTTCGTCGAGGCTCCGGTAGTGCCAGGAAAGTGTGACATTTGGAAGCCTTGGCTGCATCGCGTCCAGAACTGATGAGTCAATTGTTGTTTCATCTTCGGCATCATCTTCGAGATCTTCGCTATTTGACCGCCTGACGTTCTTGAATGCATTGCTGGGCGGCATCTGTTGGGAATCTCCCACCACAACGATCTGTTTTGCTCGAGCCATTGAGCCGAGTGCATCTTCCGGGCGGATCTGGGATGCTTCATCGAGTATAAGCAGGTCGAAGTCCACCATTTGCGGTGGCAAAAATTTGGCAACTGAACTGGGGCTAAGCATCCAGCAGGGGAACATCGCTTTCAAGGTTAACGGAGCCCGGGTGACGAAATCTCTCACCGGAGGAGCTTTCACCTTCGTCTTATAGTGATCGAATAGAGCTCTTTCAGTTTTGTCCGTCACTCTACCCTTTGAGACTCCCTTGGGCGCTCCAACCGAACAAGCTATAACTTTTTTCTGAACCTCAGACCGGAATGCCGATGGGAGGCTCTTGTCTGCTATTGAGAAGCGCTGGATAACGGATTCGGTAGTGTTGCGATGGAAGGAAGCCAGTGGTGATGGAGCACTTCCATGGATGGTTGCCAATTTTGACCAATATAAGTGTGATCTAACAGGTTCAAGCCCGCTTCCATCTATTCCATGTTGCTGGCAGAACGCAACGATCTCTAAGGCTCCGATATCCTCTAACTGTTTCAGTGAAACGCTATATTCACTCCATAGCTTCAATAAAGAAAATTCTTCGGCACCGGGATTCCATAGCATGGAGAGACTATTGAGCGTATCCTCCTTGGGGGAACTCGACCAGGCTGCCCCCTCCCTTATAGTGGCAAGCTTTGCAAGGTTATCGCGGGAGCTTACAAGATGATTTAAATGGGGAGTCAGCTCGTTTCCAATTGATTTTATCGCATTAATTTTCTCGGTAGAAGCACCCGAGAAAATGACTTCATATAGCCGAAGGAAATCGTTCTCCTCGCATTGCTTTCGTGTATTGCACGCGAACTCACAGCACTCTTGTAAGGCTGAGATATGATCGATGATTAGTGTCTGGATCGAATTTCCCCATGCATCTCCCAATGGGGCGCATTTCTCGCAAAGATCTTTTCGTATCGCGACTGATTGTTTAGCTTTTTCAAGATCTCTAGCGATTTCGGTAAGCGGAACTTCTGATCCGGTCGCAAATCGTGAAAGCAGATTTAGGGTTTTTCGATACTGAATTTCGCTCGTTGAAAATGATTCGTGAATTTCAGAAAGGCTTTCGCTGGCATGGTAGTCCGTAAGATACGGACATCTCAATTCCATTGCGTCCAATTTTTCTCGCAGTTGGTGCGCTTTTACTTCATCGAAACTCTGAGTTTTCACCCTGTTGAATATCTCTTCTCTTGCTGTGCGGTCGTCACCATTATCGAAATCTAGCAGTGATTCTGCAACTTGAAGCGAGTTTTCGATATGTTCCCAACGAGTTTCGTTTCCGATAAATCCATCTCCAAGCAGGTGCTGATAGTCCTGATCCTCCTTGAATATCTTCGACTCTTTCAGGAATTGAATATGTTTTTCCAAAGATTGCAGCCACTCGGAGGAAAGAACGTGGCCAGGTTGTTTTGCTAGAGACTGCCCCTTCTTTTTGGCCGTTCTTAGTCTTCCAAATAGTCGGAATTTAAGAAAGCTAGAAGCGAGAGCTTTGAGGTCTATTGCAAGCTCAAGGCATTCAGATTCTGGTGGCATACGATCAATCTCCAGATGTTTACGCAACGATTCGTTCCCAGAGGTAAGGGTTTCTGAATACGAACGAGCCTCGCAAAGTTTCCTGTTCGTTCGTTCGACAGCAAAGTGCTGGTGATGCATCGCTGAACATGCGGAGGGAGTGAGATCGGAGAGAAGACTGAGAAGGCTTCCGAGTGTCTTCACTTGCTCAAGAGTATCAATCGTGTTTGTGATGCCGACAAAATCCGCAGCCTCTTGAGCCGTAGACCTGAGATCTCGTAATGAGGTCATCTCTGACAGTAACAGTTCGTATCGAGCTTCAAAGTCGGAGAAAGTTGCAAATTTATTTGCAGTTTCATGTGCTCTTGTCGCTGCTTCACCAAACTGTTCGGCTGTAATGTTGCCGTTATCGAATTGTAAATACGTTAGGCTAGGTGTACCACTCAGTTTTAGTATTTGCTTACCTAAATTCGCTATTTGATCCGTTTTGAAAGGGGAATCGTGTTTTTCAAAATTTGCGAGAAGGATAGTATCAGAGAGGTTGTTTGGAGGTGACCCAATGACAGTAGCGAGCTGATTTAGCCTTGAGGATTCGCCAAGTTTCGTAATCCTTAATCCTAGTTCAAGGTTTGCGTGATTCGATATCTTATTGATTTCATTTAGGGCTGAGCGTCCAGATTGGAAGATCTGTGATAGATTTCCGATGTCTGTTTCCCCGATGATACGCTGTGGAAGGAATCCGTTCCACAATTTGCTGGTTTCGAGGATGCCATCGTCCCAAGCCCGTCTGATGGGTTCAAGGTAAGTTTTTGCTTGTGATAGTGCGCGGTGATCAATCTCTGGGAAAATGATCGATTCGGTCGGAAGTTCTACTGCGCATCTTAAAAAGCACGCTTCAAGCTGTTGAAGTGACGATTCTTTTTTCCACAAGACCTCGAATACAGAAAATCCACTTATCTCACATTTTTGTAGAAGGTCGTTACCGGTAGCGCGAAGCGTTTCGCTGGATTCTTCAAGAGACCCGAGCAGGTTAGATAGTGTAATGTCGGGTGGAGAGGCGGTGGCTTCATCTCGCAGCTTTAGCTGAGCGGCAAAGTGTTTTCCGGTAGTCCTATTCGAGTGTAACTCTAGGCAGAACGCGCCTAATCCTTCTTGCGTAAGTCTGCTGTATACGACATTTAGGGCTTCTAATTTTTCTGCCATGAAAAGTATCGATTTGCCCTCTGCCATCGCAGCACCAATGAGGTTTGTGATAGTTTGGCTTTTTCCTGTTCCGGGTGGGCCTTGAATGACAATAGAGTCACCGCGCAACACGCGGTTTATCGATGCCATCTGAGAACTGTCCGCAGGGACGATTGTGTGGATTGGGGTCGAGTAAAAATGATCCGTATCTTCAGGGTCGAAAGCTCCCAGGCCATTGCGTGTCCCTTCTTTTGGGGTAATGCCAAGAGAGGAAAGAACGCCGTAGTTGCTTAAAAGGTCTTCTCCTCCGCTCCAATTTTCCGGATCAAGGTCGCGATACATAATTTCCTTGCTTGATGCAAAGAATGTAATTCCCATTTTTCGTTCAACACTCCATTTTTGTGTATCAGGGAAGCGAAGCGAGGCTAGAAGTGTAGTTAAGGCTGAGAAATGTTTTTCGGGCGAGCCGTCAAAAACGGGAAACTCGATTCCTGGAGCATCTTGAGCCTGTAAAATGAATTGACGAAATGTCTGATTAGTTTGAATTTCTTCCCCGGACCAATTTACTTTATAGACATATTGTGCGGTCTCTATTTTTTCCCCTGATTTTGGGTCAACAAGAGTTACGGGTTCTTTTATTTTAGAAATCTCTAAGGGGAGAAGTATTATTGGAGAATATCGTGGCTTACCATCATCTTTGGATTGGTACCATTTGAGGAACCCAATAGCGAGATATAGGAAGTTCGATCCAGTTGTGTGGAGGTAATCAGAATAGTCAGCGGTGATCTTCTGGAGACGCCCCTTGTATGTCTTTTCGCCTAGCGATGTCTGAAGTCGATTGTCCCCGTGTTGTGGCAAGCTTTCGTAGTCGCCTGAATTGGGATCAGGAAGGATCTTAAGAACTGGTTTTGCCTTCTGAGTAATCTCACCCGAAGATTCGGTTAACAGGAACTGACTGGGCTCCTCAGATATGAGTGGATCCAAGAACATTGAAGGTGAATCTCCTTCGCCCTCACCGCTTAGGAGTGCGTAAACTTGATCAGGCAGTTCATCTATTATTGGTATCACTTTAGCCCCTTTTTCATTGAAGCTAATTAGGGGATTTCTCATTGTCAGATCAAGGAGGCTTGATCTAGCTTTTTGGAGTCGATCCAGCAGGATCGTTTTTTCTTTTGATGGTGGGCTCTCTACGATATCCATATTCTGGGGTATCCTGCTATTCTAAATTTTGCGTTAGGATCGCTGCAAATTTGTATTCCGTCCCACTGATTTTGGCGATCGTCTAGTTCCTCGTTGAGAGAGTCTTCAGTCCCGGGCAGCTAAGAAGGATTTTGTCGGAGGTGACAATCGTGTGTCGGGAAAGGTTGCCGGTCGCTGCAATGATGAGGTCGGCAGGGTCTTTGTGGGGTTTCCCGTTTGCTGGATTTATGATTGCCTTTTCGTAAGCCTCTTGCGCAATTTTGGCATCGATCGGGAGTAGTTGGATCGTTTCTGGTGGGGTTGCTAGTTCGATCCACTTTTGAATGGGGATATCAAATTCTAGCTGACCGGTGGCTACTTTTTGACAGACTTCGATGAGGCTAATGGTGGCCAAATAGAGCGTGTCTTCATTGGCGATTACTTTGCGCGACGATTCACTCAGTCGGTTGGGGGAGGCAAAGAGATTGATCCAGGCATTGGTATCGAGGAGATATCCCATCGCGCTCAGTCTTTGGACGATTCCTCGTGCATTTCCCAGTCCTCGAAAGGGATGGCGGGGGTATCTTCGTCGTAGTCGTCGGCAAATTTCACGGTGCCCTCGAGTGATCCGATCAGCTCACCGACGGATTTTTTGGGAGACCCTGCTGGTTCGACGTAGGCGATTGTTTTTCCTCTCCGCGTGATGGCAATGCGTTGGCCCGTTTTTTCTAAGAGGCGCAGTTCTTCTGTGCAGTGGGCTTTGAAGTTGGTGACCGAAAGGGTCTTTTCTGGGGGGTCTTCGAGAGTTGTCATGACACGGCCTTAATTAAACTTGGCGATGACTAGTTTTCAAGTCATTTGAATGAGTGGCTCGACATTGAAATGTCGAGCTACGAAAAACCATCCCGAGGCTAGGGGAGGCTAATTTTTTGAGCGGAGTCTGTAAAACCGGTCGGTTCCGAGTGGTGCGGAAAATGATCCTGGTGTTGGAATCTGGTAGAGATTCCAATTCATGAGATCATCGGATGATTCCAGAGTGATCTGGCCGTTTTCGAGCTGGGGAATATTCGGAAATAAAACAGCCTCGCGTGAAATTGTTAGCTGAGGATTGATTGCTAGCCAGTCGGTATATGGCGTTGCTTGGTGCGCCGCAAAGCTACCAGGGGTTCCGCCTATTTCATTGCTGGCTCCCCAGGATGTTGGGCGCTGCCAGGCGGCAGGAGCCGTTGTGTTTCCGGTGAAAACGAGTGTCCTGCCGAGACCTTGCGGTCCAGAGGCGGGAGCCCATGATGGGTTATAGTCGATTCGTAAGATAGCGGCGCGGTAGGGGGCGGGAAGTCGGAGTTCGATTTCTTCACCAGTTTCGCTGAGCTTGCGGGAGTAGGTGGCAATGGCCAAGGGGAATTGGGCTGCATTCGCGGCTATGATCACCGAGGCTCCAGGCGCTAAAGTCGTTCCGCTAGGAATCGTGGCTTCGATTCCATCACGAATCCGAACTCCTGAAATATCGATTGTTTCGCTGCCGAGATTCGTGAGTTCGATGAATTCCTCGGATGGGTTTCCTGCATAGTGAATCTCGGTGATGCGTAGGCTTTCAAAAACTGCAATGATCTCTGGAGGTGCCGGAGGGAGACTTGGGGTAGGAACGGGAGTGAAAATTCCATCGCCTAGCAACGCCATTTCGTGGGGGAGATTGGAGTAAGCAAGTGAGTCGATCCCGATCAGGTCTACGTGCCCTTCGCGTGCGGGTAAGTCGATATCGGTGATATCTTCATCCAGTGCGAGATAGCCTCCAGGCTCAAGATAAGTGAAGGGAGGGAAGGTGAATCGGTTTCTCGCCGCTAAGGTGAGGCCTGAAAGATCGACCGGGCGGGCTCCAGGATTTGTGATTTCGATGAAATCGTCTTTGAGGGTGAGGGTGCCACCGGTGAATATTTCGGAGATTTCGACGTTGGTGGGCAATGCTGCGGGCACGGACAAGCGCCAGCTACGCTCTTTTATCAGAGAATAGCCGGTGGGAATACGGCCGATGGATACGGAATCAATGATTTCGCCTGCTTGAGAGCGGATCGAGAATGTGTTGTTAAAAAATGTATTGGGCCCGGTGGTGAGAAGATACATTCGGCTTTCGCCGGGTGGAATGGTGTTTTCTGGCAGCGTAAGCGAATTAATCTCATCGATGAAGAGCGCGTAGCCCTCAGTATTGATTGGCGAGCTGGAGGGGTTGCTGATGGTGATCTGGGAAGAGCTTTGATTGAATGTGATTCGGGTAAGCTCAATTCTGGCGGGTCGATTGGGATCGACTGTCCAGGGGTGGGAGAGGGTAGGGGAATCTTGCTCGGTGCCGGCAAAGGTAGTGCCAAGGACGAATAGCTGGTGTTCGCCGGGAGCGATTTCGGTCACGGTGAGGGGGACTTCACGAATGGTCGTTCCATTGGGGATGAAGCCATTTCCGATAGGAATGAGTGCGCTCCAGGGGCCATCGTCTAATTTCCACCTGAATTGAGCGATTCCGGCACCACCGATAGTGAACGTGGCTTCCGAAGCGCTGGTGATTGCGGGAGGACCACCTGAAATGGTGGCACCGGCAGGGATCAGTGCGCCAAAGGTTGGGTCGTTTAAATCTGGGATTCCTGAAGTATTTCCCGGGCCAAGGTCTAGGATTGAATTGGTGCGCCGACGACTGATTGCCGTTTCCCCAATTGCGGAATCGACAAAATTATCCTCGAAAACGATGGGTGTAATTGGATTTCGGCTCGGGAGATCGGCATCTCCAAATACACGGGGAAGGTCTGAGAAGAGATTTTGCCGGACGAATGCCCCGCCGCCTGGGGTGGGATTGAAGTCGGTGGGAATGAAGAAATTAATGGCGGAGGCAACGCTTGGATTACCAAATCGGTCATCAAAATCGGGGTGAATTTGGTGCACGGTATTTCCTTCGAAGAGGGCGAATGCGCCCTGCTTTAAGTTTACTGCGTGATCGATATCGATGAAGGTATTACGAATTACGTAGACGGTGTCCGCATTGAAATCGCTCGTTGAGATCGCGTTGGCGTAGCCGCGATCAGATGTTTCGTCGTCTTTGGAAACGTTTTGAAATAGGTTCCCTTCGACATAGGCATCTCCATCGAGATCGACGAGTTCATCTCCTGTGCCATGGAAGGTGTTGCCGATGATTTCGACGATGGGATCGGGGAGGGTGGCGGAGCCAACGTCGATGACGTCGTTGTGCCCCCGATTGGTTCCGAAGGTGTTTCCCTGGATGAGATAGCGCAGGCCGGGAGGAGAGGTGGGAATATTGCCGCTTCCTTTGATGTGTTCGCTGATGTTATCCAGGCCGAGTGCATCCGCATTTTCTCCGGGAGCAAACATATCTGCAAAAATACAATTGGTCACTTCTACGGCAGCGCTGTTCGTGAAGAGCATTCGGAGATGGGTATCGGAAAATTGGCAGTGATCGATGATTGCTCTGGAGCGGATGATTCCGAGAGCGCCAGTGCTATCCTGAGCGTGTTTGAAAATGACATGCTGTAGGATGTTTTCTGCAGACATTGAATCGACAATTTTGATGCCCTTTGATTTCGGCGGGCCATCGGGCAAGCTTCCATTACCCGCGCGATCAGGGACGTCGGGAGTATCTGGGGGGGCGGTAACGAGGATGGGTTCTTCTGCCGTGCCGAGTGCTCGGATGGTGCCTTCAATGGTAAGCTTGGTTCCCTCATCCATGTAGATCGTGGTGCCGGGAAGGATGACGAGCTGTGAGCCTTCGGGAATGGTGGCGTCTTCGGTGATTCGGTAGGGCGATCCTCCGGGGGTGAGCGTGGTGATTCCAAATTCAGGCGTGAGGCCGGTTTCTTGGTAGTAGCCTGAGGTGGTAGCTCCGGCGGCTAAGCCGATTGCGGGAGAATCGGCGGTGGGGCGGAAATCGTAGCTGGAGGGAGATACGAGGAGAGGGTCTTCAATGAGATTGGAAGAACTCCCGGTAAAATCCCATGGGATACTCAGAATGCTGCGGGTGATTTTTACGTCCTCCTCTTCGAAATCGGTGGTGATTGAGTCGGTAATGATCGAATCGCTAATGGAGGCTCCTGTGGGAAGGGTGATGCCTCGCTTGTTTTCTACCTGAAATCCTTTTTCCGAGTTACGCGCAATTGTTATGTAGGCAAAGTTGCTGTCGGTGGCATCTTTTACGGAGATTCCGATTCCGTTGTCTACGCTTAGGATCTGGGTTGCTGAGATGGATCCACCGTTGCCACTGATACCTTTGTCGAAGCAATCGCGGATGATGATGTTTTCTAAGGTGATACTGCTTCCACGGGTGTCGATCCCATCATCGTCGACGCCTGCGATTACGACGTCGCGTAGAGTGATTGGAATGGTGGGGTCTGTTTGGTTAAGATAGATGGCGTCATCGTCGTCGATAATTCCGTCCTCCCGGTAGAATCCGCGCATTTCGGTGATGTGGCAGTTCTCTATGAGGGTTTCTGTTCCATGGGTTTCAAAGCCCATGGCCGCACGTGAGAGGATGGATCTGCGAAGGGTGAGCTTAGAGCCGGGTGTCGTTTCTCCAATTTTTCCGAAGCAATCGGTGATGGTGGAATCTTCGAAGGTGACTTCAGAATTGATGAGTTCTATGACGCGTCCTTTCCCGGTGTGTCCGCCGCCTGGAGCGTGACCGGCGCCATGAATGTGGGTGTAGCGAATGAGGGATGGCAGGGCGTCGGTGAATCGAAGCTGTCCCCATATCATTCCGGGGATTGCTGGAGAGAGGGTGATTGGTGCGGATGAGCTGCCATTTGCTTGGAGATTTCCTTGCACGATGATATCGGTGCCGGTTGTCCTCCCTGGGAAATTGTCTCCTGCTAACTTGATTTGGGTGCCTGCTTCGATGGTGAGGGTATGTCCGACAGGGACGGTGACGTCTCCGGTGACGGTGATGACGCCGCTCCAATTAGTGGAGTTTCCCGGGAGGATTCCGGAGACGTTTGTGGAATTGGGTGCGGGGAAAGTGAGGTCTCGGCTTATTGTGCTGCCATCCAGGTCGGCGCTTAGGGTGAGCGTTTCTCCGGTGTTTGTGCCGTTGATGGTGATGAGTGCGCTTCCTCTGCCGTTGGTGATGGGGATTGAGGTGGGTGTGATGAGTGCGTTGGGCGAAGAGATGCTGAGAGCGGCTCTTGCATCCCAGCGATTGCGCTGAATCTGGCCGGTGGAGGGATCGGTGATATCGATGCGAACGAGGAATGGCACGCCAGGCGAAGCGGATGAGGGGAGTGTGATTTGGAGGTCTCCGGGAGTCTGCGAGCTGGGAGCGAGATCGCCTTCTAAGATCGTATCTGTGGCGTTGCGCGTGTCCCAGATGGTAATGAAGCTCTCATGAATGGCGATTCCTGAATCATCGAATGCGCGCAGGCCAACGAGGGACTCACCGGGGGAGGTGCTTATGGTTGCGCTCCAGGTTCCGGTGCGGGAAAAGACGGTTACAGGAGTGGCGTTTAGGGTGATGGATGCGGTGGTTGTGGCATCGAAGGTTCCTGAGAGGGTGATGGTGCCGCTATCGGTGATGTATTTATTATCGGCGTTTGGAGTGGGGCTAGTGATAGAGAATGTGGTCGGGATTACTGCGCGAATGTAATTCGCTCGAGCATCCATGAATGCGATGGCGTCCGCTCTTGGGGTGCCATCGGTCCAGCCGTCTAAGCTTTGGCCTAGGGCACTTGGCGCATAGGTGGAATCGAGGAGGGTGATGAGCTCATGATAGTATTTTCGGAGAAATGATGGGCTATGGAATAGTGGGCGGAGCCCCTCTACTCGGTCATAATAGGTAGGGGAGCGGCGGGGAGATACGGAGCTGACTCCGGCAGCTCCTAGGGTATCGAGGTCGTGGGGGATGAGTCGGAAGCGTGGATCTGTTTTTCCTGAATAGAGAGCGTAGTCATCACCTTTTCCGGTGGTGAGGCCGCCTTCGAAATTGCCGAGTAGCGCATCGGCGGCGAAGAAGCGCGCCCATTGGTCGAGATTGGCGCTTTTTGAGAAAGTGGGTTCGTTCTGGAGGTTTTGGGTGAGTGTGATGATATCGGAGAAGTCGTCGCGGGAGCTATTGGTCTGTTTAAAATAGGTGTCCCGGTATTCGTCTGGGTCGCTGCCTTCGAATTGTAGCTCGCCGGAGTCGCTGATTCGTTCGTTGTCACGGACTTGGTAGAGGTTGCCGTCGGAGTCGTCTGGGAAATGGTTTTCCGTAAATTGTGAATTGAGCGGCTCGACCATTGCGTAGTGGCCATACATCGGCGCATCCGGCGTTGCGGGGTTGATTCCATTAATGATCAGGCGAGCAGGGGAAGTGTCGGCAGTTTCGATTCCGAGTGCGGCGAAAAGAGTGCTTCCTGCGACTTGGGAGAAGGGATTGTCCGCGTTGAATTTTACGGAGGTGAGTCCATCCCACGGATCGTCCGGAGGGAAGGTGACAAGATAGTTGTTTGGTGGAGGGAAGCGGCTTGAAGCGCCGCGGTTGCGGACGCCGCATTGGTGGCGCACGCGGATTCTGCCCGGTTCAGCGCTGATAAATGTGGCGTTGAATTGGGCGTTGCTTTTCGATTCGGTTAGATTGTTTCCGATGCGAGCAAGCTCATTGCGCTCGTCTCGGGGCATGATGAGATAGTAACTCGGTGGGGCATTGCTGGGAATCGCGTCGGGGTTAAATGATTCATCGACCTGATAGAGCAAGGTGGTCGAAGGTGCGTTTGATGGGATGGTGCGGGTGATTCCTGTCGCGGATTCTGCTTCGATATAGACTTCGACAATTGTGCCATCGGGCATTGGAGGAAGGTGTGTTGTACGCTCGCGTTCATTTCCTCCGGTGAATGGTAGGAGTGGTAGATTTTGAAATCTGAAAGTACCAGAGCTTCGGAAAAATACCGAAGCGCTTTCGCTGCCGATGATCTCGCATTTGATTGCGACGCTTTGAGATGGGGAAGGGATGGCAGGGGTGTGGCTGACATTGAGGATGAGTGGTGCGGTATCGGTGGATTCGATACTACTTTGGCTGCCGGGTGTTCCGCCGGAGGTGAGGTTAGCTGCCCAATTGTGGCCGTGCTCGTTTGGGAATTGTGGGTTTACGCGTTCTAGAGATGCACCTAGGCCATCATGCGTGCTCCACCAGATCCAGCCCCGGTGGCCGAAATCGCGCCGGCCTGCGGTGCGACGAGCCCAGTCGCCGCCGTCCGCATATTTTACGGTGTCGATTTCGGCACCAGTGTCGGTGACGAGGGTGAGTGTTTCCCCAGAATTGCTTAGGGTTCCTTCCCAGGGGGGGCGTACGACGAAGCGTCCTCCGGGCGGGAGGGTGACGTCGGGGAATGTGTAACGGATGCCTCTCGAAAAACGGTGTCCGGAGAGTGCGTAGGGGAGAGCCCCATCATTGGTGATTTCGATAAATTCTTCGGCAATCGGCTCGGGTGTGCCCGAGGGGCGATAGTGGATTTCGCTGATTTGAATTGATGCTAAAAGCGTCAGCGGGCTCGCGATGGTTGTGAAGGCCAGAATGGCCAGTTTCTTTGAGGTAATCACGGGGCACCTTAGCCCGATTTAATTGCCTTTAAACATTGGGAAGCCTCGATTTCTCCATATTTTTTTGGATGAGGGCGCTTTCCTATTTTTTCTTGAGAGGGATGAGCTTTGGGCCTTTCTCCATCAGGGACACACGCCAGCCTGATTCTGTTTTTCGGAGGGAGACGAGTTCGAGGTTTGATACCTGTGCATTGTCGTCCACGTGCTTTGTGCGCACGAGGATGTGAACGAGAGAATCGCCTTCCACTCCTGCTGAAAGAACGTTCACTTGGAGTGATTTCATGATCTGTGCGAGGCGATCTTCATCCATCGCGAATTCTCTCTGCTGAGCTTTGTGGTAGGCTGCATAGAATGCTCCAGAATCCATATTCTCCACTTCTTTGAGGGATTTTTTTCCGACGAGCCTTACGGCATCCATCTCGTCATCAATGGTTCGGGCATTTCGCTTCACTCCAGCGACCCAACCTTGGTGGACGTTGGAGAGGGAATTTGCGGTAATGAGAGAGGTCGCCTTGGTCCATTCGTGACGAAGTGCGTGGTTTAAGTACTGAATCACGATGGTTGAGGCGGGGTGATCGTTTGGATCGACCACGCCAGCGCTAGGGATCTCTGCTTTCGGCTTCTCTGCTGGGGATAGCTCGGTTGTTCCAACAAAACAGCTCAGTGCGAGAATTGGGGCAAGAAATCGTGTCATGGGGCAGAGACTAGCCGGGAGTTTTCTCGCGACAAGTTTCCAGGAGATCGCTGAGCAGAAAAATGATCGCATTCGACACCCCTTCCGCCCCGTGCTTTTGTAGTCTCCCCTAATAATATATATGCTCGATAACCGTGACTACATGCGCAGTGAGCGCCCCAGCTTTGGAGGCGGCGGCGGTCTCGGCAGCCCCTCGACCTGGAGTGTTCTCACCTGGGTCATCGCGATCAATCTCGCGGTGTTTTTTCTCCAGAATTTTATTTTTTCGGAAACACCGCCGTTTCGGATTTCAGATGGCGGTGGTGGGTGGGCTCCTGGCTTTGGTGTGAGTGTCGAAGCACTTAAGGAGGGGGAAATATGGACGCTGCTTACCCACCAATTCGTCCATTCTGGATTTGAGGCTGGGGGGCTGGCTTTTCTGCATATTGCACTGAATTTGCTTATGATCTGGATGTTTGGGCGTGCTGTGCTCTCAGAGCTAGGGTCGCGAAACTTTTTGATTATTCTTCTCGTTGGTGGTGTCTGTGGCGCTGTGTTGCAGCTACTTACGAATTCGAATACTTATCTTTTTGGAGCTTCAGGAGGTGCATTTGCTATTCTTCTCGCCTCATGTTGTCTCTCTCCAGAAAATCGAATTACGATGCTCGTTCCCATTCCAATCGAGCTTCGTGCGCGAACAATTGGACGCGCTGCGATCATTATTTCGCTCGCGCTTGGCATTTTTACGATGATTAGCGGTCAGGGGAAACCGGGGATGGTTTATGGCACGGCTCACTTCGCTCACCTCGGTGGAGCACTCTTTGGCTTCTTTTTTGTTCGCCGCCTTGGCTACGCCGACGGCAGCCTCACCAGTTTCGATCTTGGCCAGCAGCGGAAGCGCTCGGAAATGAAAAATCCGTTTTCTCGTCGTGAACGCCCGGCACCTCGGACACGTGAGGAATCTGATGTGATGGAGCGCTATGATGACATTCTCGATAAGGTGAGTGCCAAAGGGATGCAGAGCATCACGAAAGAAGAGCGCGCCATTCTTGACGAGGTTTCCGAAAGACTCCGCGCTCGTGAAGGGAAGCGCTAGTCGTAAGCGGTGGTTTTGCCGGGTGGCAGTGCTTTTTGCGCTTTCCCCTGCAATCGCACTGCTCTGCCTGAATGCCGCGCTGCTCATCCCTAAGGTGCGGGGGAAGGCGATTTCGATTGCTGGGCGACGGGTCGGACTCAGCGGGACTGCCGATTCGCTTACTTACAGCCCGTGGGGTGGGGTGCAGGTTTCCAATTTTAAAGTGGGCGATGGCAGTGTCATACGCGCGGATTCGTTCTCCCTGAGTCTCGATGAGACCAAGCTTTTCTCCCGAGTCCTGTCCGTTCGTGATGTTGCACTTAAGGGGGGGAATTTGACCTTTCTCTATCGGCCGCCTGCAAGGATACCGAGCGTCGTCGCCTCTGTTTCTCCAGAGCCCTCGGCTGCGCCGGTTCCGAAGCCTGAGTCGCCTCCAATTGTTGCTCAGGAAAAAATACCTCCGAAGCCTCCGGTGATTGTAAAAAAAGAGGCTCCCAAGCGTTGGCGGACTTCAATTGGAGCCGTCCAAATCGAAGACGTGCGTTTTGCTATAAGAGACCAATCTGATGGAGCCGACCTTATTCTTGCGGAAGATTGCGATCTCGTTTTACCCGCTGAAGGAGAGGGGGAGGTTTCCCTGGGATTGCTCATGATTGTGAACCACAAGGTGGCCTCGGGGATCAGGGGAGATCTTGAGCGTGGCGAAGAGGACTTATTCAATATAACGAGTCTTTCGGGAAGTGTTCTGGGCGCGCCGCTCACTGGTAGCGTGCAGCTCGCGCCAAAAGGTTCTGCGATTCCCTTCGCTGCGGACGTGGGAATCAAAGGGCTCACGTATCCTACGGTGGTCGGTGCGGCTGACGCTTCGGTGAAGATTCAGGGAAGTGCGCTACGTCCGCAGTCCTGGAGTGGCCAAGTGCAGATTAAAGCTGCCGAAAAACTCTCCCTTAAAGATTTTCCCTCCACCGAGTTTATCCAGGCTCAGCTCCAAGCGGTGATCCAAGGCGGGATATTTCAGATCGCGGATGCGCGCGCTATTGCCTCTGGCTCGGGTGCGCTCTCCCTTCGTGCTTCTGGCCACGCGACCCTCGGCGGCGACCTCGCGATAAATCTTCGCCCCTATGTCTTTTCCGATGCTCTCCCGGTTGCCCAAAAACTGCTCTCTCCCGTTTTTGGAGGAGAATCTCCCACTTTCGCTCTCCTCCCATCAAGTCCGCTCGCTTTTACCGATTTCGCGATCCGTGGCAAGGCTACCGCGCCTCAGCTCTATTTCTCCAATGAGCGGCCACCAATCAATCTCCGAGATTTACTTAAAGACTTCCAAAATCCAGGCTCTGAAAACTGAACCCTGAATACTTTTCCCCATGCGCATCATCTCAGGTATTGCCGGAGGCATTCCTCTTAAAGTCCCCAAAGGCGTCACGCGGCCTACTGCTGATCGTGTCCGCGAATCGCTTTTTGCGACGCTTGGAAATAGGTTGGAGGGGGCCAAAGTTCTCGATCTTTTTGCGGGCTCGGGGGCGCTTGGGCTTGAATCGTTGAGCCGTGGTGCGGCTCACGCGACTTTTGTGGAGCGCAATCGGGCGGCTGCGGAGATTCTTCGGGAAAATCTAGAGAAATCTCGCCTTGGCGAAAATGCTCTTATTCAGGTTCGCGATGCCCTTGCCGTCACTAAGACGCTCACCTCGGCGAGTTATGATCTTATCTTTGCTGACCCGCCATATGTGAAGCGTAAGTCCGACCGGGATTTTGCGGAAGCGCTCTTGAAGTCCGAAATCTTGGCTCAGGCATTGAAGCCAGGAGGGCTTTTTGTTTTAGAAACTGAGTCGCGCAGCTTTCAGAGTGATCTTTGGGAGTTGGAGATTTCGAAGACCTATGGTGATACTACGATCCATTTCTTGAACCACAGATGAACACAGGTAGACACAGATCTTATTTTTTGGGTGGGAGAACGTGGGAACTTATTTCTGGGGGGAACTGCAATTGAAAGTGAGGAGTCTAGTCTTAGTTATTTATAATTTTCTCCTTCCGGTGGCTCTCCTTGTAGCGCTGCCTGCGGCTGTCCGGAAAGCGCGGCAGCGGGGGAATGCTCGGGAGAATTTTCTGCAACGTCTTTCAGTCTATTCTGATGAGGCGAGGGCTTTGTTTGTGGTGCCTACTGATATTTGGGTTCATGCGGTGAGTGTGGGTGAAGTGCTCATTGCGAAGCGGCTTATTGGGGCATTGCTGGAGTTGGAGCCGGAGAGGAAGATTGTTCTTAGCACGACGACACCTACGGGGCATGCTGTTGCTTGTGAGCAGCTTCCCTCGGAGGTTTCGGTTATATACAGCCCACTAGATCTTCCGGGGGTTGTTCATCGGGCTCTCGCACTTGTGCGGCCGAAACAAGTGGTGCTGGTTGAGGCCGAAATTTGGCCGAATTTTCTTACGGCGGCTCATGCTGCTGGTATTCCGGTCTCGCTGGTGAATGCGCGGCTTTCGCCACGTAGTGCTCGGCGGTTTACGAAGTTTCGTAGATTGGTTGCTCCGATTTATCGGTTGCTAAGTTTCGTTGGGGTTCAGGAGGGTTCGGATAAGGAGATTTGGATGGGGTTGGGGGTGGCTGAAGATAGGATCGGAGTGACTGGGAGTCTTAAATTTGACCCGTCGGGTGCCGCTTGTGCGCTAGATCTTGGAGGTGTGCGTGAGCGTTTGCAGAGTGTGTGGCCGGCGGGCGTTACGGTTGTGCTTGCTGCGAGTACGCACTCTGGGGAAGAGCGGCTGATTGCGGAGGCTGTAGGTGTGGCTCGTGAGAGGCATTCGGAATTGAGGTTGATGATTTGTCCGAGGCACGTGGAGCGTTCGGGGGAATTGGTTAAGGAATTAGGAGGTCGTTTTTCGGTTGAGCGGCGTACTGGGAAGTCTGGAGAGTGCGATCCGGATATCTTTCTCATTGATACGACTGGTGAACTGAACGGGTGGACTCAGCTTGCTGACGTTGTGATTATTGGGAAATCGTTCTTGGCCAAAGGTGGGCAAAATCCGGCAGAAGCGATCGCGGCTGGGAAGCCAACTGTGATTGGACCTCATATGGAGAATTTTGCGGCGTTGGTAGCACAGCTCAGGAAGGCTAAGGGGATTCTCATTGCGGAGAGTTCAGCGGATCTTCCGGCAATGATTGAAGTCGCGCTGAGGAGTAAGGCCGGCGAGCAGGGGAAAGCGGTTCTGGAATCCCATCGGGGTGCTTGCGTTCGTACGGCAAAGCAGCTTCTTCTTCGAGGATCAGTGGATAGACCGGCAGAGATGCGCTAGGTAATCGGATATGGAAGACATGGATGATCAGCAGCTACCGGAAGAAGAGCCTACGGGCTCGGAGGGGGCACCTGAAGAGCAGTTTCGCGAACGGGATCGTTCGCTCTGTCCCTGTAAGAGTAAACGTGAGTATCGCGACTGTTGCCGCCGTTTTCATCGGAAGACCAAGGTGCCTGAGACGGCGGAGGAGCTGATGCGCTCGCGGTATAGCGCGTATTTTTTCCGTCTCGTCGATTATCTCGTGGAGACGACGCATCCGGATACGAGAGAGAAAGGGCTCAAGGCGTCACTTGCCAAGATGATCCACCAGCCGACGTGGCGATTCCTTACCATTGAAGCTGTCGCGAAAGGCGGGAAGGAGGATAAAACGGGGAAGGTGGAGTTCACCGCCGAGTATTTTATTGATGGCGAGCAGCAGGAGCTCCACGAAATTTCCAGGTTCCGCCGCTACAAAGGCGTGTGGAAGTATCTGGATGGGAAGTCGTAGGAGGTGTCTAGCTACGGCTGGATGGGCGGAGCCTCCTGTCTTTTAAGAGGATTCTTGTTTTAGAAACGGATTGTGGGCGATGACGCCGCCATAGTCCTGGCCGTGATGCAGGTCTTCTGTGTAGATGCGCTGGCAATGAGATTCTTGTGCGGCGGCCAAGATGAGTGAGTCCCAGTAGGACGTCTGGTAGCGAGAGCGGTTTTTGATCGCGCGATCAAAGCTGTCTCCTGTGAGCGGGGAGACGAAGTAATTGCGGCGCCAGATGTCACAATGCAGCGCGGCTTCTTCTTCACTTAATGCCGCTTTGTCTGGGCGGATTGCATTTGTGAAAAATTCTCCAAGTACTTGGGGCGAGATCGCAAAATCTCCTCCTGGAAGAAGTTGGCGAGCGGTTTCACGTTTCGCGGCGCTTCGCTCGTCGCGGCCGACGGCGTAGAGAAGAAGATTGGTATCAACGAAGTCCACGGGCGGCGTCCGTTTCGTTGTAGAAGTTTTTACGCGAGCTGATAATGGGTTCTACTGTCCCGCGTGGTTTGGCATCGCTGATTGTCCAAAGGCTTTCGAATTCGTGGATGCGTTTTGATTTCGATTGGGGGCTTTCGACTGTGAGATCAGTGAGGAATTTTCTGACGATGGCTGATAGTGAAGTGTCTAGCTCGGCGGCACGGATGCTGGCTTTGCGATAGACTTCTTCATCTACTTTTACCGTAATATTTCGGCTCGTCATTTTGCACTGTAATTGTATGGCTGGGCGAATGCAATCGCTGCAAATTAGTTCTTCCCGGCGCGGACGGCTTCTAGGTATTGCTTTGCGGCGTTGGTGGTGTCTTCGGCGACTTTTGCGCGGGTCACGGCGAATGGGGGGCAGAACCAGGGGAAGCTTCCGAGTAGATCGTGGGTGACTAGGATTTGGCCGTCTGTCTCGAAGCCGGAGCCGATTCCTATGGTGGGAATGGATATAGCTTGGGTGATCTCGGTGGCTACCGGGGCTTTGGTGCTTTCTATGACGAGGGCACAGGCTCCGGCTGCTTGAAGGTCTTTGGCGTCTTGGAGGAGGATGGCGGCGGCTTCGGGGGTTTTGCCTTTCTTTTTGTAGCCGCCATCGACTTTGACTTGCTGGGGGAGCATTCCGATGTGGCCGACGATGGGGATGCCGGCTTGGACGATGTGTTGCACGGTTTCCGCTTGGGCGGTGCCGCCTTCTAGTTTTACGAATTCGGCTCCGGCTTCGATGAGTTGGCGGGAGTTTTCGAGGGCGGTTTCTTTGTCGGGGTAGGTGCCGAAGGGGAGGTCGGCTACGAGGAGGGCGTTTTCGGTGCCACGGCGGACGGCGCGGAGGTGGTGGAGGATATCGGCGAGGGTGACTTCGGTGGTGTCTTCGTAGCCGAGGATGACCATGCCGAGGGAGTCGCCTACGAGTAGGAGGTCGATGCCGGCTTGGTCGAGGAGCTTTGCGCCGGGGTAGTCGTAGGCGGTGAGGGCTGCGATTTTTTGGTTGCTGGCTTTGAATGCGCGGAGGCGTTGCTCGGGGGAAGTTACCATGTCTTGGAGATGTGCGTGAGGGGGGGCTCGTTGGTTTGCAACTTTGTAAGGAGGCGGGAGGTGGTTTCGGTGAAACCGGGGAGCACGAGATTGGGGCGGATATCTGCGAGAGGCTGGAGGACGAATCGGCGGAGGTGGAGCCGGGGGTGAGGAATTGTGAGGGAGGTGCTTTCGAGGAGAATTTCGTCTGCGTAGAGAAGATCGATATCTACGGGCCGGGGGGCGTTGGAAAGACGGGTGTCTTTCGAGGGGCGACCGAGAGATTTTTCAATTTCCTGGGTGTGGCTGAGGAGAGAATGGGGGGGGAGGTGGCTTTCTATTTCGATTACTGTATTGAGAAATGGTGGGGAGCCTTCGGGGCAATCGACGGGGGATGTCTCGTAGAGGGGCGCGCAGATGATTTTGCCGGGGTGTTTTTTTTCGATCTGATCTCGAGCCTGTGTGATGAGGGCGTGGCGGTCGCCGAGGTTTGAGCCGAGGGCGAGGCCGTAGGTGGGCATTAGTCTTTGAGGCCGAGTACGTCCTGCATGTCGTAAAGGCCGGGCTCTTTTCCTTGGAGCCAGAGGGCGGCGCGGACGGCTCCGCCGGCGAAGGTGAGGCGGGAGCTGGCTTTGTGGGTGAGCTCGACGCGCTCTCCATCGGCGGCGTAGACGACGGTGTGATCGCCGACGACGTCGCCTCCGCGGAGGGCGTGCATGCCGATTTCGTTTTTCCGGGCTCCGATGTTTCCGAAGCGGCCGTGTTGGACGTCTTCTTCGTAGCTGAGGCCGCGGGTCTCGGCGAGGATTTCGGCGAGGCGTTTGGCGGTGCCGGAGGGGGAGTCGATTTTATGACGGTGGTGCATTTCGACGACTTCGAGATCGAAGTTTTCGCCGAGGATTTCGCAGGCTTTTTTAGTGAGCCAGAAGAGGGTGTTTACGCCTACTGAGTAATTGGGGGCGAAGACGATGGGGAGGGTTTTCGCGGCAGCGTGGATGGCTGCGAGTTCTTCTTCGGTGTGGCCGGTGGTGCCGATGATGAGGGGCTTTTTCTCGGCGAGGGCGGCGTCGAGGACGGTTTTGGTGAAGGTGTGGGTGGTGAAATCGATGATGGTGTCGCTGGCGGCGATGCCATCGGGAAGGGAGTCCCCGATGTCGATTGCTGCGCCGACTTCGGTGCCTTCTTGGGCTTCGGTGGCTTCGATGATGGCCTGGCCCATGCGGCCTTTGGCTCCGGTGACTAAGATTTTTAGGGACATGTTAGGAGAGGAGGCCGAGGTCGGACATCTGGGTTTTGAGTTCCGCTAGCTTATCGGCGGGAAGTGGGAGCATGGGGAGGCGAATTTCATCGGTACAGTGTCCGGCGAGTGCCATGGCTGCTTTGATGGGCTCGGGGTTTACCGAGAGCTTGAGGAAGGCTTCGAAGAGGGGGACGAATTGATCGTGGATGTCTTGGGCGGCAGGCCAGTTTCCCGCGAGGGCTTTGTGGGTGAGGGTGGCCATGGCTTCTGGGATGAGATTGCCTGCTACGCTGACGACTCCGCTGGCTCCAGCTTTCATGAAGGGGATGGTCTGGCCATCATCGCCGGAGAGGACTTGAAAATCATCGGGGCATGCTGCTTTGATGGCTTCGACGCGGGAGACGAGGCCGCTGGCTTCTTTGACGGAGGTGATATTTTCGCAGTCTTCGGCGAGGCGCTTGATGGTCTCTACTTCGAGCTCGATGACGCAGCGTCCAGGGATGCTGTAGAGCATGATGGGGATTTTTACGGCGTCGGCTACGGCTTTGAAGTGCTGGTAGAGGCCTTCCTGGGTGGGCTTATTGTAGTAGGGGCAGACTTGGAGGGAGCCTGTGGCTCCGGCACGCTCGGCTGCGATGGTGAGCGAGATGGCTTCGCGAGTGGAATTGGATCCGGTGCCGGCGATGACTTCACCTCGACCTCTGGTGTATTCTATGGCGAGCTCGATGACGCGGGCGTGCTCGGCGTGGCTTACGGTGGGTGATTCTCCGGTGGTGCCGCAGGGGACGACGCCGTTTATCTTCGATGCATATTGCCGGTCGATGAGCGTCTTGAAGGCGGGCTCATCGAGGGAGCCGTCGCGGAAGGGAGTGATGAGAGCGGTGTAGGTTCCTTTAAACATGGGAGGAGTTTTTTTAAATGGCTTTGATGGCGTCGGCGAGTGGTTTTGCGAAGGCGGCCACTTTTTCGGCGACGTCTTCGGCGGTGGCGTTGTTTTCGACAGTTTTGACGATGGCGGAGCCGACTACGACGCCGTCGGCGACGGCGGCGACGGTGGCGGCTTGCTCGGGGGTGGAGATGCCGAAGCCCACGGCGACGGGAACTTCGGTGGTGGCTTTGATTTTGGCGACTTGCTCGGCGATGCTAGAGGAAAGCTCTGTCTGGGCACCAGTGACGCCGGCGCGGGAGACGTAGTAGATGAAGCCTTCTGCTTGCTCGGTGATTTCGGGGATGCGCTCATCGGGGGTGGTGGGGGCGATGAGGCGAATGTGCTTGAGCCCATGGGCTCCGGCGAGTTCCGCATTGAGGGGCTCTTCGTGGGGGGGGAGGTCGAGGAGGAGAATTCCATCGACGCCGGCGGCGGCGGCATCTTGATGGAATTGCTCGAAGCCGTAGGTGTAGATGGGATTGAGATAGGTGAAGAGGACGACGGGGATTTCACTGGTTTTGCGCAGCTCGCGGATCATTTCGAGTACGCCTTTGGTGGTTGCTCCGGCTTTTAGGGCGCGGTCGGCTGCCATTTGGTTTACGATGCCATCGGCGAGGGGATCGGAGAAGGGGACGCCGAATTCGATGATGTCGGCTCCGGCGTCTTCGAGTGCTTTTGCGATAGCCAGGGAGCGCGGCATGTCGGGGTCACCTGCGGAGACGTAGGTGATGAAGGCGGCGCGTCCTTCTTTCTGAAGGCGGGTGAATGTGCTGTCGATTCTATTCAAGATTAAAGGGAAAAGATTTAAGATTTAAGACCTTACGAGGGAATCATGTCGGGGCGGCCAGTGGCGATGGCGTAAAGGAGGATCGCTGCAGCTATCGTGCCGATGATGGCGAGGATGGTGCGGGCAATATTGAGTGGGGTGATTTTCACGGATTGGGGTGAATACTTATAGCGGCCATTCGGCGCGAATCCAGGACAGGGCGGTTTCTCTTTCAGAGAGGGTGCCTTCGAGCTGGCGAGTTTGGGTTTCTTCGAGGATTTTTTTGAAGGTGGGGCCTGGTGTATAGCCTAATTCGATGAGATCGCGCCCGGTGATGAGTGGGGGGGGGAGGATGGGGGCGTTGGCGTATTCTTCGAGCTTTGCGGTGAGGAAATCATAATTGTCGGTGAAGCCATTGCTACTGGCGCAATCGACGCGGTGGAGCTCAAGCTCGTGGGCGAAATCGGGGGCTGCCATGAAGCGTTTGAGTTTCGCTTCGCGCATATCTTGCACGTTCATGAATTGCATGTGGCGTGCGACGTTGTGGGAAACGGCGTCGATGGTGGCATTGGGATAGCGAAAACGACCGAGGATTTCACGGGCCATTTCAGCACCAATTTTGTCGTGGCCGTTGAAACGGATTCTTCCGTCTGCGGCATCAAACGTCTGTGTAGGAGGTTTTCCGATGTCGTGGAAAAGAATCGAGAGAACGAGGGGGAGGGGGGCATCGTTTTCAAGCATCCCGAGCATGATGCGGGTGTGGGTGAATACATCGCCTTCCGGGTGAAATTGTGGGGGCTGCTCGCAGCCGCGTAGTGCCTCAACCTCGGGAAGAAACGCCGCGAAGAGGCCGCTTTCGGCGAGTAGATCGAAGGCTCGGACACGGGCAGCTGCTGGAGCGGTGAGCATCCGATTTAGCTCACCAGCGATCCGCTCTGGAGCGATTTTTGTGATCTCGGGAGCGTGGGCGCAGATCGCTTCCCATGTGGCTGGCTCGATTTTGAATTCAAGGAGAGCTGCAAAGCGCACTGCGCGTAGAAGGCGGAGGTGATCTTCGGCGAATCGATCCGATGGATTTCCAATCGCTCGCAGCTGGCGTGCTCGGAGGTCTGTCTGACCTCCGACAAAATCGATAATCTGCTCATCTTTAGCGGCGGCGGGATTGAGAAAAAGGCCGTTTACCGTGAAGTCCCGGCGCTGCGCATCTTCTTCGGGACTAGAGAAGGTGACGGAATCGGGGCGGCGGCCATCGGAGTAGCTTCCGTCGTTTCGAAATGTTGCAATTTCGAATGCTTCTTTGCCCCGCTTTACGAGGACGACCCCGAAGTGGGCTCCGACGGTTTTCGCTCCGCGAAACAGCTTGGTCACTTGCTCGGGCGTCGCGCTGGTAGCGATGTCGTAGTCCTTTGGTGTCGTGCCAAGAAGAAGGTCCCGTACGCAACCGCCGGCGAAATACGCGATGTGTCCTGCATCGCTAAGAGTGGTGATAAGAGATTCGGCAGCAGAACGCATCAGAAAAAGGGGGACGAATTATGGATATAGTTTATATTTCTAGATTATACAGATGCAAAACACTCTACTTCTCGACCCAGCCGTCGCATTTTTCCTCAGGATCATGGTCTTCCTGCTGGGTTCCACTGTGGGATCGTTTTTAAATGTCGTCATCTACCGAGTGCCGCTCGGGCTTTCCGTAAATGACCCAAAACGCTCGTTTTGCCCGACTTGTAGAAAGCCGATTCCTTATTGGCGCAACATCCCAATTATCACCTGGGTCATGCAGCGTGGAAAATGCGCTGAGTGCGGTTGTAAAATTGCGCCGCGTTATTTGATGGTTGAGGCGCTTGTCGGGATACTGTTCCTCATTATTTGGGAGTGGAAAGCGCTGCATCAGTTTCCGCTGGTTTTGCCATTTTGGGTCTTGCTCTCGCTCTTCGTGGTGACGGTTTTTGTGGATCTTGAGCACTTTATTATTCCTGACGGCGTGACCATTGGCGGCACGGTGGCCGGGCTGATATTCTGTGCCGTATTTCCAATGCTGCACGATCAGACCATCTGGTGGCAAGGGCTTTTGCGTGGGCTCATCGGCGCGGCTCTTGGATTTGGCGTTCTCTTCGCGATTGTGGAACTCGGTAAAAAAGCTTTCGGTTCCCTGAAACTCCTTTTCGATAAACCCGAGCCCTTCACGATTTCGCAGATCGATGATGAAGACGAGCCGGGGATGGTCATCGATGGCGAGACCTACCTCTGGTCCGATCTTTTTTTCCGGAAATCAGACCGTCTCGAAATTGATGCCGAATGGGTCTCTTTTGACGGTGGCGAGCGCGTCGAAAATACTTCGCTTATTGCGCGAGAAACGGAATTTGTTCTCGGTGAGCGCACCGTTCCACTTGAGACCCTCGATCGTATCGAAGGGGCTGCCATGAAAGTCGTCGTTCCGCGTGAGGCGATGGGCTTTGGTGATGTAAAATTTATGGCACTCGTTGGCGCTTTCCTTGGCTGGCAAGGCGTCCTCTTTACTATTTTTGCAGGAGCGATTCTCGGCACATTTGTGGCACTTCCGGCTCGCCTTGTCGGACGCCAGGAATGGGCTGCTAAAATTCCTTTCGGTCCCTACCTCGTCGCGGGCGCTACTGCATGGCTTTTTGCAGGGCCTCAGATTCTTGAATGGTATCTCGGCCTTGGAAATCCATTCGGACGCTGATAGGGATTCCGCGACCATGCGCCCGAAAGCCACCGACCTCACCACCGCCCAAGCGCTTCGCGCGAAACTCGAAGCCGCCGGGCAAAAACTCGTTTTCACCAACGGCTGTTTTGATCTCCTTCATGCTGGGCATGTCCGCTATCTCGCGGAGGCTCGAGCGCTCGGCGACGCACTTGTCATCGGTCTAAATAGTGATGCCTCCGTGCGCTCACTCAAAGGCGAAGGGCGCCCGCTCAATAGTGAGGCTGATCGCCTTGAAGTCCTGAATGCTCTTGAAGCGGTGGATGGCACTGTGATTTTCGAAGGTGATCGTGCCACTGATCTCATTGCCGCGCTCCGGCCACACATCTACGCGAAAGGGGGCGATTACACCCCTGAATCCTTACATGAAGGAGAAAAGGCCGCTCTCGATGCGGCAGGCACCGAAATACAAATACTCTCGCTAGTCCCTGGAAAATCGACTAGCGGCACGATTGCTAAAATGGCAGCCGACGACGCTTCCTTCCCACGCATTGGTGTGCTCGGCTCTGGGACAGGCTCGAATTTTGTCGCACTTCAGGAGGCAATCCTAGTAGGCTCTCTAAAAGCCGAAGTCGTGCTCGTCCTCTCCGACGTGTCTGATGCTAAGATCCTTGATCGTGCTCGGAACTACGGCATCGAAGCGATTCACGTCCCACCTGGAGATCACCCAAACCGCTTTTCCGCAGCTGCGCAGAAAGAAACGCACGACCGCCTCAAAGCCGCCCGCGTCGATCTCGTCGTGTGTGCTGGCTTCATGAAAGTCGTGAAAGAGCCGCTTCTCTCAGGCTTCGCCGGAAAACTTATCAATATCCATCCATCGCTTCTCCCAAAATTCAAAGGCCTGGAAGCCTGGAAGCAGGCGCTTGAAGCAGGTGTCCCGGAAACCGGCTGCACCGTTCACCACGTTTGTGCTGGAATCGACGAAGGAGCGATCATCGCCCAAGCTAAAGTCCCAGTGCTTGCGGATGATACCGCCACGACACTTCATGCCCGGATTCAAGAGGCTGAGCACCAGCTATTACCCAAAGCGGTCGGCGAGCTTCTTAAAATTTGATCTTGGGTGAAATTCGGGGCGATAGGTTCTACCAGCTTCGGTTGGTAGGCTGATATTCGCGGGTCGGTTCACTTCCCTTTTTTCTGACGGACAATACAACGGGTTTTTGGATTTCAAAGCATCTGGTATGCCTGTCACTGTCATGAGTTCCCCATACTTGAAGATTCAAGTTGTCTGAAAAGAAGGTTGTAAACCAATTCATTATTTTTATAAGTTGGTTTCAGATGATTCTTTTGTGTTTTCTACCCATTCCGAAGGGTTCGGTGAAAAACTATAGGTGCGATTTAGCGACGCGTGAGATTCTTCCTGATGATGGAGTGTAAGCATCACCACTGGTGGTTCGAAATGAAAGTGGTACCAGTCAATAAAACGTGACTTTGTAAAGGGGCTGCTCCAGCGGGTGAGTTAATCCCGATTCGGTTGTGCTCTCGAGTTAGAGTTAGGCATCGAGCTTTCCGCGACCGGATCGAACCGGCGGGCGTCGATGCCCGTTGGTGGATGATGTTCGTAAAAGCCCGCTGCCGAGTTCCCGCAGGCCGGATGGTGCCCCGGCCACTAGAGGCTCCGCCGTTCGGTCTGCGCAGGCTAGCCCTCACCCGACTAGTTCTGCCACTGGAGGAGGCACCAGTGTTTTCCATTTCTCATTGCTTTGTTCAAGCATTTCTCGGACTTCGTTTGCGGTGTAGCGGAGTTCTTCTGAGCCGCAGCCTACGAGGGATTCGATTTGGCCGCTTTCGTAGAGGTGTTGAAAGAGGTGGCGGTTTTTGTGGGGGATTTGGGCGTTTTCTACTTTGCGCATTTCTCCGGTTTCGCGGTCGTAGACTGGGTAGACGTAGAGGCGGATGCCGGCTTTGAAGAGGCGGCCGAAGGATTCGAGGATTCCGCCATCGAGGGGCTCGTACCATTTATCATCGAAGAGGCTTTCGAGAAGGGGTAAGCCGAGGACGATTCCTACTGGGGCGCAGCGGTAGCGGGCAAAGTAGGCGGCGAGACGGTGGAATCGGGCAAATTTGGAAATAAGAACGGTTTTGCCACAGGCTTGTAGCATCGATGCGCGACGTAAGAAATCTTCCTTGTCTACCTCACCGGTTTTGGAGAGGAGGTTGTTCATCGTGATTTCGAAGACTTCTACGGGCTCGCGGGAGTCGGCTGGGATGCTGCGTTTGAAGTTTCCTTGGGCGGAAGCCATCATCTCCATGTTCACTAAGGTTACGGGCGAGAAGGTTCCGCGTTGCAGGAGGATGGGGCGCTTATAGAATTCTTCTGATGGCTGAAGTACGCCGCCGTCTTTACTGAGTAGCGCTGCGTCGGTGAGACCGGAAAGGACTAGCTGAAGGGCGCAGAGCCGGTTGTCGGTAGCGGCAAAGGCATCACCGGATACTTTCAGCATATCGACTTCAATGCGCCACTTATCGAGCCCATCCATGAGGGCGTTTGTCATGGTCTCTAGGTCGCCTCGGTCGTAGTAGGCTGCGTGGAGAAGGTTTACTCCGAGGATGCCGAGGGCTTCTTGCTGGGCGAGATTGGTATCATCGAGCAGGCGGACGTGAATGAGGATGTCGTTTGCTTGGCCGCCGGGCTCGGCTTGGAAGCGGATTCCCATCCAGCCGTGGCATTCGGCAGTGTCTTTGTAGCCGCGTGCGCGTACGGTATTTGCGAGGGCGAAGAAGCACGTTTCTTCTCCGCGAAGCTTCGTGAGGCGTTCGCAGAGGATGTCGTATTCGTGGTCGAGCATTTGGCGAATGCGCGAGCGTGAGACGTAGCGGTCGCAATCTCCGTAAACTGCATCGCTCATCTGCATGTCGTAGGCGGACATCGTTTTTGCGACGGTTCCGGAAGAGGCTCCTACTTTAAAAAACCACCGGGCTACTTCCTGGCCTGCGCCGATCTCGGCAAATGTGCCGTAGATTGATCCGTCGAGATTGAGTCGGAGTGCTTTCGCTGAAGTGTCGATAGGGGAGGACATAGAAAAGTGCACACCAGGGCGGATGATGGTTCGCGATTCAAGTGGCGAAGCGCTTCAGAATCAAAGTGGCACCGCCAAGCCTTCGGCTTTCGCGAGGTCGCATTGGTTTGTATCGAAGCTCAAAAAATCTCGGGAGCCGAGGTGTAGTGCGGTGGCTACGTGGAGGATGCCCGCGAAGCGGTTACCCATTAATGGTGTGTGTTTGTGACTCAGTATTTCGGCTAGAGAGTGTACCTCAGACCATTGCCCATCGATGACCTGAATAATACCGCTTCGAATATCCTCGCGAAGTCTTTCGATAAGGAGATCTCCTTGTGCGCTATCGACTCCGATTTTGGGGTTGCAGCTATTTTGAAAAACGAGGAGGCGGATCGACTGGCGGTATTCGAACGCGACCAGTGATGATATATGGATGATTACACCATTGTCACGACGCCACTTATCGACTTTTTGGATGTGGCCGTCTTGCCGGTAGAGTGAACAAAGAAATGATGTTTCAGCAAGCGCGTTCACCCTTGCTGTCCTTCTAGTGCGAATGCTTTTTCTTCAGCGAGCTGCTCCAATGAGACGGTGGTTCCTCCACTATCGCGATCTCGTCGTGCGATGAGCTCGTCAAGTGTTGGCTTGCGCGTCTTCTCTGTCGAGCAGGGCTGAGTGAGCGTGGCCACCGGTTCGCCCCTACGGCAGATTTCGATGGTCTCGCCATTGGCGAGCCAGGATTCAAGTTTGGAAAACTCGTTGCGGAGTTCTCGAACGGTTGCGGTTCTCATGTGGACAAATAAAGTCCACGTCGCTATGGGGTCAATCTCAAATGTCTAAGCGTAGAGGTGGTGTGCCGCGATATACTCGCGAACGCTCGATGCCAGATGCTCGGAGTTTCCCGAGAGTTTGCGGATCGCGGTGGCTGATGCTGGGTGGCTGGTATCTAGGAAGGTGGCGCGGAATCCAGGCTTGGGCATGAGGGGGATGCCATCGCGAGGGAACACGATAAAGTGGAGCAGATCGGCGAGAATCTCGGGTTTTGCCCATTGCTCCAGCGCAACCCACTGGTCTGCGCCGAGGATCCAGTAGAGGTCGGTATCCTCATCCGCGAAATGTTGGGCGGTCTGCCACGAGTAAGAGGGGGCTTTGCGCTGGAGTTCCCAGTTGCTTACCTCTGCCCAGGGAAAACCGGCGGTGGCGAGCTTGAGCATCTCTAGGCGGTGCCTTCCCTCTGCTGATTGCACTCCCGATTTGTGGGGGGATTCGAAGCAGGGGATGAAGCGAACGCGATCTAGCCCGCACTGCGCGATGGTGGCGGAGGCGATGGCGATATGGCCGTTGTGGACGGGGTCGAACGTCCCACCGAAGAGCGCGGTTTTCATAGAAACAAAAACGCCGCCAACAGTCTGGGCTGCTGGCGGCGTTCGTGGAGAGATTTAGTAAACGTCGCGGCGGTAGCGCTTATCCGTTTTCATTTGAGCTACGTATTCAGCGGCTTCTTCTGAGGACTTACCGCCGTGGTCTTGGATGATGCGGTGGAGTGCTTCGTCGACGTCGTTGGCCATGCGAGAGGCGTCTCCGCAGACGTAGAATATGGCTCCTTTATCGAGCCATGCCCAGAATTCTGCACCTTCTTCGAGCATGCGGTGCTGCACGTAGATTTTTTCTCGCTGATCGCGGGAAAATGCTGTGGTGAGCTTATTCAGGGTGCCATCGGCCTGGTAGGCGGCGAATTCTTCTTTGTAGAAATATTCGGTCTTCTCATGCTGCTCACCAAAGAAGAGCCATGCATCCCCTTTTGCATTGGTTGCTTTGCGGTGCTGAAGAAATGAGCGAAACGGTGCGATCCCAGTGCCGGGGCCACACATGATGATTGGAGTCTCTTCTTCTGGCTCGGGGAGGCGGAAGCCTTTTCCTGGAGTGATGAAGCAGGGGATCTGGGTGCCTTCCTCAAGACGATGGGCTAGCCAAGTGGAGCATACACCACCACGCTGGTAGCCATTGCTCTCGTATTCGACTGTGGCGACGGTGAGGTGAACCTCATCGGGAACTGCGGCGAGACTCGAAGAGATCGAGTAAAGGCGCACATTGAGCTTTTGGAGAAGCCCTACAAATTCTTCAGGTGTGAAATCGAGGCCAGGATTCCCGGCGATTACATCGACGACCCAGGTTCCCCAAAGATAGTCATTGAGCTGTGATTTGTCTTCAGATGCGAGGATCTTACTGAGTGCCGAGTTTTCACCGGTCTTTTCAGCAACTGCTTTGAGGAACTTCTTCGATGGAGTGCCAATCGCGTAATCATTGGTGAGCGCGTCGCGGAGACCTTTCGGCTCTTTATTTGCGCCGGGAACTTGTGCGTCTGGATCAAATCCGAGGTTTACGATCAAGTTATCAGCCCATTCCGGGTCATTCGTTGCTTGGACGGCAAGGGAATCGCCGGGAAGATATTCGAGTCCTCCTCCGCAAAGTGAAATCTCGTAGTGCCGGGTATCTTTGCCTGAACCTTCTTTCGTGAGGACGTAGGAATGTTTTAGCTTAGCGAGAAGAGGATTCTTCTTATTGAATTTCGGTTTTTCCATTTTCTTTGAGTGCTAGCAATCCCTAGGCCTTTCCGTGGCAGGCTTTGTATTTTTTGCCGGAGCCACAAGGACAGGGGTCGTTGCGACCGATGTCTTGGGCGGTGGGTGCGGCTGTCTCAGGGGCACTTTCTTCCTGATTTTTGATGTTGAGCTTCGGCTTGTTTGCGTCGGCTTTACGCTGCTGGGCGGCGGCGAGTTCGCTGGAACTCATCGTTACTGTGCCGCCGGAGAGCGCTGCCTGTTGGGCGGCGTTCTGTGCTTGGCGTTGCTCGATCATGCGGCGGCGGGCTTCTTCTTCCTGGCGCTGCTGCTCTTCGAATGGATTTTTACCGTGCTCCACAAAATCTGTGGCGGCTTGGGTGAGAAACTCTTCGAATTGACGGAGGTGGCTGGAGCCACGGAAGAGGTTGTTTAGTGCTTCCACTTTGATCTCCTCCATGAGCGTGACGAACATCTTGTAGGCTTCCGTCTTGTATTCGATCAGGGGATCTTTCTGAGCATTGGTGCGGAGGCCGACACCTTCGCGCAGACCGTCCATCTGGTAGAGGTGATCTTGCCAGAGCTTGTCGATCGATGAGAGGATGACGAGGCGCTCCATATGCTTGGCGAGCTGGGTGAGTTGCTCTTTACCGTCACCTTCTTTGTCACCGGTGGAGTAGGCGGCGGCTTTGAGATCGTAGGCTTCGCGTAATTTCGCGGTGAGGAATTCGACGGCTTCTTCCTCCGATTTTCCTTCGATATCTTCGTCTTGGATTCCGATGGGGAAGGTTCCTTGAATCCAGCTGATGAGGCCATCCTGATTGGGGCCTTCTTTGTCGGAACCGCCTTCGCCGATGTATTCCGCTACTTTTACAGGGACGGCGTCATCGATTACTTCGTAGATAAGATCGCGCGGGGACTCGGTGTCGAGCACTTCATTGCGGTAGCCGTAAACGACTTCGCGCTGGCTATTCATTACATCATCGTAATCGAGGATGCGTTTGCGCCAGGTGTAGTTGCGCTGCTCGACTTTTTTCTGAGCATTCTCCACTGACTTACTGAGCCATGGGTGCTCAAGCTCCTGACCTTCTTCGAGGCCGAAGCGCTCCATGAGCTTGGTCATGCGCTCTTGCGCTCCGAATTGGCGCATGAGGTCGTCCTCAAATGATGCGAAGAACTTACTTTCGCCGGGATCTCCCTGGCGAGCGCAACGTCCGCGGAGCTGGCGATCTACGCGGCGGCTCTGGTGGCGCTCGGTTCCGAGGACAAACAGTCCTCCGAGTTCGCTCACGCCTTCACCGAGTTTGATGTCGGTTCCGCGACCGGCCATGTTGGTCGATACGGTGACGGCACCTTTTTGGCCGGCGCTGCGCACGATTTCGGCTTCCTGGAGGTGGAATTTTGCGTTGAGGACGTTGTGCGGGATTTTCTCTTTGGCGAGCATGCGCCCGATGATCTCAGAGGATTCGACCGATGCGGTGCCGATGAGAATGGGCTGACCTTTTTCGTGAAGCTCTTTTACCTTTATCACGACTGCGTTCAGCTTCTCGCGCTGGGTCTTGAAAACGGCGTCATTGTCATCGATGCGGAGTACTGGCTTATTCGTGGGGATGGTGAGGACATCGAGTCGGTAGATGTCGGCGAATTCGGCGGCGTCGGTTTCGGCAGTGCCGGTCATTCCGCCAAGCTTTGAGTAGAGGCGGAAATAGTTCTGAATTGTGATGGTGGCGAGCGTCTGGGTCTCGCGATCGATGGTGACGCCTTCTTTCGCTTCCACTGCTTGGTGGAGGCCATCGGACCAACGGCGCCCGGGCATTTCGCGGCCAGTGTTTTCGTCCACAATCACGACTTTATTCTCTACCACGACGTACTGGTCGTCTTTCTTGTAGAGGCAGTAGGCTTTGAGGAGCTGCGTGATGTTGTGGATGCGCAGGCTTTGATTGTCGAGATTGTCTTGAATCGCTTTTTTCTTCTCGGTGCGCTCTTCGAGTGAGAGTTCGAGATTTCCGTCTAGGTCGGCAAATTCGGTAGTGATATCCGGGAGCACAAAGGCATCCGGATCATCGGGATTCATGTAGGTGCGTCCTTTTTCGGAGAGTTCGGCATCGTGGCCTTTGTCGTCGATTGTGAAGTAGAGTTCTTCCTTCAGTGCGAAGAGTTCAGTCTTCTGTGGATTCGCGTAGTAGCTGAGTTCCGCCTTTTCCATCGCGCGTCGCAGATCTGTGTCCTCCATGAGGCGGAGAAGTTCTGTGTGGCGTGGGGCTCCAAGCTTGAGCTTGAACATCGCGTGGCCGACGTCTTCTTTTTCGTCCTTCTCTACGAGTTGTTTTGCTTCGGCGATCACTTCGTCGAGAAGCTCGTTCTGCTTCTTCACGACTTTGTCGATGAGAGGCTTGAAGACGTCGTATTGGTGATTGTCGTGGGCAACTGGGCCCGAGATAATCAGCGGGGTGCGCGCCTCGTCGATGAGCACGGAGTCCACTTCGTCCACAATGGCGAAGTAGTGGTCGCGCTGGACTTTTAGCTCTTTTTGCTGAGCCATGCCGTTGTCGCGAAGGTAATCGAATCCGAATTCTGAGTTCGTGCCGAAAGTGATGTCTGCCGTGTACATCTGGCGGCGAACTTCTGGTGGCTGGTTGTTTTGGATACAGCCGACGTTGAGACCAAGGAAGCTGTAGAGTGCTCCCATCCACTCGGCATCACGGCGAGCGAGGTAATCATTTACTGTGATCATGTGCACGCCACGACCGGTAAGGGCATTGAGATAGGTCGGGAGGGTGCCCACGAGGGTCTTACCTTCACCGGTGGCCATCTCTGCAATCATTCCACGGTGGAGGGCGATGCCGCCGATGAGCTGGACATCGAAATGCACCATATTCCACTCAAGTGGGTAATCACAGACTTGAAAGGTCTTCCCACACAGGCGGCGAGAGGCGTTTTTCACGACGGCGTAGGCTTCGGGAAGAATCTCATTGAGGGCTTCTTGGAGCTCATCGAAATCTTCGATGGCGTGGAGCCGCTCCTGCCAAGCTTTGGTCTTGGCGCGTAGATCATCGTCCGAGGCGGACTCTAGCTCTTTTTCAAGCGCATTAATTTTTTCGACGACCGGATAGATCTGTTTCAGCTCGCGCTGGTTTTTAGAGCCGACGATTTTTTTCAGGAGCCACTGGACCATGGGAAAAATTCTATATTTAGAGGGAAAAAACGGGCGACTCGTCAAGATGACGGGAAGCCCGGGGAGGGGAGGATACCGAGATTAATGCGCCGATCAAGGCTGGTCACCCCGGTAGAGTTCCCAGAGAAGGGGTAAAAATGCGTTTTCAATCTCAAATAATTTATTTCATAAAGCAAGGGTTATCATGATAAGCTATGTTTTCTGTAGTTCAGCCACTTTTGGATGACCTCAGATGTATCGCCAAATGTGGAAGAGTGTAGTGTTCTTTATAAATATCATAAAGTCTCATGAAGCTCTCACTCCTCGCCGCGCCCATTTTTTCTCTTCGTGTGTCACCGTAGTTTCCGGGAGTCTCTATTTTCCAGGTGGCCTTGGCGCGCATACTGAAGTCGCTGGTTCACTAGAATTTGAAGCCGAGCCCTCTGCGGATATCTCTCTTCGGTGGGCGACTTACTATGATGCTGCGGATCAGGCAGGAATCTTTCGTCTTTACGGAGGCATTCACGTCGCGATTGATGACGGCCCAGGCCGTATCATGGGATCCAAAATTGGGAAAACCGCCGTCGGCAAAGTGCTCGCTTACTCCCAGGGCGAGATACTCCAAGATTTCCAGTGCACATTCACCAAAGATGGAGATGGCACGATGAGCATCAGCTAGCCGTTGTATCAACGGCTACGAATATAAAGTGCAGTCGCTCAAGCGATCTGGCAATCTTCACCGACGTGACGACTCCCAGATCCTACCCAACCGGAATCGCCTCAGAAGAACTCCCTACTGCTTCGCTAGACGGAACTTTCAGATTCTACCGAGTGCATCGTAATCTTCCGTAGAGCTTCCTTATCTTCCTTTCTTGGCTTTGTAAGCCTGGCCGAGGCGGTTTGATGAGCGTTGGCGGGGATTGCTTCCTTTGGCGCTTGAGGAGCTGCTTT
>CALAIY010000050.1 GCA_937922595.1 uncultured Verrucomicrobiales bacterium | reverse complement strand
GCGAGTGGTGAGGTGATGCGGGGGGATGAGGTGGTGGTCTCGGGGAAGGTGACTTTGTCGGGGGAGAAGATTGAGTGTTGAAATTATTTTGGCTCTGGGAGCCAGTGGCGAGGGGTCTGCCAGGGGGCGAGGTGGGGGGCGGCGGTTTTGCGGAGTTGTTTTAGTTTTTCTTGGGTGGCTCCTGTGAGGATGGCGGCGAGTTCTTGGTGGCGTTCGGGGTCGCGGCTTTTTAGGGTTTGGATTTGGAGGTTTTGGTGTTGGGATTTTGGGAGGGCTTTTTTGATGAGGTGGAGGACTTCGTCTGGGCTTACTTTGCGGCCGGCGATGTTGGCGGCTTGGCCTTGGGCTTGGAGGGTGAGGATGGAGTTTCCCTGGAGGGTGACTTTGTCGGTGGTGGAGTGGGTTTTCCCGGGGGTGTGGATTTCGCCGGGGATGGGTTGGTCGAAGGCTTGGGCTACGGCGTCGGAGTGGATGATGAGGTGGCTGGTGGTGGGATGTGTTTCGGCGGTGACGCCGGGGAGGAGCTGGTTTTGGAGGGAGATGGCTCCGGTCTCGCTGGTGCCGTAGAGGTCTTGGAAATTGTGGAGGTGGGCTAGGGATGGGTGGAGGGGGGCGCCGGCGGTGAGGGAGAGGGTGAGATTGGTGAGGTCGAGGTGGGAATTGATCCAGGTGCGCCAGAGGGCGGGGACGGCGGGGAGGTAGGCTTTTGGTGTGGCTGATAGGGCTTCGGCTAGGTGGGTGGGGAAGGGGCTTTGGATTTCGCGGAGGGGGATGCCGTGGCAGATGAGCTGGAGGGGGAGGACGGTGAGGCCGTAGCTGTGGGCGCAGGAGATGGCGACGATGCCGGTGCCGCGGTGGGATAGGTCGAGGGCGTGGTGGAGGCGGTCGACGTCGGCGAGGATTTGGCTGGCGGTGAAGAAGCTGGCGCGGCGGATGCCGGCTGCGCCGACGGTTTGCTTGATGAGGGCGGTCTCTGGTGGGGGTGGGGTGGCGAGGGGGATTTGGGCGCGGTCGCGCTCGACGAGGTGGGCGGGGACGTGGCGGTGGAGGGCGGCGAGGATTCCGGTGAGGATTTCGAGGAGGCTGCCTTGGGTGCGGTGGGTGGTGCTTTGGGAGCGGCGAGCTTCGGCTCGGGCGAGGGCATCGAGCTGGGAGAAGGTGGTGTGCCCGGCAGGGGTGGTGACTGCGGGGGCTTGGGCGTGGTCGCGGAGGGTGCGCGCCCAACGTTCGCTGAGGGGGGTGGTGGGCACTTGGGTGGAGGAATTTAAGACATGGGGGTCGGACATTCTTTGCGCGTGGCGGTGAGAGGGTCAACAGGTGTGGGATGAAGCTTGCCTGTTGCCATGGAGAGTCGTTGCCCGATGTGTGGGTGACGGGCGCTGGGGTGGTGTCGCCGATTGCGGTGGGGCAGGGGGAGACGGCGGCTGCGCTGAGGGCGGGAAAACTGGGATTCCGCCCGGTGACGCTTTTTGATGTTTCCGCGCAGCGGGCGAGGACTGCGGGGGAGGTGGATGTGCCGGGGGGGCGGATGTTTCATCGGCTGACGGGGCGTGAGGAGAGCCGGGTGGCGCGGGGGACAAAGATGATGTGGATGGCGCTGGAGGAGGCTCGGGTGGAGGCGGGGCTGCCGGATTGGGGTGGGGTGGATGCCTTCGTGGTGGGGACTTCTGCGGGGGCGATGCCGGTGGGGGAGGAGTATTTCCGGGCTGCGGTGACGGCTCCGGGGAGAAAGGTGCGGGGGCAATTTGCGAAGGTGGAGGGCTACCAGGTGCAGCGGCAGATGAATGCGATTTGCCAGGAGGCTGGGTGGCGGGGGCCGGTGCCGATTATTTCGAATGCGTGTGCTTCGGGGGCGAATGCGATTGGACATGCTTTCCAGATGGTGCGGGCGGGGATGGCTCGGCGGGTGATGGCGGGGGGGTATGATGCGCTGGCGCAGCTGGTGTATGCGGGATTTGATTCGTTGCAGGCGCTTGCGCCGAGTGGGGTGCCGCGGCCGTTTGATGCGGCGCGTGATGGGCTTGCTCTTGGGGAGGGGGCTGGGGCTGTGATTGTGGAGAGTGCGGAGGCTGCTCGGGAGCGGGGGGCGACGCCGATTGCGCGGATCGGCGGGTATGGCTCGGCGACGGATTTACATCATCTTACGCAACCGGATCCAGGGGGGAGTGCTGCTGCTCGGACGATGAGGCGTGCGTGTGAGATGGCGGGGCGTGAGCCTGGGGAGGTGGTGTATCTAAATTCACATGGGACGGGGACGCCGCTGAATGATGTGGCGGAGGCGGCAGCGGTGAAGGTGTGGGCTGGGGGCGACCGCGCTGCGGAAACGGGTTTATGCGTGAGCAGCACGAAATCTGTAATGGGGCATTTGTTAGGTGGTGCGGGTGCGGTGGAGTCGGTGATTGCGCTTCTGGCGCTGAGGGGGGAGGGGATTCCGGCGAGCCGTAATGTGCGGGAAATCGATCCGCTGGTGACTTTCGATCTTGTGCGCGAGCACAGAGAAGCGAGTGCAAATGTGGTGATGACAAATTCTTTTGGCTTTGGTGGCTCAAATGCGACGCTGCTTTTTGATACGGTATGAACCAAGTGTTTGAAGATATTGGAGTGATTGCAGGTGCCGGGGTAGTGAGCCCGGCGGGGTGGGGGATGGGCGGATTTGTGAACGCCTTGGAGGATGGGGTGAAAATCCCGGAGGAAGCTGTGAAGCGTGGGGAATGCGGTTTTGCGCGAGCGCGGAGGGTTCCTAAGCAGCCTAAGGAATTGCGAATTAAATCGCCGCGTCTCCGGAGAGTGAGCCCGGTGACGAAGTATCTTGTGGCTGCGTCGAAGGAGGCGCTCGATTATGCGAGCTATCCTGTGGGGGAGCCGCTCGGGGATCGCGTCGGGCTTGTGGTGGCTTTCATGAATGGCTGCGTGAACTACACGAATCGTTTCTTTGGCGAGGTGCTCGATGATCCGGCGATGGCGAGTCCGATTCTTTTCCCAGAAACCGTCTTCAATGCTCCGGCGTCCCACGTAGCAACTGTGCTCGGTGCAGATGGTCCGGTAGCGACGGTGCTTGGAGATTCCGCTGCTCTTGGCGAAGCGATCCGCACTGCGGCGCTTTGGAACGCGACGGGAGAGACGGATGCTTGTATCGTGGCGTGCGGCGAGGAAGTTGATTGGTTGAGCGCGGAAGGTCTCTCTTATTACGGCAAGAATTTCGTCGCGAGCGAAGGTGCGGCGGCATTTCTTCTAACTAGAAATGCGAATAGCGGCGTGGAAATCCAATCGATGGAGCAATTGCCATACACGAGCGCCGGCGAGCGAGCATCCGCGCTTCGGCAATTTGGCGACACGAGCCAGACCGTGCGGAGTGTGCTCGGTGAAGGAATGGGCGTTGCCGCCGGGTTCGACCTCGCCGAAAAATGGGCTTGGTGTCGGGAAGGCTGTGTAGATCCCGTGGAGTCGGTTTTCTCGGGCACTAATGCCTCTGCCTATAAGTTAATCCTAGATAGTATCCGGTATCGTTAATTCTCATGGAATCCCCCGAAAACGTCATCCTTATCACCGGCGCAAACGGCGGCCTCGGCCACTCCATCGCTGCCTACTTCCTTGAGCATGATCCTCAGGCTTGCGTCGTACTCGGCGTCCGATCTCGTCGCGACCGTGCCGAAGCTCTCGCCGCCGAACACCCTGAGCGCACGCTCATCACCGATCTCGACGTCACCTCCCCCGACGCATGGACGAATGCCGCCGCTGCTGCGGAAACGCGTTTCGGCGCAGCCGTAAGCGTCCTCGTCAACAACGCCGGATTCCACGACGACGCTCTCCTCGCCACCATGTCGCCCGAGCAATGGCACCGCGTCATCCAAGCCAATCTCGACTCTGTCTTCCATGGTTGCCGTACCGTCGTTCAAGGTATGATGACCGCTCGCTACGGTCGCATTATCAATATCGCCTCCCTCAGCGCCCTCCTCCCGCCCGCCGGGCAGACCAATTACGCCGCCGCCAAAGCTGGGGTCATCGGCCTTACCCGCAGCCTTGCCAAGGAAACCGCCCGCTCCCGCATCACGGTAAACGCCATTTGCCCCGGCTACATCGAGACCGACGCCCTCGCCGAATGGTCTCCCGAGCAGCGCAAAGCCGCCAAAGCCACCGTTCCCATGCGTCGCTTTGCCCGCCCTGAAGAGATCGCTGCTGCCGTCCACTTTCTCGCCAGCCCAGGAGCAAGTTACGTCACTGGCTCCACACTCAAGATGGACGGCGGCATCTTTTAGGATAAAGAAAGCGTTCCCCCGCTATCGTACCCGCCGAAATGGAACCCGCCGCACTCAAGTTACGCATCAAAGAAATGATGATCGAAGAGCTTATGCTCGACGATGAACCCGATGAAATCGAAGACGAAGCCCCGATCTTCGGCCCCGAAGGCCTTGGCCTCGATTCCGTAGACGCACTCCAGCTCTCCCTCGCGCTTGATAAGCACTTCGCCCTCAAAGTGGGGGATCAGGATCGCGCCAAAGAAATCCTCCAATCGGTAAACACCATCGCCGCCGCTATCGAAAAAGAAGGCAAACCCGAAGGTGTCTGACCGGGCAAAAACCGCCCTTCTCCTAGCTCCCAAGCTAGCCGTCTCCCTTGGCTTTCTCTGGTGGGCGCTCTCCGGTTCCGGCGTCATGGATGGGCTAGGCCAGCGCCTCGCCACTCTCTCCCAGCACCCCACCTGGATCGCCGCTGGCCTTGTCTCCGCCGGCCTTGGCCTCACTCTCACCGGCCTCCGCTGGTGGGTATTTCTCCGCGCCCAAGATATTCAGGAAACGCCCCTCGCCGCGATCCGCATCACCCTCTGCACCTGGCTTTTTACCCTCGTCTCCTTCGGTGCACTCGCAGGCGACGCCGCCCGCATCCTCTGGATGCGCAAGCGCCACCCGAGCTCGATCATTCCTGTCACCGCCTCCATTATGATCGATCACCTCGCGGGTCTCTTCGGCACCGCCGTCGTCTTCGCGATTTTTGGCAGCAGCTTCCTTTTTTCCCAAGAAACACTCCCCCCCGCAGGCCGCACCGTCCTCCTCTCGGTCGCCGGATACGTCGGAATCTCCATCACCGGCCTCGCCCTCATGATGATCTCCATGCGCCCCCGTTTCCGCGCCCACGGCGCAAAACTCTTCCCTAAACTCCTCGCCCATCCCCGCGTCGTCCAGATGGCCGCCTGCTTCGATTCCATCCTCTCCCACTGGAAACTCTCCCTCGCCGGCGTCGCCCTTTCCTCCGCCATGCTCGTCGCCTACAGCTTCTCCTTCGTCTGCGCCGTCCGCGCCGTAGGAGGAAGCTCCCCCACGAATGATGTCATGGCCGCCATCCCCCTCGTCGATGTCGTCGCCTCCTTCCCCGTATCAGTCGCCGGTCTCGGAGTTCGCGAAAAAACCTTCGGAGCCCTCATGGAAGCCTTCTCCGGGATGCCCGCCGATATCGCCTTCTCCGCCGCCCTCACCGGTTGGCTCCTCAATCTCGCCTGGGGTCTCGCCGGAAGTCTCGTCTTTCTCCTAGCAAAGCCACTCAAATGACGCCCCAAGCAATCCTGCAAGTTATCCGCCAAGAAGGTATCCTTGAGATCGAAGAAGACTTCTCCACCACAGAATCCCTCTTCGACGCTGGCCTCGATTCCATGGCCCTCATGCAACTCCTTCTCGCCCTCGAATCAGCCTTCGGCAAAACAGTCTCCCCTGAATCCATCTCCCAAGAGCGATTCGAGACCGCCGAGAGCCTCGCCCAATTCTTAAACTCCACCCATGACTGACGTCACCGTCATCGGAGCAGGCAGCGCCGGAATCGCCGCCGCCCTAGCCGCTGCCAGAGCCGGCGCCTCCACTATCCTCTTAGAATCCTCCAATCAATTAGGAGGCCAAGGCACCCACGCCCTCGTTCACACCTTCTGCGGCCTCTACCACAACGACCGCCCAGAGTACCTCAATCCCGGTATCCCCGTAGAGATAGCCGAAGCCATGTTATCGCGCTCCGGCCAATCCGCCCCCGAGCGCATGGGCAAAGTCTACGTCCTCCACCAGGAACCCGCTATCTACGCCGACCTCCTCCAATCCCTCTGCGCCAACGAACCCAATCTCGAAGTCTATCTCCACTCCCCCTTAGAAACCATCTCCGGTAACTACCTCATCAACGGCGAACTCCACACCCGCACCATCGTAGATACCACCGGAAATGCCCTCGTCGCCCAAGCCCTAGGAGCCCCCACCCAGACCTCCCCAAAAGACCAACAACAGCAGCCCGCCCAAATCGCCGAAGTTACAAACCTCAAGGAGCGCCTCACCCCCTCCGATCGCCTCCAAATAGCAGCCCTGTTAGTCCGTGCCGTAAAAAACGAGCAACTCCCACAATCCGCCCTAGGCACCCACCTAAGAAACGCCACCACCGGCAATCGCGCTTTCCTCACTCTAGACGGTTCCAAAGCAATAAGTGAAATTCACACCTATCTAGCCGCGCACCACCCAGCCTTCGCCGGAAGCACCTGCCACCCCGCCAAATCCCAAGGCCAAAGAGAATCCACCCGCTGGCGCGGCACCTACACCCTCACCGCCGCTGATCTCCTAGCCGCCCGCCGCTTCCCCGATGACATCGCCCTAGCCAGCTGGCCCCTAGAAACCCGCTACACCACCAAGGGGCCCAAGTTCCAACACCTCCCCGCCCCAGCCGGCATCCCCCTCCGTGCCCTCACAAGCCCACAATTTCCCGGCATTTTCACAGCCGGCCGCTGCCTCTCCGCAGACCCCGGAGCCCACGCCTCCATCCGAGTAATCGGCACCGCTCTAGCAACTGGGCAGGCTGCTGGATTCCACGCCGCCGCCTTCGCCCGCGAAAAGGCTCCTTCCACACGCAATGGAGTCCGCTATTTTCCCGAAATTTAGGGTGGAGCACGCCCCGTTAGCGATGTTGTAAATCGCCTTCGCCATGAGGAGGGCATTGCTGCGGTGGTTCGAGAATGAGAAAATGAAATTCAGAATACTTCCCTTGATCATATCCATATTCGTATTGATCCCTCTGAATCTACAAGCGACCACTAAGGATTCAAAGCACAGGGGCGAGGCGTATGCTGTGGCATGTGTATTCGAGCGCTTCGCCGAGGGTAATGACGGAGAACTTCCGAACAGCTGGGATGACTGGTGGATTGTCTTTCCAGTGTGCATCGCCAGCTGCGCCCGCACTTCGTCGCCCCTCTAAAGCCAGAGCTAGGGAGTTGGAGCGAAGTCCGCTACCTTCAGCTTCTTCTCATTCCAGTATTTTCTTCCCAGCACTATAAACATCGTCGGCTCATATTTTCCGATGATAGAGACGTCGAGATCGGGCGTCACTTTATCGCCCATATCGAGTGCCCAGAAGATGGAATTTACCGTGGCTCGGCGGACGTCTTCATTCACCATGTCGATGGAAGAGAAAAATGTATTGGTAACTACCGTAGATGTGTTGCCCGTCTCACCTTCGTATTCGTGAGTCCAGATGACAGGCATCATAGGGGCGTTTTTCTTTCCTTCGAGAGGAGAGGAATCAGGCTCCATCGTTTCGAGCACTTGCCCATAGATCACGTGTACTGCGTCTTCGGGAAGGTGTTTCACGCCGTAGACATCTGCTGGTCCCCACATGTCATCGATTCCGCGAAGGATTGGGTGGTCGCCGAGGGTTTCGTTGGGAATCCCGCGGGCGCTTTCTTTTTTGTGGTGGCCGTGGTGGCTTACCCAAGTATCCCCGAGCACTGCTTGGCCGTAGCCGCCGGCGGGGTCTTTGGATTTGAAGCTCCACTTGGCGTAGGGGCTTTTGCTCTTTTTTGAGTATTTAAATGCGTGAGTAGAAGTGCGGAGGCCGAGGATGGGTTTCCCTGAATTAGTGAAGTCGATGATGTGTTTCATCTGCTCATCAGGTAGCTGGCGGAAGCGGACGAAGAGCACCATCATATCTGCGTCCTCAAGAGCAGAGAGGCCGGGGATGTTATTTAAGACGTGTGGGTTTACCGTGTTGTTTGAAGGGTTGATTGCGAAGAGCACGGTGCAATCAAATCCGTGGTGCTGGGAAAGGATCTTGCCGAGCTGGGGCAGCGCTTCTTCAGAGCGATATTCTTCATCACCGGAGATGAGGACGATTTTTTTACCGCTTCCAGACTTACCTGCGGCTCCAGGCATCGTAAGCCAGGGATCGGTGCGCACAGTGTCTTTCGCGGCTGCCGAGCTGAGAGCAATGGCGGAGAGGATGGCAAACGCTGAGAATTTCATAATTTAGAAGAATAGGGAACGATGGGGTGCTAGCAAGCAGACTTGGTTGCGCTAGAATCTTCAGATGACGACTGTCCTGGTAAATGAAAACGCTCTCCGTGAGCAACTTCTTGCAGTGCCCGATGCTTACGAACGTCTGAATTATCTCGTGGGGCGTGCGGGGCGCGAAACTGCGTTTCCCGATGAGCAGCGCTCCGAAGAGAATGTGGTGGCTGGTTGCGTGAGCCAGGTCTGGATTGCCTCCGAGGAAGCGGAGGGGTGCTGGACCTTCTGCAGCGACTCGGATGCCCCGATGGTCAAAGCCGTGGCGATGGTTTTTTGCACGATTTATTCGGGGGGGACGGCGGAGGAAATCTCCAATCATGAGACAATGATCTTGGAAGATACGGGAGTTTTGGCGTGCCTTACTCAGAGCCGTCGGGCGGGAGCACAGCGGATTTTGGAGCGAATCAGAGGGAGTGTAGGATGAGGTTTTCGGATGCTCACGGTCATTTCCACACTTTCGGCCTGGAAAAACCGCTCTTAGAAAAATGCCGCCGAGCAATCTGCTGTGGCACTCATCCGGGGGATTGGCAGGAGGTGCTCTGCCTTTCGGATCGTGATTCTAGGATCGAGCCTGCCTTTGGGCTACACCCTTGGTATTTAGCGGAAGCGCAGCCGGATTGGCTCGAGACGCTTCGAGGCCTCCTGGGAGAAACTCCTCGTGCAAGCATCGGAGAAATTGGGCTCGATCGGACGCGGCGATCCCCTGCGCTGGATGAGCAAGAGGTCGCCCTCCGATCACAGCTAGCCATGGCTTTGGAATTTAGAAGACCTGTGACTCTCCATTGCGTGCGGGCATGGGGGCGGCTCCTTCGAGTATTGGACGAGGCGATTCCGCCAGATTGGCCGGTGATGCTCCATGATTTCAGGGCTCCTGGAGAGATGATTCCGCTGTTTCTCGCGCGGAGCGGGAGCCTCTTTTCGTTCGGCGCGCTCCCGTGTATCGAGACGTTGAGAGAGATTCCTGCCCACCGAATTGTCTATGAGAGCGACGCATTTTCGGGTGCTACATCTTCGCGAAGCCTTGATGGGGCGAGAAAGGCGATCATTTCGGTGGCTATTCAGCAGGGCGAAGAGTCCTTGGTCGTGAATGAGCGCGCCAATGCTGCCTTAGATCGATTTTTAGAGCATTCACCCGCCGCTTGAACACCTCGCTTGGCGCGCTAACATGCCCGTCCCCCTTGGCCTGTGCCCTACAGGGTTTTCCCCAAAAAATGGCACTGAAAACGCTGCACTGAAGGAGGTGTGCACAATCCCGCGCCCCAAGGAACCCGCGATTTACCCTTAGAAGTTTTCCCAAAATGACGAACGACAGCTACTACACTCTTCCCGCCGCCAGCAAAGGATCCCTCCACCGTCCGGAACTCGAGCGCGACGCGTGTGGTGTCGGATTTGTCGCCCACATCGAAGGCCAGCGCAGCCACCGGATTCTTCGCCTCGGCCTCGATTCTGTATGCAATGTCGTCCACCGCGGCGCCGTCGATGCCGATGGGAAGACCGGCGATGGAGCCGGTGTCACCACTCAGATTCCCTACAAACTTCTTCGCCCTTTCATCGAAGCCAAAGGGAAAAACCTCGAAAAAGATTCAGATCTCGGGGTGGCAGTGTTTTTTATGCCCCACGGTGACGAAGCCACCCAGGTAAAAGCCAAAGTCCTTGCCGAAGGCATCGTGCGCAATCGCGGCGGAAAGCTCCTCGGCTGGCGTGAAGTCCCCACCAATCCTCGTGAGCTTGGCGACAAAGCGCGCTCGCTCATGCCGGATGTATTTCAGCTCCTCGTTCGCCGCCCCACCGCCCTCGCCGGTGATGATGATGGCTATGAGCGCATGCTTTACCTCTGCCGCCGCGAGATCAGCCTGCGCTGTCTCGAAGAAGAGATGCCTGGTGTTTACATGCCCAGCTTCTCCCACCGGCTCGTCAGTTACAAAGCGCTCGCCGTCTCCACCGCCGTTGAGAAATTTTACCCTGATCTTGTTGATCCTGAGTTCGAGACCAGCATCTGTCTCTACCACCAGCGCTTCTCGACCAATACCTTCCCCACCTGGCCGCTCGCCCAGCCATTTCGCATGATGGCGCACAACGGCGAAGTCAATACCGTCAAAGGCAACCGCAATTGGATGGCCTCCCGAGAGGCTGACTTCTCCTCCAAGCTCTGGGGCGAAGACGTGGACCTCCTGAAAAAACTCCTCGACGGTCGTGACTCCGACTCCGCTTCGCTCGACGCCGCCCTCGAAATGCTCGTCCTCTCCGGCCGCTCTCCCGAGCAAGCCATGGCGCTCCTCGTCCCGCCCGCTTACACCATTGATCCCTTCGTCACCGACGACGAAAAAGCCTTCTTCCAATACCAGCGCTGCTTCTCTGAGCCCTGGGACGGTCCCGCCGCCCTCGTCTTCACCGATGGTAAATCCGTTTGCGCCAGCCTTGATCGAAATGGCCTCCGCCCCGCCCGCTTCAAGCTCACCACCGACGGTATCTTCACTGTAGGTTCCGAAGTAGGCCTCTGCGAACTCCCCGACGACACCATCGTCCAGAAAGGACGCCTCGCCCCCGGCGAGATGCTCTCCGTTGATACCCTTGCCGGCAAAGTCCGTTACAACACCGAACTCAAAAAAGATCTCGCCTCCAAGCAGCCCTACCAAAAATGGCTCAAGGAAAACCGCGTCGAATTCGCCCACAGCGCCCCAGCCGCCCCCACCGATGAGCTAGACATCATCACACTCTCGCAAAAGCAAGCCGCCTTCGATTACAATAAAGAAGAAGCCGATCTCGCCCTGCGCCCCATGATTCAAAAGGGCATGGAGGCCACTTACTCCATGGGTGATGATTCCGCACTCAGCGTCCTCTCCGTCCTCCCGCGCCTAGTTAGTAATTACTTTAAGCAACTCTTCGCCCAAGTTACAAACCCACCGATCGATCCCATCCGTGAGCGCCTCGTCATGTCGATCGCGGTCTCCCTCGGTCACTATCGTAACTTCCTCGAAGAAACCCCCGAGCACGCCAACGTCGTTCACCTAGAAACCCCCTTCCTCTTCGATCACGAACTCACCGCCCTTAAAAACACCGGTGATAACTTCCCTTCGGAAACTCTCGACGCCACCTTCCCGCTTAGTGCCGGGCCAAGTGGGCTACTCGTCGCTCTCGATGCTCTCTGCGTCGCAGCAGAATCCGCCGCCGATAGCGACATTCGCCTGCTAGTTATCAGCGACCGCGCCCTCGATCACGAGCGCGTCCCCGTCCCCATGCTTCTCGCCGTCGGAGCCATCCACCAGCATCTCAGCAAAAAAGGGAAACGCCTCCGCCTCGGTATCATCGCCGATACCGGTGAAGCCCGCGATCCCCACCAGTGCGCCTCCCTCTTCAGCTTCGGAGCCCAGGCCATCTGTCCCCACCTCCTCTTCGAAAGCGCCCGCGAGCTCCTCGAAAATGATAAAAAAGGCCAGCTCGAAGGAATCGATTTCCCCACCGCCCTTACCAATGCCCGCACCGGCCTTGAAAAAGGCGTGCTCAAGATCATGTCCAAGATGGGAATCTCCGTCCTATCAAGTTACCAAGGCGCTCAGATTTTCGAAGCCGTCGGCCTCGGCGAAGAAGTCATCGAGAAATGTTTCACCCGCACCTCCAGCCAGATCGGCGGCATCGGATTTGAGATTCTAGGTAAAGAAGCCATCCAGCGCCACGCCGCAGGCTTCGCCACCGCCATTCCCGAAGCCCCGCTCAAGCTAGGCGACCCCGGCTACCACCGCTCCCGCCGCAATGGCGAGCGCCACGCCATCCACGCCCAAGTCCTGAAAAACTTCCACACCTTCGTCCGCGACAATGACGCTGAAAAATACGAAGAATACGTCCGCCAGGTAAAAAGCGTCCAGCCCCTCGCCCTCCACGACATGTTCGAGCTCCAAAAGCCGAACGCCCCCATTCCTATCGACGAAGTCGAGCCCATCGAAGACATCCGCGTCCGCTTCACCACCGCTGCCATGTCCATGGGAGCCATCAGCCCCGAAGCTCACGAGACCCTCGCCATCGCCATGAATGAAATCGGCGGCAAATCCGATTCCGGCGAAGGCGGCGAAGACCCCAAGCGCTTCACCCGCTACGAAAACGGCGACTGGGCCAACTCCAAAATCAAGCAAATCGCCTCCGGTAGATTCGGGGTCACCGCCGATTACCTCGCCAACGCCGAAGAACTCGAAATCAAAATGGCACAAGGAGCCAAGCCCGGAGAAGGCGGCCAGCTCCCCGGCTTCAAGGTAAACGGCATCATCGCCAAGCTCCGCAACACCCAGCCCGGCGTCACCCTCATCTCGCCGCCCCCCCACCACGATATCTATTCCATCGAGGACCTCGCCCAGCTCATCCACGACCTCAAAGAGGTAAACCCCCGCGCCCGCGTCTGCGTCAAGCTAGTCGCCGAGACCGGCGTCGGCACCATCGCCGCCGGCGTCGCCAAGGCCAACGCCGATATCATCCTCGTCTCCGGCCACGATGGAGGCACCGGCGCATCCCCCCTCAGCTCCATCAAGCACGCCGGCCTCCCCTGGGAAATCGGCCTCTCCGAGACCCAACAGGTTCTCATGCTCAATGGCCTCCGCGATCGCGTCACCCTCCGCACCGATGGCGGCCTCCGCACCGGCGCAGACATCATCCACGCCGCCATCCTCGGAGCCGAAGAATTCAATTTCGGCACCATCGCCCTCATCGCCATGGGCTGCGTCTACGTCCGCAAATGCCACCTCAATACCTGCCCCGTAGGAGTCGCCACCCAAGACCCCAAATACCGCGCCAAATTCAAAGGCAAGAAAGAACATGTCATCAACTTCTTCAACGCCGTCGCCGATGAGACCCGCCAAATCATGGCCGAACTCGGCGTCCGCAAGTTAGACGACCTCATCGGCAAGCCAGGTAAATACCTGAAACAGCGCCACGTCCCCGATCACCCAAAGGCAAATACCCTAGACTTCTCCCGCCTCCTCAAAGACGTAGCCGAAGAAGAAGGCGAAGCCTTCCCGCGCACCTGCAAGCGCAACCGCAACGACGGCATGCACGACCACCCCATCGATGATAAATTCATCGAGCAGGCTCGTGAATCCATCCGCGACAAACGTCCCGTCACCCTTGGTTTCAAAATCAAGAACACCAACCGCAACATCGGCACCAAGCTCAGCGGTGAAATCGCCTACCTTCACGGCAATCACGGCCTCCCCCCTGGCACCATCACCATCAAGCTCCGCGGCTCCGCCGGTCAATCCTTCGGCACCTTCCTCTGCGGCGGCGTGAAAATGATCCTCAGTGGTGAATCAAACGACTACGTCGGCAAAGGCATGTGCGGCGGCGAAATCGTCATCAAACCAAAAGACGAAATCAGCTTCGCCCCCGAAGACAACAGCATCCTAGGCAACACCTGCCTCTACGGAGCCACCAGCGGCCAACTCTTCGCAAACGGCAAAGCCGGCGAACGCTTCGCCGTCCGCAACTCCGGAGCCAACGCAGTAGTAGAAGGCATCGGCGACCACGGCTGCGAATACATGACCAGCGGCTGCATCATCATCCTAGGAGAAGTCGGCAAAAACTTCGGAGCCGGAATGTCCGGAGGCCAAGCCTACGTCTACGACGAGCACGATCACTTCCACAAGCTTCACAACCCAGATCTCACCACAGCCAGCGCCCTAGAAGAGCAAGCGGACATCACCCTAGTGAAGTCCCTAATCCAAGCCCACCTAGAAAACACCGGCTCCCCCAAAGCCAAGCGCCTCCTAGAGGATTGGGAAAACACCCAAAAGCAGTTCGTGAAAATTCACCCAAGCGCCCCTCCAGCCCCCCCCGTCTACGACGAAGAGAAAAAGGAAACCATCGCCACTTCCTCATAACCTCCACTCTCTTGTGGAGGCGCGTGCTCCGCCGCGACCCCAACTAGCCCTGCACTAAAAGCCCAAGATCACCAGGCAAGTCATCGATACCACTGAAGTCTTCACCACCGTCTGGCACCGCTAAGCAAAAAAGCGGAGCGCCCTGTGCCGGTCGATCAGACGTTCCCGCCAGTTCCTTCTTGTACGAAAATACTGTTGAGATCTTAGAGGAAAGCTCCGATACCACCCACCGCTAGGACGAGGACCCAGGGTGGGATTTTCCACATGGTGAGGGCAATGTAGATGGAGACGGCTAGGGCGATGTGGTGGGGGGCTTTGATGGCGGAGGTAAAGACAGGGTCGTAGAGGGCGGCTCCGAGGATGCCGACTACTCCGGCGTTAGCTCCGGCTACGGCGGCGCGAGCTTTTGGGTTTGCTACTAGCTTGCTCCAGACGGGGAGGACGGCGGTGATTAGGAGGAGGCTGGGGAGGAAGATGGCGAGGGTGGCGATGAGGGCTCCGGTCCAGCCGCCGGCGGCTCCGCCGAGGTAGGAGCCAAGGGTGAAGAGGGGGCCGGGGACGCCTTGGGCGACTCCGTAGCCAGCGAGGAAGGTGTCGTTCGAAACTAACGATGGTACCATTTCTCCTTGCAGGAGGGGGAGGACGACGTGGCCGCCGCCAAAGACGAGGGCTCCGGCTTTGTAGCAGGTGGAAGCTAGGGAGCCGGGTTGGGCAATTGCCCAGGCTAACAGGCCTATGAAAAGCGCCAAGGCGGGCCAGGCGAGTTTCTTGACGAGTGAGGGGGTGGGTAAACCATCGGCTGATGCTTTTGTATTCGGCTTGAGGATAATTGCGCCGAGGACGGCGGTGCTGGCAATCGCCCCGAGCTGAACCCAGGCGGCGGGAAAAATGAGCATGGCGGCGAGGGCGAGACCGGCGAGGGTGGCGGTTTTCGCTTCAGCGCAGAGGGATTTTGCCATGCCGAGCACGGCTTGGGCGACGACGGCGACGGCGAGGATTTTGAGCCCAGCGAGGGTGCCCGTGGGGATGGCGTCGGCGGATTTCACGTAGATTCCAAGCGCTGCCATGGCGAGGGCCGAGGGCATGGTGAATCCGAGCCAAGCCGCCAGCGCTCCGCGAAAACCACCCGCACTAAGCCCAATGCCCAGACCCACTTGGCTGCTGCCAGGCCCCGGGATGAACTGGCAGAGCGCCACAAGATCGGCATACGCTGAATCGCTCAGCCATTTGCGTTGTTCCACGATCGCCTCGCGGAAATAGCCAAGGTGAGCGACGGGGCCACCAAAAGAAGTAAGCCCAAGTTTAAGGAAGACGGAGAAAATTTCTGCGAAAGAGCGGTTCATAGGCACAAAAAAGCGGGTGACCGATAAGGCCACCCGCTCGCAGAGGAAATGAGATTTCCAGGAATTACTCGGTGATAGCACCTTTCACCGCATCTATAGCGGCGTCCTTCAGTGCATCAGCGGCAGCATCAGTAGCGCCTGCGGCAGCATCAGCAGCGCCAGCAGCAGCGCCGGTAGCTGCATCGGCAGCACCAGCGGCTGCATCGGCAGCACCAGCAGCAGCGTCCGTAGCAGCATCAGCAGCTCCGGCAGCGGCATCAGCAGCGCCACTAGCAGCACCTTTGGCACCTTCTACTGCATCCGCAGCAGCGCCTTTAGCTGCATCCATAGTCTTATCAGTAGCTGCCTTGAGCGCATCACCGACGGACTCTCCGCCTTCGGTCACAGCCTTTACGGCATCTGCGCCTGCTTCCTTGGCAGCGTCTCCGACGCTTGAGCCAGCTTCTTTGGCGGCTTGAGTAGCCTTATTGAGGCCTTCCTGCACAGCAGGATTATCGGAGCCCTTCATGAAGTAAAAGGCACCTGCTGCAAGAGCGACGAGGACGATAACGATAGGCAGGGCTTTTCCCTGCGGCTGAGTCTGTTTTGTTTTCATTATATATTAAATGTTTTGCGTGGATTGAACGTGGTTCATCTCCAGACTATCAGCGTCTTAGGAAGAATTCCAGAAAATCTCGGTTACTCAAATTTGTTGTTTTTATACCGCTGAAGACGCGCTTTCATTTTGTCCGTAGCGCCTTCCAGTGAGGCCGCCTGCTCCATGGTCGCCAGCGCAGCATCGAAATTTCCGAGTTTCGCCTGGGTGCGTGCAATGTGCTCCAGAATATGAGGATCGGCTCCGCCAGAAACTGCCCGATCCTCCGGGTTCACGGCTCCTTGATCGATCGCTTTTTGAAAGGCTTCGGAGTAATTGGAACGCATGAGGCTATCCGCGCGCTGGAGTTCGGTGAGGGCATTCGTGTAATCCTCGGTCAGGAAATAATACCAGCCCAGGGAATCCGCATAAGCGCCATTCTCCGGATGCAGATCTACCGCAAGGCGAATGAGATCACCCGCTTTCGCAATGTTCTTTCCCTGCTCAAGCCACATGTAGCCGAGGTAATTATATGCCTGTGCCGCCGCCGCCGGATTTTCCTCAGGGACGAGATCAATTGATTTTTGGAAAAGCGAAGCTGCGCGATCAAACTGCTCAAGACGCTCCGCCGCAGCTCCGTAATCGAAGTAAAACCCATGGTGAAGAAACTCGAGCCCTTCAAAGGCCCCCGCATTAAACCTCGAAATATGCTCCGGCTCAGGATGATCCAGTGCGATCTCCTCCGCCTCTTCAAATTCAGCGATCGCCTTTTCCCAATCCTCCTCGGTACTGTGAATCTCGGCAAGCGTGCGGTAAAAATACGGCTCGTCAGGGAAGGTGATTTTCGCGCGTTCGAGATGAGCAATCAGTCCCTCGAGATCGCCCGCCTTATTATAAAGCATGATTCCAGTAAGGTAATCAGCAAGCGAATTTGAGCCCAGGCGGATCGCCGCCGTTGTATGCCGAGCAGCCTCAGCAAAGTTTTCTAAATTATCATAGGCTCCAGCAAGGGTCTGATGGATTTCGAGGTCATTCGGATCGATCTCCGCAAGCTTCTCCAGCTCGCCGATCCCTTGATCCGCGCGACCCATTGCTAGCAAAGTCTGCGCATAAAGAACGCGAGTTCCCAAATCTTCCGGCACCGCCAGCGCCATCCCCTGGTAAAGACCACGCGCATCATCCAGCTGCCCCGTAGACCGGAAAAAACGCGCCACACTATGCTGCACGTCCCGCGGAGTATCCGCCCCATTTTCTAAAGCGCGGTAATAGATCCCCACCAGTTTTTCCAGATTCTCCTCCGAGGCGCGTTCCCCACGATAAGGCCAAATCTCTTGCCCGAGACGCCCAATCAACACCCAAAAATCAGGAGCTACATCCTTCTGGGATAATGCCATCTCCAGCGCCGCCGAAGCCTCTTCCCAATCGTCCTGCTCCACGTAAGCACGCACCAGAATCTTATACGCCCTCGGCTCCTTCGGAAACTGCTCCATCGCCTCCCGCGCCGCCTCGAGCATTCGCGTCTGAGCCGACGCATCATCCCGCATGAAGCTCCGCAAAAAATCCACCAAAGCTACCGATCCCGCCACCTCACCGGGATTCGCCTTTTTCGCCCCCTCCACCACCTCCCGCGCTTCCTCGTGTTTCCCCAATTGAGCCAGCATGGCGGCCGTCCTCGCCGCCAATTCGATATTCGTAGGGTCGATGGCAATCACCTCACGAAAGGTAGCCACCGCTTCATCTATCTTCCCATCTCCGGTAAGCTCGTTCCCCTTGTAATAAAGGGCCAGCGCCCGAGCGCGTTCCGCCCCCTTCGTGGTTAGTGCCTGATCAGAATCCGGTATCCGATCACCAAGCGCCGCCGCCGAAGCAATCCGATCCTCCGCTAAGAGAGGGGAGGCAAACCCGAAACACACCGTAAAAACGGCGAATCGCGAAAAGTGGCGGCAAAATAGGAGCATCATCCCTAAAAACTTATCCCCCGCCGGCAATACTGCCAATCGGATTCCAAAAATAAAAACACAATGTAAATACAAATAAACCGCCCCCGCTATGCGTTCTATCTGCGATCTCTTCGAGATATACAAAGTAAATACACGCACGTAAGACACCCGCCATGAAAATGCCTCACTCAAAACCCAGCAAAGGCCTCGCTTTCGCCATCGCAATCATAGTTCTCTCCCTCGCTATCCTCACCATTGCCGCCCTCAGCACCGTAATACGCAAAATCAGCACCGCGCCTCCACAAAAAAATCAGGATCATAATTGGATCAGTTACGATCCCACTCTCACCCGAGATTTCGATAGTGGCATCGGTAGTGGGCGCTCTCAATCCCTCTTCGAAAAGCCAGGCAATAGAGCTAATTCTCCCTCAAAAGACGAATAACGTTTCGGAGGTCTGGATGCTTAAAATTCAACCGATCAAAGCAATGGCGGAGAGGTTTCCGAGGGTTCGAGAACTACCGAAGGAGAATCTTGTTCTTCTGCGGCAAGCTGGACATGTTAATCGAGCCCGTTACCCATTAAATTCTTGGAAGAACTTTATAGGATAGTAGTCCATTTTTACGATTTTTGCAGATTCCTCTGTCGGCTTCGATGTGCCGAGGTTGAGCTGGAGAGAGCATTAGGTAAGGATGGTTTTACCGCGTAGCCGTGGACGTCGGTGAGGGGGCTTCGGTATATTAGGCGGGATCGGGTGGAGGTGTTTCTTTGCGGAGGAGGGCGGAGGTGGTGATGAGGAGGATGAGGGCGGCGGGGACGGGGAGTGCCCACCATAGGTGGGCTATGGAGTAGGTGAGGAGGGCGATTGCGATGTAGCTGGTGGCGGTGAGGAAGGCGATGTATC
>CALAIY010000049.1 GCA_937922595.1 uncultured Verrucomicrobiales bacterium | reverse complement strand
CGGATTGTTGATTAGCCGCAGTATCCCTTCGAGCCTTTGTTGGAACAGGTCCTTACGCCGCACCGTTCGATTTGTTTTTTGAACTTTTCTCAGATGTATTTCCCAACGGAAGCTGATGAGGAACGCGAATGATACTAGCCCCAAACCAGTTTTCGTGTGTCCTAAAAAAGCCCACGGCCATTAGAGCGTAATGCCGATGGGCTTTTCGAGGGCTATCGAAGAAGGGGATTTAATGATCCATATTCGGGATTGTTAGCGGTCAACTCTTGCGCCGCCGCCGCCGATTAGTTTCTCGACTTCGGCTAGGGTGGCCATGGTGGTGTCGCCGGGGGTGGTCATGGCTAGGGCTCCGTGGGCGGCTCCGTATTGGATGGCTTTGGCGGCGTCGTTGAATTTGAGGAAGCCGTAGATGAGGCCGCTGGCGAAGGAGTCGCCGCCGCCTACGCGGTCGAGGATTTCGAGCTTGGGGCGGTGGGTGGCTTCGTGGAATTGGCCGTCGTGCCAGCAGAGGGCTCCCCAGTCGTTTACGGTGGCGGTGTGGACTTCTCTGAGGGTTGTGGCGGTGGCTTTGAAGTTGGGGAATTCCTGGACGGCCTTTTCGATCATTCGTTTGAAGTTATCGATTTCGATTCCTTGGAGGTTTTCATCGACGCCTTCGACTTCGAGGCCGAGGCAGGCGGTGAAGTCTTCTTCATTGCCGATCATGACATCGACGTATTGGGCGATTTCACGATTTACTTCTTGGGCTTTGGCGAGGCCACCGATGCTTTTCCAGAGGGAGGGGCGGTAATTGAGATCGTAGGAGACTATGGTGCCGTGTTTTTTGGCGGCTTTGCAGGCTTCGATGGTGAGTTCAGCGGAGGAGGTGGAGAGGGCGGCGAAGATGCCTCCGGTGTGGAACCATTGGGAGCCGCGGTTTCCGAAGATTTCTTCCCAGTCGATGTCGCCGGGCTTCATCTGGGAGGCGGCGGTGTGGCCGCGGTCGACTGCTCCTTTTGCTCCGCGGATGCCGAAGCCGCGCTCGGTGAAGTTGAGGCCGTTTCTGACGTTTTGGCCGAGGCCATCGAAGTCGGTGCGCCATTGGATGAAGTCGGTATCGACGCCGCCTTGCATGATGAAGTCTTCGATGAGGTGGCCGATTTCGTTTTCGGCGAAGGCGGTGACGACGGCGGTTTTGAGGCCGAAGCATTTGCGGAGGCCACGGGCGACGTTGTATTCGCCGCCGCCTTCCCAGGCGCGGAATTGGCGGGCGGTGCGGACGCGGCCTTCACCGGGATCGAGGCGGAGCATGACTTCGCCGAGGGAGACGTTGGCGTAGTGGCATTCGGCGGCTGGTCGGATTTCTAGAGACATTTTAGATTTAGGTAAAAGATTTAAGGCCTTTGCTTATGCTTTTGGTCTTGGCTTTCTGGGGCGCCATTTGGCGTCGGTGAAGATGGTTTCGCGGAGCTTTTGATCGATGGAGAGGGTGTCGATGGTGGTGGTGCCGTAGGTGGGTTTCCAATCGAGGAGATCGAGGTAGCGCTCTTGCTGCTCGCGTACGGCGGTGAGGGGATTTTTCTCGATGTCTTTGGAGAGCTGGCCGATGGCGGGGTCTCGGGACATGATTTGGGTGCCGACGTCGAGGCAGATGAGGCCAAATGTGATGCGATCTGGCGGGAGTCCATCATCGGCGAGGTCGCCGCAGAGCATGGCTTCGCGGACGAGGGTATCGATGACGCGGAAGCTGAGGGCGGATTGCTCGGTGTATTTTGCGCGACGGACGTCGCTGGCGCGATCCCAGAAGCTCTGGGCGGTGAGCATACGATCGAGCTGGAAGTATTCGGGGAAACGGTGGGCAAATTCGCAGCCGGCGAAGCTGACTGCGCTCATCCTTTCGCGGGTACTCCCGGGGGCGGTGGTGGCGCGATTGAGGAGCTCGGCGCGTTCATTGAGGGCGTGGGTGGCGACGGCGACTACGAGATCTTCTTTGCTCGTGAAGTGAAGATAGAGGGTGCCTTTTGCGTATTCGACCGTTTCCGCAAGGTCGTCCATATTGAGGCCCTGAAAGCCTTTGGAGAGGAGGATTTTGCGGGCTTCTCGGATGATGAGTTCCTCGCGCTGGAGTTTTTCGCGAGCCTTGCGGCGCTGGGTGATTCCAGGTTTTTTCGGCGGGTGGTCGAGGGGCGGGGGATTGCTAGGCATTTGAGGAGGGCAGGCATTTAGCCCAAAGAGTGACGGTTCGTCAAAAATTTCTCTTAGAAATCGGAAGTGTTGAGGGTGCTGTCTCGAAAATGAAAGCTTCGCTGATGCTGTATCCTAGACTATAGTTGTGAAGCGCTTTGGTCTCGTAGTCCAAGTGGGTCGCGTGAGAAACCCTCTCTGTGCAATTCGTGAGAAATTTATAGACGCATGAAAAACGAAACGACTTTTGAAGAAGAAGATGAGCTAGATCTTAAAAAATCTAAGACTTGGGCAACGGGTATGCCTGCGGTGAAATCCTCGCTTGAGCATGTCTATAGCAATGCTGGGGTTGCTCGTGGGACGGAGGCGCTGATGAAGCTGAATCAGAAGCGTGGATTCGACTGTCCATCGTGTGCTTGGCCGGATCCTGATGATGAGCGTGCGACGGCGGAATTCTGCGAAAACGGCGCAAAGGCGGTGGCCTCGGAGGCGACGCAAGATACGATCACTCGGGAGTTTTTTGAAAAATATTCAATTGCTGACCTTGAGGCAAAGTCTGATGCTTGGCATGAGCGGCAGGGGCGGATTGCGGAGCCGATGGTGAAGCTTCCTGGGGCGAGCCATTACACGGCGATTTCGTGGGCTGAGGTGTTTAAGCTGATCGCTGCGGAACTTAAAGCGCTGGCGACTCCCGATGAGGCGATTTTTTATACATCTGGACGCACGTCTAATGAAGCGGCCTTCCTCTACCAGCTGCTGGTGCGGCTTTATGGGACGAATAATTTGCCGGACTGCTCGAACATGTGCCACGAGTCCAGCGGTGCGGCGATGAATTCGGCGGTGGGTGTGGGGAAGGGAACGGTGACTCTTGAGGAGATTTATGAGGCGGATACGATTCTAGATATTGGCCAGAATCCAGGAACGAATCATCCGCGAATGCTCTCTGCTTTGGAGCGTGCGGTCGAAAATGGTGGGAAAGTGGTCGCGATTAATCCGCTGAAGGAGGCTGGACTGCTTTCATTTGCGAATCCGCAGAAGCCAATGGGGCTACTGAATAAAGGGACAAAGATCACTTCGCAATATCTTCAGGTGAAACCCAATGGGGATCACGCGCTGCTCCGGGCAGTTGCCAAGACTTGGCTGGCTTGGGAAGAGGCGGGTGAGCCGGTGTTTGATCACAAATTTATTGAGCATCATACTTTGGGGCTTGATGATTATATTAAGGCGATCGAGGCGTCTGATTGGGAGTCGTTGCTTGCTGATTGTGGAATCGAGCGGGCGGAAATCGAGAAGCTGGCGCGGACGATGTTGCGCGGGAAGCGGAAGCTGATCACGTGTTGGGCGATGGGGCTTACGCAGCATCGCAATGCGGTGGCTACGATTAGGGAGGTCGTCAATGTCCATTTACTTGTTGGAGCGATTGGTCGGCCGGGTGCGGGGTTATGCCCGGTGCGTGGGCACAGTAATGTGCAGGGGGATCGTACGATGGGGATTTTTGAGAAAATGCCTGCGGAATTCCACGATCAATTAGATGAGGTCTTTGAATTCGAATCGCCGCGGGCACATGGCTTTGATGTTGTGATGTCGATCCAGGCGATGCAGCAGGGTAAAGGGAAGGTTTTTATTGGAATGGGTGGGAACTTTGTCCAGGCGTCACCGGATACGGCTTATACTGCCGAGGCTCTCACGAAGTGCTCCCTTACGTGCCACGTCTCGACAAAGCTCAATCGGAGCCATTTGGTTACTGGGAAAACGGCGCTCATTCTTCCGTGTCTTGGGCGAAGTGATCGGGATGATGGAGAAAGTGGAGATCAGTATGTCACGTGTGAAAACTCCATGGGTATGGTGCAAAGGTCTCAAGGCTCTCTTGCTCCGGTTTCTTCAGAATTGAAAAGTGAAGTCGGTATTATCGCGGGAATCGGGAAGGAACTGATCGGCGACACTGCAACGGTGCGTTGGGATTACCTTGCGGGGGATTATGATCGAATCCGTAACTTAATTGAAAAGGTCATTCCGGGGTTTCATAATTTTAACGCGCGGATGCGAAAGGAGGGAGTGCTTGAGCTTCCTAATCTTGCTGCGCAGAGGATTTGGAGTACGGCTAGTAAGAAGGCGGAATTTTCGAATTCGGAAGTGCAAACGATGAAGGTGGCAGAGGGGCATCTCATTTTGCAGACGCTACGGAGTCACGATCAGTATAATACGACTGTCTATGGAATGGATGATCGCTACCGGGGGATTGGCCATGCGCGGCGGATTGTATTTTTGAATCCCGAGGATCTTCGGGATTTTGGCTTGAAGCCAACCCAGCAGGTGGATCTGACTAGTCACTGGAAGGGGAAGATGACCGTGTCCGAGAAGTGGCAGGCGATTCCGTATGAAATTCCACGCGGGCATGCGGCTGCTTATTTTCCGGAAGCGAATGTATTGGTTCCCGTGGAGAGCGTAGCAGAGATTTCGAATACCCCGACGAGTAAGGGGATTGAGATAAGTGTGGCTGCGAGCGCTGAATAGAGGTGGGAGAATTATTCAGCTACCGGTTGTGCGCCGAGCCTGAGGAAAATTCTTTGAGGTGTCTCGGTGGGGCTTGCGATGAATGAGGAGGCGTCATCGGTAATGATTTCGCTTTCTTCTTCGGTCCATGATTCGGGGGCGAGAGTGGTGGATGTTTGGAGGAGGTAGCGCACGCCATCTACGTTGGTGGGCTTTGTGAGGTTGATGGTAGGTGGGAGGGTTTCGAAGTTATAGGTTAGATTGTTTGCTATATCTGGGGTGGCGGGATCGGTGCCGAGGGCGTATTCCATGAAATTGGAGCGGGCGTCTTTATCGGGGTCGTAAGATGGATCGTTGCGTCCGTTTACTGGATGAGATGCGATCCATGCTCCGTAGCCGGATAGACTTACTGAATCGAGGTAGGCTCGATCTAGCCCGACACTTTCCGATCCGTCTTTTTGGTAAAGCCACTGTATTTCGTGGCGACCGGCGGGGATGGCGAGGGTAAAGGTCTGCCACGGGAGGTTCCCGCTGATTTGGGATATGATGTTCCCATCGAGTCGTAAGCTGAGGATATCAAAATTGGCTTCTGAGTCTACGCGCCATGCGAAGGAGAGTGTGGAAGGTCCTCTGAGGCTTGCGTTGATGGTGCTGGATTCATTGTCATCGATGCCGCCACTGCGGATAGATGTGTTTCCGCTAGCGGCGGTGTCTGTGGCGCGTACCCATGGGGTGTCGTTTTCGTTGTAGAATGCTACGGCGTTGGTGGAGCCTAATTCGCTAGTGAAATCGATGGAGGGATTTGTGGTGATTTCAAAGCTGTTACTGCTGGAGATTCCTTCGTGGGAAGCGGTGATCGATATGGTGTGTGTGTCGTTGGCAGGGGGAGGGGGAGGGGTGCCGAAGATGAATCCGTCGTCGCTGATGCTGAGCCAGGCTGGAAGGGGGCTGGAGGTAAGGCTGGCTGTGGATGGGGTGAAATCGATGCGCTGGGCGTAGGGCAATCCTGATGGGATTTGTGCATCGGGGAGGGAGAAGAGAATGACTTCGTCATTGGTGGTGACGAATCTTACTGCGTCGAGCCAGCCGGTGTCTTGGCCTTCGGATTGAGAGAGGTCTTTTGTGTATGTCCAGGCTAGCTGGTGGGTGCCTGATCCGAGCCTGATGGCATAGCGCTGCCAATCTACTTCGCCGGATATCTGGGTGATGGCTTCGCCATTGGTGGTGAAGGTGAGGAAATCGAATCCTGCTTCGGAAGATACTCGCCAATAGAATTCAAGTGCTCCTGGGCCTTCGGTCTCGATGGTGAATGTGGAGGAATCGTTGTTGCCGAGTGAGGGGCTTTGAATGGCATCGGTGCCATCGAAGCTGATTGCGCTTTGGGGTGTCCAGGAGGAGCTAGTGCTTAGAGGGATAGAAAAATTGGTGTTGTCGATGGCGACGAGAAGGGGGTTTTCGGCGATGGCGATGGTGAGTGTGGAATTGACGCTTTTGGCAGGGTTTGTTGCGGAAACGGTGATACTTATTTGGCCGACGGAAGTCGGGAGCCAAGTGATGATTCCGGAGGCGGGATCGATCTGCATTCCGAGAGGTGGATTACCAAGGAGCCGGAATTCGGTGGGGGTATTTTTTGCGGTGACAGGGAAGCTGAATGGCACGCCGACGGTGGCGGAGGTATTCGTTGCGGATGTGAAAACGGGTGGGATGAAGTCGTCGTTGAGAATGGTGGCGGTGGCCTCGGCTGAGGTGATGAACACAGCGTCGGCGGGTTGTAGGTTGCTAAGGATGAGGTTGATGGTTTCGTTTTCTTCGGGGGTGGAGTCTCCGAGTATTGGGATGAGAACGGTGGCGGACGTTTCGCCAGGGGCGAATTCTAAGGTGCCGGAGGTGGCCGTGTAGTCGCTCCCGGCTGTGGCGGTGCCGTCTGCGGTTGTGTAATCGATGGTGAAGGTGGGGTGGGGCGGTCCGCCGAGGAATTCGCTTAATGAGATAGTGAACGCGGTTTCACCATTTTCGTTTTCTGGGTCGGAATTCCCGATAACGGCAAGTCTTTGGGGCGAGCCGATGCCGTTTAGAATGGATACGCCAGAATTGGTGGGATCGAGCCAATCGGAAAGGCGGGTGGCTGATGTGCCGCCGCCAGTCCATGATTGGGAGATGCGGCCATACCAGTCTGATGAGGTGTTTCCACATGCGGCGAAGCCGCCGAAGAGTTGCCCGATGATGTTGCCGGAGAGATCGAAGAGTGGGGAGCCGGATGAGCCGCCTTCAGTGGTGCCTTGATCCCAGCTGACGACGCGGACGAAGCGACCATCGCCGGGTGAGGTGGTGCCGCTTTGCGAAGTGGTTTGGGTTTTGGTGAAGGAGAAACTAATGCGTTTTTCGGCTACGGCGGGGTGGTGAATGCCGATGGCGGATTCGGGGTTTGCTCCGGTGCGGTTCCAGCCGGCGTAGAATGCATTGATGTCATTTGCGATGGGATCATTGAGCTCTACGAGGGTGAAATCGGTGGCGCTGTTTCCGGCACGGAAGGTTGCGCCGGTATTGAATTGGGAGAGGTCTCCATTGCCGATCTGTCCGCTTTCTAGGCTGCCGGGAGGGCGGCAGGTGCTGTTTTGGAAATTCCAGAATACGACCATGCTGGCGGCATTTTCGGCGGTGACTTCACAGTGGGCAGCGGTGAGGAAAAATGGGCGGCGGTCGTTTGCGGTGTTGTTGATGAGTGCGCCGGTGCAGGTGTCGATGCCATTCAAGGTGTAGGCGCCTACTGAGCGGATTTGATTGCGATATATGTCGATCATGGAGCCAATGCCGGGGAGCGTGTTGTCGTCGCAATTGACGTCGATATTGCATGTGCCTGAGATGTCTCCGCCGATTTTTTCGTGGCGGAAGCCGTGGTTTACTGAGGCGAGCTCGAGGACGAGGCTTTCGCGGGTGCCTTGGGCGAGTTCGAGGCTGATGAGGGCGGATTCGCTGCGTAGGATGGGAGTCCAGAGCTGGCCGTGAGCTTCGTTATCTGCCGAGGTGAAACTTCGGAATTCGGGGTCGGCGCCGGGTTTTTGGATGGTGAGGCTTCCGCCTTCGGGCATTGCGTAGCGGGAGAATCCGAAATTGAGCGATGAGGCTCCGGGAGATCGTACTTCGAGTGTCCAGCGTGAGCTGCCGGAGGGGAGTGTTTCCCAGGTGCCGTGATTTTGTGGGGTTATCTGGACGGGGATGGATTCGGCGAAGCGGTAGACTCCTTGTTCTTGAAGTGTCTTCGCTTTGTTGAGGGCGACTTCGTTGCTAACTAGCGGAAGGGTAAGTGCGGCTCGATTTTTTTCGCTGGTGTGGGGCGTGTCGGATTGGTCTCCTTCGCGTTTAAGAAAAACGGTGGTGATGGTGAGAAGGATCAGAATCCATGAGATAGTTTTAAAATTGCGAAGGGCCATCTATTGCACAAACTAATCTATAGTGAGTCTAGTTGAAAGACGTTTTTGGTTTTGCCGGTGAGGTCGTGAGAGGTTGTTTTGTGGCCTGGTCTACGTGCTTCTAAGACTAGGCGGGAGCCGGGGCTTTGGGGGACTCCGAAGAGGGAGGTTCCTTCTTGGGTCTGGGTGGCTCCAGTGGAGATCTGGAGGGTGAGGCGGGTGCCGGGTGGGGCTGAGATCCGAATGGTGCGTGCTGCTTGGGGTAGTGTGGGAGTGAAGTGCTGTGGTGTAGCGCTATTGACCGAGACGGCGAAGCCGGTGTCGAGTGTGGTGAGGGCTGCGGCATCGCCGGGGACGAGGAGGCCAGAGGTGAGGGGAGAGAGTGGGGTGAAACGCCCGGTGGAGGAGCCGCGTAGGGCGAGGCCGCAGCTGCCATTGTGATTACCTGTATCGGGATGGGGGGCGTGGCTGTTTCCTACTAAGATGAGATCGGGTGAGGCATCGCCATCGAGTGAGGTGAAGGCTGCTCCATAGATAGGGGCGAGCTGGGCGGCGGCGGGGAGGGGGCGAAAGGTGAGGGTGCCGGTGCCGTTGTTTTCCAAGATGCCGGAGCGGAGTTCGGTGGCTTCGAGGCGGAGGGCGCTTTGTAACTTATCGGGTGGGTAGAGGGTGCTGTCTTCGGTGAGGTGTAATTTACCGGTGCCATCCATGTCGCCGGCGTAGAGGATGGCGGGGGCGTGGTGTTTGGTGTTGGTGCCGATGTTTCCTGCGAAGAAATCGATGTCGCCATCGGTGTCGATATCGGCAGCGGCGAGGGAGGACCACCAGCCGGTGGGTAGGTTCTGATTGGTCGGAGATTCTGTGAGCTTGCCTTTGTGATTGAGGAAGAGGCGGATTTTCCCCCATTCGGTGGCGAGAAGTAGATCGGGGGTGCCATCGTTGTTTGCGTCGCTGAAGAGGGCGGCGGTGACCATGCCTGGGCGCAGGGTGAGAGTGGTGGTGAAGCGGCCAGATCCGTCGTTGGTTAAGATACGGGAGGGGGGAGCAAAGGGGTATCTTGTGGGGGTGGCGCGGCCGCCGATGAATAGATCGATGTCGCCATCGAGATCGATGTCTGCGGCGGCAATTGGGCCGGTGCTTTCGGGGATGAGGGGGAAGGTGCCAGGGGCGGCGGGAGTGAAGTCTCCGGTGCCGGATTGGTTGATATAGAGGCGATCGAGGAGGGCGAGGGAGCCGTGGGGGAATTCATTACTTCCTGAGGTGACGCAGAGGTCGAGATCGGTGTCTCCATCGGCATCGAAGAAGATGGCTCCAATATCTTCGCAGGTGGCGTGGGCGGCGAAGGAGGGGAGCTGGGAGGTGGTGTAGGTGCCTTTGGCGTTGCCTAGTAGAAGTGTGGCGGTGAAGCCGGAGGGGGCGCCTAGAAAGAGATCGTCGAAGCCATCTGCATTGACGTCGCCGGAGCAGATGGCGGAGCCTTGCTGGGATAACTTGTAGGGGAGGTGTGGCTGGGCTGCGAAGTCATCGAAAGGTTTTTCGCGGTGGGTGGGGGCGGTGGCGAGAGCGGAGGTCTCTCGGAGGAGTGGTGCTGGAGGAGTGATGGGGTTCGCTGGAGGCGGGGTGCCTTTGGGCTCGGTGATGGTGTAGATGCGATTTGCGCTGAGATCGGCGAAGGATTGGATGTGGCCGGAAGGCCAGTGGATGGTGAGTGCTCCGATGGTGGTCGAGGCTCCGAGGCCAAAGTGGGCGATGGGCTCATCGCTGCCGAGGTAGCCGCGTAGGGGTGAGATGAATTGGGATTGGCTATCGGCGGTGATGCGTGCGCCGATTCCTTGGGGGTGGGATTTTTTGCCGATGAGCTTTACTAAGATTGCGAATGCATTGGGCTCGCGTTCAACGGCGGTGTTTAATAGGATTTTGGCTTCTTCTTCTAAGTTTATGGTGATGAGATCGAGGTCTCCGTCGCGATCGAGGTCGGCGGTGGCTGAGGCTAGGGATATTGTTTTTCGCTGAGGGAGCCAACGTGTGGTGGTGTTTTTCAGGGGGAATTTGGAGGTGCCGGAGAAGGCGAGGTTTTGCTGGGGGGGGCCGGGAGATATTCCGTTGGTGATGATGGCATCGGTGAGGGCGTCGTTGTTGAAGTCGCGGAGTTTTACCGACCAGCTCGAATTAGATTGGGCGAGGCCTGCAAGATAGGCTGCTTCTTGGAAACGGCTGGTGCCAGTGCCTAGATAGAGGGAATTGCGTCTGTGATGGGAGGGGGCGGTGGTGTGGGGTATGTTGGTGGTGAGTAGGTCGGGGAAGCCGTCTCCATTGAGGTCGCCAAAATCAGAGCCAATGGAGGAGGATGGGATGCGAGGTAGGGCGGCGTGGGTGGTGTTGAAGAAGGTGCCGTCGCCGTTGTTGCGGAAGAGGTGATCGGGGTCGTTTGAGCCGTTGGCGATGTAGAGGTCGGGCAGGCCGTCGTGATTGTAGTCCCACCAGGTGGCGGAGAGTCCGTGGCCGCCGGGTGTAGCGAGGCCGGCTTGGGTGGTGATGTCGCGGAATGTGGGAGAGCCGGTTTCTTTGAGGTCGTTGTGGAAGAAGATGTCGGGGCGTCCGGCGACGTCGTAATCTACTTTGAGTGCTCCGGGCTTGGAGCCTTGGGAGATCCCGACGATGCGGAGGTGTTTTTGGAAGTCTGGGTGGATGATGGGATCTCCGGAAGTGGGGTCGATGGAGAGTACATCGGTGCGGCCTTCGAGGTTGCCTTCCGGGTGGTAAAGGCGGTTTGTGAGGAGATAGAGGTCTAGGTCGCCGTCGCGATCGTAATCGGCGAAGGCGGGGGTGTGGGAGGCGTCGTTGTGGGCGAGGCCGAAGGCGTGGGCGGATTCGGTGAAGGTGGCGGTGCCGTCGTTGATGAAGAGTTGGTTTGGCGTGCCGTGATTGCAGAAGTAGAGGTCGTTGTCGCCATCAGAATCGATATCGACGAGGGCGATGCCGACTGCCCAATCTGTCTCGGAGCCGGCGATTCCGGATTCTATCGTGGGGACGGCGCGGAAACGGGGGCGTGCGGTTTCGTTTACGGGAGTTTCTTGGAGGAAGAGTGCGTTGGATGCGGGGCCGCTGGCAAAAACGACGTCGGGTAGGCCGTCCCCATTTAAGTCGCCGATAGCGATGCCGCCAGCTGCCATGGGGGAGGCGAAAAGCCGATTCCGAGGGTGGGTGGTATCGGTGAGGGCGCGGAATGTGATTCCGCTTTCGTCTGATGAAAGCTCTTGGAAGAGGGAGTGGGCGGAGCCTTGAGGGAGCGTGAGTGGGCCACGGAAGGGGACGCTACTAATGAGCGATTTTTTGGAGAACCCGGGGAGGAGGCCACCGGATTGATCGCGGTCGCCGCAGCTGGAAAGAAGGAGCGCAGAGAGGAGGAGAAGAGAGGGGGATCGCACTTAGTTTTGAATGATTCGGAGGCGGAAAAATTGACGAGGCTGGGCGGTAAAGGGGATGCCCGAGGAAATGGTGAGGAGGGTCGTGGAGCCTGGGCCGGGGGAGGTGGAGAGGAGATTGCCTTCGATATCTAGTCCCTGATTAGAATTCCATGCGGAATTCCAAGATGCTATGTCGGTAGATGTCTCTACGATGGCGGTGAGGCGGGGAATGCCGGCTTCGAATGGGAAAGTGAGTGTGGGTGAGGTGCCGGTGGAGCCGAATTGAATGACGTCGATGTCTGGAAGTGTGGGGTCGCTACCGGTGGCGAATTCAAGGAGGGTGGGGAGGGTGTCGCCGTCGCTATTTTCTTCGGGATCAGGTGGGATTTGGAATTTGGCGGCAAAGGTGCGGAGATCGGTGGGGGAGGCGACTTCATTGAGGTCGATTTCTACGGTGGTGGCGAGACCATCGAGGTCGGTGGCGGTAAGGGAGATGGTGGTTTCGCCGGAGGCGGTGATTGTGGCTGCGGAGCCGGTGATGGAGACTCCGGGGGTCGTGGTGGTGTAGGTGAGAGTGGGAATCCTTGTGATGGATGAAACGGTGACGAGGGAATTGGGCTCGGAGGTGGAGGTGGTGCCTGCTCGGAGGGGGACGCCTACCAGATTGCTGCCGTTTACGGAGATGGTGCCGGTGTCGAGTGCGGCGATTGCGTTGGCGGTGGTGAGGCCATTGCCGAGAATTTTCCCGAAGGCGGTGAAGCCGCCGTTTTGGTTATCAAGATTCGTCGTGTTATTTCCGAGACTGAGGAACCATTGGTTGGTTGCGCTGTCTGGGTTGCCTCCGAGTTTGGCCATGGAGATGGTGCCCCGGCTATTTGGGCGGATGGGGGAAAACTCGTTTTCTAAGGCTGGAAGCGTCGGGATACGTGTGGCGGTGCCTGGCTCGGCTGGGGTGAAGCCGCCTCCTTGGATCACGAATCCGGCAATGGCGCGGTGAAAAAATGTGCCGTTCCAGGCTCCGGCATCAGAGTATGCGAAGTAGTTGGAAACGGTGCGGGGGGCGGTGTCGTCGAAGAGCCCGATATTGATTGAGCCTTCGGTTGTGTCGTAGCGGACGGCTGAACCGATATCTGGATCGTCGAATAATGCGTCGAGATCGAATTCTGTGGTGGCTCCCTGGAGGATATCGAGAGTTTCTGGGCTGGTGGTGATGGGTGGTGCTACGAGATCGATCGTGGCTGCGGCACGTTCGCGGTAGAGTGGGGTGGTAGGAACGAGGGTGAATCCTGTGTATTGCGCGCCGACGACGGTGCCTGAGATGAGGCCGGTTTCCTCTGAGTAAGATAGCCCGGGGGGGAGATCGAGGATTTCAAAGGGGAATTCTGTATTGCTCGCGGAATCAAAAAGCTGCGGAGTGAATTCGAAGGTGTCTCCTGGGCTGAGCGTGAATTCCTTTTGCGGACGGATTTCGAAAGCCCGGGCGATAATTGAAAAAGCATCTGTAAAATCTGAATTAAAAGGGCCCCTGAGTGCTGCTACACGAAACTGATGATTGATGCCTGCCGGTAAGAATATGCGGGAGCTTGTGGGATTTAGCTCAAGAGGAAAGTTTATATTAGTCGAGGTGGTATTGGCTTCGACGATAGCGATATTGACATATCCGCTGTTGCCAGATCGCATCTGAATGCCGAAAGCGGTCTCGTCTTGGGAGTTGTCCTGCCAAGAAAGGGATATCGTACTTCGGGACAATTGCCGCCCAGTGAGGGAGCTTGGCGCTACGATAACCTGCGCAGAAAGAATAGGAGCCGCGAAAAGTAGTGCCGTGGCGCAGAGGGATCGAAAAGGGAGTATCACGCCCCCAGAAAACATCTGCCCGCGCGGATGTCTAACGCTACTTCAGGCAGACGACGTTCCCGGAGACGTCGCGGGCGAAGATTCGGCCGTTGGCTACGCTGGGGGCTGTCCAGCTGTGGTGTTTTGAAAACAGCTTCATTTCGCTGATGATCTCGATTCCGGACGGGGAGAGTTTTGCGATTGCGAGTGTGCCATTTTCGGCTTGGACGATGGCTTTGCCTCCTGTGAGGCCGGTGAGTGAGCCCCGGCCGTAGCCATCTTTGTTCCAGAGTGGTTTTCCTGTGGCGACGTCGATACAGCGCAAGGTGTCCTCGCTAAAGCCGTAGAGGTGTTTCCCGATGAGGAGACTCACGGTGTGTTTGTTTGCCATTTTTTTGGTCTCCCAAATGGTGTTTACCTCTTGGTTTGCAATTTCGAAGAGGGCACCGCCGGTGCCGTAGCCTGAGGAGATGAAGATATTTTTGCTATTGAGCGCGATGGGTTGCGCTGCGTTCACATCGTAATTGGTCTTCCAGCGCTTGCGGAAAAGCTCTTTTCCATCTGATGGGTCGCGACCGACGAGGCCGAAGGCATTGAAGGTGAGGAGCGTTTTCCTCCCATCAATTTCGGCGATCTGTGGTGTAGAGTAGGCGGCACCGTCTTTCCCTGTCTTCCAGATTACGGCACCCGTCTTCGCATCCAGAGCGACGCACGAATGGTTCTTTCCACCGGGTTCAAGGTAGAGGCGGCCTTCGTCGATGAAGGGGGAGGCGGAGTATCCCCAGGTGGGGAGAGTGTGGTCTGGAAATGCCTTTTTGTATTCCAAGTCCCAGAGTTGCTTCCCAGTCTCTGTGTCCCAGCAATGGACGTGGCCAAATCGGCTCAGAGTATAGAGCCTGCCTTCGTGGATCGTGGGTGTAGAAGTGGGGCCTCCGGGAAACGGTGTTTTCCCGCCGCTGAAGTTGTTTTTCTCGCTGGGGCTGAAAAAGCTTTCCGACCACAGATCCTTCCCTGTTTCCGGATCAATGCAGTAGATCGTGGTCTCATTGTCGTAATTGCCCATGGTGTAGGCTCGCTGGCCCTGCACCACGATCTGCGAAATTCCGATCCCAAGATTGCGCTTCCAGACTTCGGAGAGCGTATCAGGTACGTCCTCGCTTGTGATTCCCGATCGATCAGACCCGAGGTAATGTGGCCAATCGGCAGCATTGCATGAGGCTGCGAGAGCGAGGGTGGAAAGGAGGGCTAGGGGAGTTTTCATGGAAGTTCGGAGGGAGAAGCGAAATTTTGGCCAATATGGTTTTGCATTTGTTAAGAAACCGCGTAGAGATCCTGCCCCCACGATTGGTGAAATACGCAGACGGCACGCAATGCGAGCCTCAAGCAACCGTGATATCGGGGGTTTCCAAACTTAATTTCCCACAGATTACCCGCTTCCCAGCATTCCGCACCATGAACGTCATCGAAAAGATCGGCAAAGAGCAGATGAAAACGGATTTCGCTCCGTTCAACGTCGGCGATAACGTAAAAGTCCACGTGCGCGTGGTTGAAGGTGGTAAAGAGCGTGTCCAGCTTTTCGCTGGAATCGTCATTGCTAAGCAAGGTATTGGCATCAGCCAGGCGTTCACGGTTCGTAAAATTTCCTATAACGAAGGTGTAGAGCGTGTTTTCCCGATTCACTCACCTAAGATTGCCAAGGTTGAAGTCATCAAGGAAGGCAAAGTCCGCCGTGCTAAGCTTAATTACCTTCGCACACGCATCGGCAAGGCTGCTACCACTGTGAAGGCCAAGACGAGCAACAAGTAAAGTTTCTCGAAATAAATTCTCGAAAGGGGGCGCAATCTGCGCCCCCTTTTTTTGTCCATGCGTCGTAAGAAACAGGTATTCACCCTCCCTCCTTCGCCCAATTTAGAGCACGAGATCGCTGCCGCGAAACGCGGGTTTCTCCAAGTGGCGGGAATTGATGAGGCGGGACGCGGGCCGCTGGCTGGAGGAGTGGTCGCGGCGGCGGTGATCTTGCCGGAGGGGTATGCGCACCCAATTCTCAATGATTCTAAAAAGCTGACCGCAAAACGGCGTGAGCGGCTTTACACGGAAATTACGGAAAATGAATCCATTACCTGGGGGTCGGGTCGGGCGACGGTCTCCGAGATTGATGAGATTAATATTCTCAAGGCTTCGTGGCTCGCCATGGAGCGAGCCGTCGTGGCTCTGAGTGTGAGGCCTGATTTTGCCTTGATCGATGGATTGCCTATTCCTGGTTTTTCTCTAGATCACGAAGGGCTTGTGAAGGGGGATGCCAGGTCGCTTTCGATTTCGGCGGCGAGTATTATCGCGAAAGTTGAGCGAGATAGGGAAATGGTCGCTCTGGCTGAGGAGTTTCCTTGCTATGGTTTTGAGAGGCATAAGGGATACGGGACGCGAATTCACCTTGAGGCTCTCGCGGAGCATGGTGCTTGTCGTGAGCACCGTCGTTCCTTCGCTCCTGTTGCAAATGTGATTGCGAGGGGAGGCGGTGCCTGAGTCTCGTGAGTTGTTTCCCGGGGCTGGATCGAGCGCTTGGGCGGAAACGCTGCCGGGCGAGCGTTCAAGTTTCTACCGCCGGGCGGGGATTGGAGGTCTGTTTTTAACCCTTCTTGCGCGGCTTCGGCCATGGCCTCGGCAAGTGATGACTTTGGAAGTGTTGGATCAGGAGACGGGTGGGATGCGGCGATTGAAAACTGCGGAAATTGGTGAACTCGGGGAGAAGGTGGCTGCTCAGTATCTCGCGGCGAAAGGATTTCGCGTTCTTTGGCGAAATTTTGTGGGAATGGGGGGAGGTGAGATCGATATTGTGCTTCGTGATGGTCAGACCCTTGTTTTTTGTGAGGTAAAGGCACGCACGTCGATGAAATGGGGGCGACCGGCTGATGCTGTGGATTCAGATAAGAAACGCTATCTCAGTGTGGGGGCGCAAAAGTGGCTGAAAATGTTGGGGTTACCAAAAATTGCCTTCCGCTTTGATATTGTGGAGATCGTTTTTGTGGAGAATGAGAGTCCTCGGATTAATCACATCGAGGGTGCGTTTGTCCTGTCTGAGCCTTTTACTTACACGTAAAGAGTCCTGTTTTCTCAAAAATTATAATATCTCATTTATTTTGCTAGAAAATGAGAATAGACTCGCTATAGTAGTGATGGATATGAGAACAGAAGGTTTTAATGAGCCTGTCATTCGGCCAGCTATTATTAAACTAATCTATCCGTAAGGAATATGAATCCCCCTCAGGACTCCCTCGTAACGTCTTTCTCTCCCGAATTACCCACGTCTGCTGTGCCAAGAGCTGAAGCGACTCGGGTGGTTGCGGAGCGTGATCGCCATGCTGCTGCAGAGCGCATACTGGCGTTGGTCTTTTTTATCGATATCGTCGTGGTCTTCGCGGGGTTGCTTGCAGCCTTCTGGGTGCGCTTCTTTACGCCTATTGCTGGAATCGGTGTGTATGATGGGAATCTCACCCCTTCCGCGTATGTGGGGCACTTCATTTTTGGGGGTGCGCTTTATAGCTTCCTTCTTGTTAATAGTGGTCTCTATCGGGCGCGGAAGCTTCTCCGCTTTCGCAGGGCGCTACGAATGGTTCTTCATGTCTCGGCACTTTGGTTGCTGAGTTATCTTGCGTTATCGCTCATTCTTAGGGTTGATCCGCCGATTAGCCGAGTTTACACGATGCTTGGATTTACCTTTGTGGTGGTTGGGTTGGTGGCTTGGCGATGGATGTTTTCGCTCTACATTCAGAGGGATTCTGTTGCTTCTGAGTTGCGTCAGCGAGTGCTTTTTGTTGGGTGGTCGGAGCAGAGCACGCGGTTTTATGAATCCATGCGTGAGGATGTTTACCGTCCCTATGATCTTGCTGGGTTTATCTCTGTTGGAGAGGATGAGAGAGGGGGAGATAGGTTCATTCCGCAAGAGGTTCAAAAGTTGGGGGATCTCGAGAGTCTTCGGCATATGATTGATGATCATGCTGTCGATATGGTGATGGTGGTGGATGATCAGTTGGATCGCGGCACCATCTTGGGTATCGCAAACGACTGTGAAAAAGAGATGGTCGAATTTAAGCTCTTGCCGTCTTCATTTCAGATCTTGCTCTCAGGGCTGAGTCTGGAGAATATGAGTGGAATTCCGGTGCTTGGTGTGTCTCAGCTTCCTCTTTATTCGCCGGTAAATATCTACCTGAAACGTCTGGTTGATATTGTTGGGGGGGTGATTGGGCTCGTCTGCGCGGCTCCTCTGATCGCGCTCTTTAGCTTCCTTGTTTACCGGGAAAGTCCGGGGGCTGTGTTTTACAAGCAGCGCCGTATCGGGCGGAATGGGATTTCATTCGATATACTTAAAATCCGCTCCATGAGGCTTGATGCTGAGAAGGATGGAAAAGTTGGCTGGAGTAAAAAAGTCGATGATCGTCGCCTCAAGGTTGGGAGTTTCATGAGGAAGTGGAATATTGATGAGCTTCCCCAATTTTGGAATGTCCTCACTGGTGAGATGAGTCTTGTGGGGCCGAGGCCTGAGCGTCCCGAGCTTATTCAGGACTTCCGTGAGACCATCCCGCACTACAACGCCAGGCACCACATTAAGCCGGGTATTACTGGCTGGGCGCAGATCAATGGGCTTCGCGGGGATACGGATCTTACTGAGCGGATCAATTGCGATATTTTTTACATTGAAAATTGGAACCTCTGGCTCGATTTTCAGATCATGATACTCACCTTTTTCAAGCGCGACGGTGCTGCGTGATAAGTTCTCGTTTGGAGTGAAAAGCTCCCGCGGGATTGCGATCCGTTCCGCCGTTCTCACGTCGCTTCTTTCGAAGGGGGGGAACGTGCTCTTGCAGCTTATTGCGATGCCGCTGGCGTATCGCGAGCTTGGTAAAGAGGAATTTGGTGTTTTTGGGATCGCGGCTTCGCTATTGGGGATTATTCACCTGATGCAGATTGGGATTGGGCCGAGTCTCACGAGTGCTATTGCCCGCCTTGCGGCTGCTGAGGATAGAGATGGGGAACGGCGCTATTATTGTAGTGCGGTGGTCACTGTGATGGTGCTTGGGCTTCTCGGTTGCTTGATTGCGGGGCTCGTTCTTACTTTCGTGCCGGTGACAACTTTGCTGGGGGATCGATGGGAGCCGTATGCGGATCTCGTTCGGCGCGTCTGCTATATCAGTCTTGGGGTTGTTTTTATGGAGTTTATTTTTGGGATTTCCGATCAGGCGCGAGCCGGTTACCAGGAAGTTCATATCAATAATCTATGGGGAGCGGCTGGGAACGTCGCTGCGGGGGCAGCGCTTGCGGCTGGTATTTTTGTTTTCCCGACTCCTGAATTCATTCTCATGGTCGTCTATGGGATTCCGGCCTTGCTGCGCGGCGGAAACAGCATCGCGCTTGTTCGAAAGCGCCCTTATTTGATTTCGGGGCCGGGGAAAGCCTCGTTTGCTACTGGTAAAGAGCTTGCTTCGGATGGTGTCCTTTTTTCTGTAGGGCAGTGCGTCGTGCCGCTGAGCCAGCGGGAGGGCGGAGTGATCATTGCTGCGCATATCGGAGGGCCGGCAGCTGCGGGGATTTTTACTATTTTGCTCCAGGTGAGCACACTTTTGATGGGTTTTGTGGTGATGTTCACTCATCCGCTTTGGCCAGCTGTCGCTGATGCGGCAGCTCGATTTGATGTCGCTTGGATTCGAAATGGGTGGAAGCGAATGGCTGGGTTTGGCTCAGCTTATGGTGCTGCGGTGATTGTGGGCATGAGTGTCGCGGGGCCTTTCGCGATTGGTCTTTGGCTTGATGATCCGGATGGATACACCCGCCCGCTTCTTGCTGGCTTTGCGTTTTATTTCGCCTGCATGGTTTGGAGCCACTTGAATTATATCGTGCTTCTTGGCCTCCGAGAGCTGCGCAAAACGGCGATTATCTCCACATGTGAGGCAGTGATCGTAATTGCGTGTGCTTATATTGGGATGCGCGCTTTCGAAATGCCGGGGCTCTTTCTTGGAATGGGATGTGCGATGCTCGCCATCACGGGCTGGATTTTTCCCATTCTTGTGCGCCGCAACCTCGCTGGGATGGAGGCCGGTGGAGGTGCCGCGGTTTCATCGGGCACTTCTGATGCTGCGACTCCTGTAGTCCCGGCACCGGATGCGCCTGCTCCGGTTGATTCGGATTTCTCAGGTGTTTGATACTTTTTCCACCCCAGCGCTTGCCCCGACGGGGCGTGGCGAGTAAGAATCTCGTCCGCGCGAATGCGCGGCCATTTCTGGCAATCTATTCCCCCAATCCCGACCCCCGATCCTACCCGTGGACCGCGCAACGCAGTCGTTTCTCCAAAATTTTTCAGACCGTGTCCGCGAAGAGGGCGAAACGCTTCAGAGCGGCGGCTGTGTCAAAGAAATCTACGGCAGCGACATTTTTGTCCAAGGCGTCGTAGATGACGGTGGCGTCACCTATAAAACCACGCTGCGCAAAAACGGCGAAGAGTGGGGAGGACGCTGCTCAAGCGACGTCACGGGGAAGACTGCTGCTGTCTATGCGACGATGCTTGAGCGCATTGAGCGAGGCGGCAAGTTGCCAGATCCTCCTGATGATATTCCTGAGGAAAAGACTCTCCAGGAATTGATGGAAGATGCGCTTGATCGCGATCTCAAGCCATTCGAAGAGGCTTTCGCAGATAAGCTCGAAAAGCGCTATACCCGTCTCCTTACGGAAGGGGAAATTTTTGATCACGACCTTGTGCGCCTCAACCCGAAGTGGGTCGTGGAAAGCTATGATGCACTCGTTCTGTGGAACACGCCGCCCGAGGATATTATCGATTTTTGGAATTACATCGCCTACGCTTTCGATAAAAAGGGGCTGCCGATCATCCCATGTATGCGTCCGCTTACCGACCTTGAGGAAACGCGTGGCAAAATCGAATCTTGGGAGCGGGCTCGCGAGATCAATCAGTGGAATAGTCTCGTCGCGGCGGCATCTGCATCCCTTGATGCGCCTACGCTCGATCCACCAAGGCATTTGAAATTTCGCCTGGTGGTGCTTCCAAGCCAGGTGCTCTTCCAGATGCGGGAGGAGCTTCCCGCCGATGCGCCTGAGGGCACGAAGCCAAATCCTTGGGCGCAAATCGGTGGAGCCGATAAGCTTGCGGATCTGAATACTGCTTACGAAAACGGTGCTCTTCGTCTCGATGGTCCTTCAGATCTCCTTTGGTCACGTGCCTTTCTTCGTCTTCGTGAAGCGGATGGCAGTGGAATGCGATTTGATGAGCCGGAAAACTGCGCCCTCTTTGCCCGCCTTTTTGAGCAGCCTGATCTCATCGACCGCATTGTGACGCTCGACGAGCAGCCAGTTGTGCGTTTTTCTGAGCCTCTTCAGTGGATTTGTGAAGAGCCGGAAAATAATGGCGATGATGACAATCCCGATTCTCGCTTCCTTCTTCGCCTCGCCAATTCTGATGGCGAGCCGATTCACTTTTCGCTGAAGCTTCTCCCTGGCCAGCAGGATTGGTATCTTGCGGATGATGCGCTTTACCCTGGGCCGCCGCGTTGGACTGAGGGCAATGAAGTGGAGCCGCGCTACGAGATTCTTGAAGATGTGCTCGTCACGAATCCCGGTATCGCCTTCCTCAGCCACATTGGCGCGGAGCTTCCACCGAGTATCCGTAAAAAGGCCATTGATCTTCCGCTCTCGGCCACTTTTGATATTCGCGTCGTGCGTGCCATGACTGGTGCCGATTCTGAGCACGTGGTTCTCGAAGCTACCGCCGCCGATCCGGATGGCGTCCAGGAAGAGCGCTTCACTAAAGAGGGGTGGCAGATTACGAAGCCGGCCAATCCACCTGAAGGTAAACTCCTTCACATTGATCGTGTGCCGCTGCGTCCCGTGCCCCGCCTTCTCGATAACGCCGGTTTTACCTATGATATTCAGCAGGAAGCCTTCAAGGCGCGCGTTACGAAAGCTTTCCCTGAAAAGTTTTCCGAGTGGCTGAAAAGTCTCCCAGAAAATATCGAGCTCACTCTCGTCCCAGAGATCGAGACGCTGCGCAAGGATCCTGTGCGCGCGAAGGTTCGCTTCGAGATTGCTGAGAGCGATATCGATTGGTTCGATCTCAAAATTGTCCTCGATGTCGAAGGTCTCGATCTTTCTCAGAAAGAGCTTCGCACGCTCGTCGCCGCTCGCGGTGGCTACGTTCGCATGGATGATGGTGGTTGGCTCCGCCTTGAATTTGATCTCGATGAAGGCCAGCAGGCTGCGATTGATCGCCTTGGGCTCGATATATTCGATCTCGATGGTGAGACCCACCGGATGCACGTTCTTCAGCTCGCTGATCCGGCTGCTAAGGAAGTCTTCGATGCGAAGATGTGGGGCAAGATCATGGATCGCTCCGAGACCCTTAAGCTTGAGGTCGCGCCGCCAGTTCCAGATCTACTCAAAGCAGATCTTCGTGCTTACCAGGTCGAAGGATATCATTTCCTCGCCTATCTCGCGACCAACAGCTTTGGCGGCATCCTTGCCGATGACATGGGTCTTGGTAAAACCGTCCAAGCGCTTACGTGGCTTGTCTGGCTGCGTGAACGCAATGCGGAGAAGCAGCTTCCTACTCTGGTCGTCTGTCCGAAATCCGTCCTCGATGTGTGGTCCGGAGAGTGCAAGAAATTCGCTCCCCACCTCCGTGTGAAAGTGATTCGTACGAAGGATGAATTCGACGTCAAAGAGGTCAAAGAAGATCTTGATGTCGTGGTGCTGAACTACGCCCAGCTTCGCGTAAACGCGGATAAGCTCCACGATGTCAAATGGCTCGCCGTGATTCTTGACGAAGCCCAACAGATCAAAAATCCGGATTCTAAGGCCGCCAAGTCTGCTCGTGAACTCAATTCTCAGAGCCGCCTAGTCCTTACGGGAACGCCGATTGAGAACCGCCTGCTCGACATGTGGTCCCTCATGGCCTTCGCCATGCCCGGCGTCCTCGGAGACCGTAAATACTTCAAAGAGCGCTTTGATCGCCGCAAAGATCCCGGTGCTCAGACTCGCCTTTCGGCACGTCTTCGTCCCTTCCTTCTTCGTCGCACCAAGGATCAGGTCGCTATTGATCTTCCGCCGCGCACCGAGGAAGAAATTTACTGCAAGATGGAAGGCGTCCAGGCGCAGATGTACACGGATGAGCTTCAGCGCATTCAGGATATTCTCACCGGAGTCGAGACGGACGAATCGCTTAAGCGTAATAGCCTAGTGGTTCTCCAAGGATTGATGCGTCTTCGTCAGATCTGCTGTCACCCGGGTCTTATTGATGCCGAGCATATGGAAGAAGAGAGCGCTAAGATGAATGCTCTTTTCCTTCTTCTCGATCAGCTTAAGAGCCAGGGGCATAAGGTGCTCGTCTTCTCCCAGTTCGTCTCGATGCTTAATATCATCCGCAGTCGCCTGCAGGAAGAAGATCGTCCCTTCAATTACCTCACCGGCCAGACCAATGATCGGCAGGAGCAGATTGAAAAATTCCAAACTGCCACGGATCCTAACGTCTTCCTCCTCTCCCTCAAAGCAGGTGGAGCGGGTCTTAACCTTACTTCGGCAAGTTACGTCGTCCTCTACGATCCGTGGTGGAATCCGGCAGTGGAAGCTCAGGCAATTGACCGGACTCACCGTATCGGCCAGAAGAATAAGGTAAACGCTTACCGCCTCCTGATGCGCGACAGTGTGGAAGAAAAAATCCGCGTCCTGCAGCAGCAGAAGACCTCCCTTGTCACCGGAGTCCTCGGCCAAGAAAGCTTTACGAAGAACTTGAGCAAGGAAGACCTAGCCTTCCTATTCCAGGCGGCGAAGTAAGCGCGGCGACGAGCGATTCATTGGAGAAGTCAAAGACCGGTGGTCTTGATGGCTTCTTCGATGATGAGCACTGGGAAACCTTTGCTCACTGGATAGGCGAGTTTCCCATCTTCGCGGATGAGGGCGGCTTCGGGGTGGGGCTGGGGGAGGCTTGCGATCTCGGCTGCGGTGGCTTCGCGGAGGGGCTGCTTGCTTTCTGGGCAGCGGAGAATTTCGAGAAGCTCGGGGGTGATTTGGAGGCTCATGTGATTTTTTGGTAGCGCTCTAGGAGAAGTTTCGTGGCGAAGATACCTTCTGGCTCGGAGAGTTTTTTGCCTTCGTATTCGATGCCAATATGGCCGGTGTAGCCAGCGGCGTTTACGATTTTTAGCATTTTTGCGTAGTCGATTTTGGTCTCGTTGCCTTGCTCATCGAAGTCGTTGGATTTTGCGGAGACTCCTTTTGCGGTGGGCATGAGCTGGGCGACGCCTTGGTAGCGGTTGTAGAATTTGTCTTTGGCGATTTTGAAGTTTCCGAAGTCGGGGAGGGTTCCGCAGTTTTTTAAGGCTACTTTTTTGATGGTGCCGGAGAGCCAGTTGGCATCGGAGGAGAGTCCGCCGTGGTTTTCTACGATGATGTTGATTCCGAGGGGGGCGGCGAATTCGGAGAGTTGGCGGAGGCCATCGGCGGCGTGGTTTTGTTGTTCTTCGAAGGTGCCGCTGGAGGAGGCGTTTACGCGAATGGAGTGGCAGTGGAGGGTCTTGGCGGCTTCGACCCACTTTTTGTGGTTATCTACGGCTTGGGTGCGTTTGTCTGTATCGATGTCTCCGAGTGCGCCTTCGCTGTCGCACATGATGAGGAGTGATTTTACCCCGGCGTCGGAGCAGCGTTTGTTGAGGTCGGCGAGGAAGGCGGTGTTGGTGGCCTTGTCCATGAAGAACTGGTTTACATATTCGACGGCGGAGATTCCGAATTCGGATTGTGCGTAGGCGGGAAAGTCGAGCGGGGGGAGTGTGCCTGCGAAAGTCATTTTGTGAAGAGACCACTGGGCGAGGGAGATTTCGAAGGGGTAGGTGGCTGTTTCTTCGTGATGATCGGCGAGGGTAAAGGCGGGGGCTGCCGCGAGGGCGCTCGTGAGGAAACGGCGGCGTGAGACGTTCATTGGGAAGATAGGTGGCGCGGGGTGGCGAAAATCGCAAATTGGGTAAGGATGGGCGGATGTTAAATTATATCTGGCTCGGACTTATCCTTTTGTCTGTCTTGGTGGGCGGTGCGCGTGGCGTGCTGGGGGATGTGTCGGCGGAGATGATTTCGGCGGCGAAGACGGCGGTGATTTCGATTGCGCTGCCGCTGGGTGGGATCATTACGCTGTGGCTGGGGATTATCCGATTGGTGGAGCGCTCGGGGATGATTGTGCTGCTGGGGAGGGCGCTGCGTCCGGTGATGCGGCTACTTTTCCCGGATGTGCCGAAGGATCATCCGGCGATTGGGGCGATTACGCTGAATATGGGGGCGAATATGCTGGGGGCGGGGAATGCGGCGACGCCGCTGGGGCTGCGGGCGATGCAGCATTTGGCGCGGCTGAGCCCGCATCCGGGGACGGCGACGAATGCGATGTGTACATTCCTGGCGATTAATACGAGCTCGGTGACGCTGATTCCGGCGACGGCGGTGGGGATTTTAGCGACGGCGGAGGCGACGGATGCGACGTCGATTATTGCGCCGGCGATTTTGGCGACGTTGTGCTCGACGGTGGTGGCGGTGACTGCGGTGAAGCTTTTGGCGAAGCTGCCGATATTTGCGGTGCCGCCGGAGGCATTCGTTGCGGAGGAGGATCGGAATTTTGAAGATGCGGGGGAGGAGACGGCGATTGCGGAGCCGGTGAAATTGGGCGGCTGGAGGATTGGGTTGTTGTGGTTGTTTGCGGCGGCTTTTGTGGTGTTTTATCTGCGGATGACGATGCCGGATAAGTTTGGGGCGGTGGTGCCGGAGTGGCAGAGTGGATTTGAGAGGTGGGTGAATCCGATTTCGGCTTTGGCGATGCCGTTTGTGGTGGCGTTTTTCCCGCTTCACGCGGCGCTGAGCGGGGTGAAGGTATTTGAGGAGTTTGCCGAAGGCGCGAAGGAGGGGATGCAGGTGGCGCTGCGGATTATTCCTTTTCTTGTGGGGATTTATTGTGCGCTTTCGATGCTGCGGGCATCGGGCTTCATCGAGTGGATGGCAGCGAAGCTGGGGCCGGTGCTGGGGCTGGTGGGCTTTCCTCCGGAATTACTTCCGATGGCGCTCATCCGACCGCTGACGGGTTCAGGCTCGCAGGCGGTGCTGGTGGATATCACGACGCAGTATGGGGGCGATCATATTCTTTCGAAGATGGCGGCTACGATGTTTGGGAGCACGGAGACGACGCTTTATGTGCTGGCGGTGTACTTCGGTGCGGTGGCGGTAAGAAAGACGCGGCACGCGCTGGCGGCGGGGCTTACGGCGGATCTGGCTGGTGCGGTGGCGGCGGTGGCTGTGTGTAAGCTGGTGTTTTAAGGCTGAAGATCGAGCCTTGGGGTGATCGCTTCGAGTGGGGCGGGGGAGGCGGTGCCGGAGGTGAGGCTGAGGAGGTGGAATTTCTGCCCCATCATGGTGGGGTGGGTGAGGGTCTGGAATTGGCGGAGGCGTTTTTGTGTCTCGGTGGAGCGGAAGGTCTCTGGGTCTCCATCGAGGCTGCGGAGCCAGGGGGCGGCGGCGCGGGTGAGGGCGTGGTGTTGATCGGCGAAGCCGATTGGGGTGAGGCCTGCGGTGAGGGCGTCGGCGGCGAGGGCGGTGAAATCGACGTGGCTGGTGATGTCGCGGGTGCCGGGGGCGTCGAGTGGATCGTCTCCAGAGGTGTGGTCGCGGTAGGTGCGAAGGGTGCCTTCGTGGCGGGATGGGAGGTAGTATTCAGCGGCGCGATGGCCGTAGTCGAAAAGGAGGTGGTGGCCGTGAGGGAGGGCGCGGGCGGCGTCGGCGAGCCAACTGCGTTGGGCGAGGTTGATTTCGGTGGTGTAGTTTTCTGGGAGGTCGGTGGTGGGGATTTCTGCGAGGCGAGCGGCGAGGGAGCTTGATGGGGGAGCGAGTGTTTCGGCGAAGCCGGTGGCGGTATCGGCGATGGTGACGTGGATTTCGTGCCAGCGATTTTCTGCGAAGCGGGCGCGGTGAACGGGGAGGGCATCGATTACTTCATTGGCGATGAGAACTCCGGGGGTGGCGCAGGCTGGGGCTTCTGCGAGTGAGCGGTAGGGGCCGCCGCCGGGCTCGACGAGGGTGGATTCGATGATTTTTGCAAGGGCTGGGGTGTGGGCGGCGAGGCCTGTGATGATGTCTGTGGAGAGCTGCCCGTCGCGGGCACCAGGCTCGATGAGGCGGAATTGGGAGGGGGCTCCGCTGGCGTGCCAGCAATCGGCGACGATGTGGGAGAGAAGGAAGCCGAAGCATTCGCCGACGCTGACGCTTGTGAAAAAATCGCCTTTTCGCCCGATTTCTGCGGCACCGCTTTCCGTATAATACCCGCCAGGCTCGTGATAGAGGGCGATTTCCATGAAGCGTGAGAAGGAAATTTGCTTCGCGGTGGATGCGGCGATTGCTTGGTGTAGCGCGGTTTCCACCGCAGGTGATGAGTTGGACACGAGTATTACGGAGAAATTTAGGATTGGAGCTAAGGCGATTCCAGGGTAGCGATTCAGACTCCCCCATACCGATGTTCGGCGATCTCATCAAACCCCCTTCCCAAGAGGAAGAGGACGACAACCCATTTAAGCCACGCCCAGTGCGTCTTTATAAGACGCCGCTCTATAAGCGTGGCTGGGTGCGGTGGATTGCATTACTCGGAGTCGCGGGGGTATTTTTTGGGAGTTTAGCTCTTTTGCTTATTTTGAAGCCTCACCGCGACAAGGCGCTGTCTTACAATCTTGAGGAAATGCGGTCGCTGGAGCGGGCATCGGTGATTTATGATCGTAAGAACCGCGAGATCGGACGAATTTTCGTGGAAAACCGTCAGCCGATTCCGATTGAGGATGTGCCGCTCAATTTTATCGATGCACTGATTGCGACAGAGGATTCTCGCTTTCGAACGCACGAGGGCGTCGATTATATTGGAATTCTGCGAGCCGTGATCAAAAACATTAAGGGTGGTGGCTTTACCCAAGGCGCGAGCACGATCACTCAGCAGCTGGCGCGAAACGCATTTCCGCTCGGTGGAAAAACGATTGATCGAAAGCTTACCGAGGCATTTCTCGCGCATCGCATTGAGCAGCATTACGGGAAGCAGGAGGTGCTCGAGTTTTACTTGAATCGAATTTATTTTGGCTCGGGATTTTATGGAATTGAGTCTGCAGCACAGGGATATTTCGGAAAACCGGCCAAGGAACTGAGCGTAGATGAGAGTGCGATCATTTGCGGACTGATCAAAAGCCCAAATGGGCTTTCTCCGATTAACAACCCAAAGGGGGCGAAGCGTGAGCGCAATTATGTGCTGAACAGAATGCGTACCGAGAAAATTATCTCGCCGGCCGAGTGTGCGCGCCTCAAAGAGCTTCCGATTGCGATTTCGCCGCATCGCTCGATTCAGAATGCCACCTACGCCGAAGCCTACATCCGCCAACAAGTAAGGAATGAAATCGGCCTCAAGAATGCGACCGCAAGCGGCTATCAAATTTACACGACGATCGATCTCGATGTGCAAAATGTCGCCCAGAATTCCCTGCGCGATCAGCTAGGGCGGGTCGAAAAAGAAACGCCAAATTACGAGCACCAAACTTACGAACAATACCTTCACGAAGTCGCTTTAGCGAAACAGCGGGATCAGAAGCCGGCGCTTCCCAAATATTTGCAGGGTGCCTGTATGATGGTGGAAAACCGAACGGGAGCGATTGTGGCGATGGTCGGTGGGCGCGACTTCGATCACAGCGAATACAATCGAGCGCTGCTGACGCGTCGCCCGGGTGGGACGGCGTTTACCCCGTTCGTCTTTGCGGCGGCTTTTGAGGGAGGCGAAATGTTTCCGGGTTCACTTGTGCCTGCTGGGCCTGTGAATAATGCCGCCGTCATGATTGGGGGAACGACTGGGATTTTAGGAGAATGGGGAGCTGAAAGGCCAACGACCTGGAAGCAAGAAGAATCCGCGCGCGAAGCGCTCGTGGGCGGTCGGATATCGCCATCATTCCAGGTTGGAAAACGAGCTGGGCTTACAAAGGTAAAGGATCTTTCCGCAAAAGCGGGGTTTCCTTCAGGAGATTGGAAATACCCATCGACCTTCCTGGGTGCCCGCGAAGTGAAACTTTCGGAAATGTGCCTTGGCTACACTGCATTCCCAAATGGTGGAAAGCGTGCCGCCGACTACCATATCGTCTCTCTCATCCGAAGTTTTGATGGCGAAAAAATCTTCGACGCGGAAGACATCGCGGAAGAAGTGGATGTGATGGATCCTGTTGCGTCTTTCCAAGTTCACAGTTGCCTCGAGCAAGCCATTCAAGAAGGCAGTGCTTCAATCGCACTCACCGATTACGAGTTGGATCGCAATGGCTACTTCGCGGGTAAGACCGGGACGCACTACGACTCCACCGATCTCTGGTTCATGGGCTATAACAGTACCGTCACTTGCGGGGTGTGGGTTGGCTTCGATGCGAATCGCACTACGATTTACCCCGATGCGTATTCGAAAGATATTGCGTTGCCTGTCTGGACGAAAGTGATGAACACGTCGCTGGCAAGCTTCCCATCCAATAAATTTGTAGCACCTGAGGGCGCTCAGACCATGGAGATTTGCTCGATCTCGGGCCATCGCGCGACCGAGACCTGCTACGAAACAGGAATCGATTTCGAGACTGGGCGCTCGGTTTTCAATCGCTGCACCTACACGGAGGTTATTCGTCCTGGTGATAAAATGCAGCATTATTGTGAAGTGCATGGAGGCGGTGCTCCTCGTCCCCAGCAAGTCGCAGATCTCCTCGCTAGCGATTCTAAATCGGTGGCCACCGGATCTGCCGAAGAAGAGGCGAAGTCCATTCCTGTCTCAAAGCCGACCCTCCTTGGCTTCGATCCTTATAATTCAAAACAGCCGCTTCTCCGGGCGCTCCCGGTCTCCGAATTGCTTCTCGATAGTATGGATAAGGCAATTAAAGCAATTTCGACGAAAATGGGAAGCGATAAAGCCCGTATTCGCTTAGAGCCTCCCGAAGCGATCGACTTTGATTAGTCGGAAAAACCGTCGCGTATGGAAAGGGGGAGCCTCCCTGACATTCATGCGATTTTTGTTGCCACTCCTATTATTTCCCACGCTTGCTCTCGCCGGTACATCTGCGCCGAGCATTCTAAATGGTTCACTCACCCTAGAGGAGTGCATCCGTACCGCCGTCCGGCAAAACCTTGATCTCCAGCTTGAGCGTATCGTCACGCTTGACGCCCGCGATGCGATCGAAGAAGCCCGCGCCCCATTCGATCCGGCGCTATCTGCCGATATTGATTACAATAAGCGCCGCTCTCCTGCCGCCGGCTCCGAACTCGATGGTGCAGATCAGCCTGAAAGCAGCGGAGCCACGGTGACAACAGGTGTCAGTAAAACATTCGCTCCCGGCACCGAAGTTTCTCTAAGCGGAACCCTCTACGAGCGTGCCGAGACGAATTCCTCCTTCGCTCGAATCAATCCCGAGTATAACAACCGCTTCGCCCTCGAAATCCGCCAGCCGCTCTTGGCTGGTGGCGGCAGCACCGTCACTCTCGCGCCTCTTCGTCTTGCTGGGCTCGCCGCCGAGCGCGCGGACCTCCAGACCCTTGCTGAGCTCAATCGTGTCCTACGCGATACCGAAGACGCCTACTGGGATCTCGTCGCCGCTGCCGCGCGCCTCGAAATTCGTCGCCAATCGCGCGACCTTGCAACGCTGATCGTAGAAGAGACCGAAAGCCGCCAATCCGCAGAGCTTGCTACTCGCATCGATCTACTTGAAGCACGCGCCGCACTAGCAGAAAGCAATGAAGAAGTCCTCGTTGCTCAGTCAGCAGGGCGCGATGCCGCCGATGCGCTTTTCCAGGTCATGGGAATTCTCCTTGGGACAAGACCGGGAGCACTCTCGCTTGAGCCGCTGCCGCGAAACGCCCCATTTGTTCCCGATGCCACCACCGTCTTCGCACGAGCACTTGAGACCGCACCCGAAGCCCGCGCGCTCGATTCTCAAATCCGCTCTCGCGAATTGGATCTCGCCGTCGCCCGGCGAAACCGCCTCCCACGTCTCGACGCCACCCTTGGTACCGGCGCGCTCGGGCGAGACGGCGAATTTGGTGGTAGCTACCGGCGTGCCGCTGCTGCCGACGGCTTTTTCTGGGAAGCCGGCATTGAAGTGCGCGTGCCCTGGGGGCTTCGAGCCGGTCGTGCTGGAGCCCGCCGCGCTGCGGCTGCCCTCGAATCCGCTCGGCTCGACCGCCAAAAAGCCGATCTCGCACTGCTCGCAGATATTCGAGCCGCCTGCCGGGAAATCGCCCTCGCCGATCAGCAGGTCTCCGCCGCCACTTCCACCGCCGAACTCAATCGCCTTCGCTTCGAGCAACGTCGCGAAGAGCGTCGCGCCGGCCTTAGCACTCTCCGCGATACCCTCGAAGCTGAAGAAGAAGCCGAAGCCGCCGAGCTACGTATTCTCGAAGCTCGCGTCACCCGCCAGAAAGCTGCCGCACGACTCGCTGCGCTCGAAGGCGCACTACCCGCACGCTACGGAATCGACGTATCAAAAGCCACTGCGCCCGAGGCCTATCTTCAGCCATGACCCCACCCGTATTCGAGCTTCAAGACGTCTCCAAAGTCTACCCCATGGGTGATGGCGAAGTGCGCGCCCTCGATCATGTAGACCTTCAGATTAGGGAAGGGGAGTTTTCCGCGATTATCGGCCCCTCTGGATCTGGAAAATCCACACTCATGCACATCATGGGATTTATGGATCAGCCTACTTCCGGGAAAGTCCTCTTTGATGGCGAAGATATGTCCCGGCTTCCCTCAAATAAACGCGCCCTCGTTCGCAATGCTAAAATAGGATTCGTCTTCCAGGCATTCAATCTGCTCCCCAAGCTCAGCGTCCATGAAAACACCGCGCTCCCACTCCGCTACACCAAGACTCCTCGAAAAATAATCGCCGAGCGCGCCCGAGCCGCCTTGGAAATGGTCGGTCTTGCCAATCGTGGCGATCATAGCCCAGGCCAACTTTCCGGCGGCCAACGCCAGCGCGTCGCCATCGCCCGAGCCCTCATCAATGAGCCCCGCCTCATCCTTGCCGATGAGCCCACGGGTAATCTCGACTCCGAAAATGCCGCTCTCATCATGGATCTCTTTGATCGCCTTCATGCCGATGGGCGCACCCTCGTCCTCGTCACCCACGACAATGAAGTCGCTGAGCACGCCCGCCGCCAAATTCGCGTGCAAGACGGCCACGTCCATTGAAGCATAGCGATCCCTCATACTTGACCTGGATGCTCCGCCCGTCTCCCTTAGACCTCCCGCATTTTTCTCCTCCACGTGTCCACTCCTCCCTACTCCTTATTCTACCTCCTCAAGTGCGCCCACTGCGAAGGCCACTTCAAAATTTCCGGGGAAACTCCAAGCAGCTTTTTCGTAAGCTGCCCCTCTTGCGGCGGCGGTCTCGGTAGTAGCGGAGCCCTCCAGCCAGAGATCATCAACACCACCCTCCCCGCATCAGCAAGCGCGCCCCCAGCCAATCCCGCCAAAGCTCCGGCCTCTCGCATTGTCGGCATTCTTCCCCGTGACGCCGGTCCCTCCGCCTCAAGAGGATTTCAAAGCCCCGAATTCGGAGGAGCCACCTTCGCCGCGCCCGCTTCACGCGCTCCCGTGAGCACCTCGCCCGAATTCCAAGGCAAAAATACCCCGCCAGCCAAAGATACTTTTATCCCTGATAAGCACGATGCAATCGGCCTCAATCCGCGCCGCCTCACCAATACCACTCCCGCCGACGGCGAATATGTGAAACCCGATGGCTGGGAGATCGAAAAATCAGACGAACAACCGATCACCGTCGCCGATCCCAAAACGCCACGCGCCGTCTTCTTTGCCCTCACCGGCCTCGTTCTCGCCCTCTGTATTTGGGTCGCCTTCAAGCTCATCAGCACCTCCGACGAACTCGCTGAGCAAAACGCCGCGGAAAACCGCGCCCGCCGCGAAGCAATCGAAGCCCAAGCCCCCAAAGACCCCGAAGCCGCAGCCCGTCAGGCACGCCAGTTGGCAGGCGAAGCCGCCTACAATTTTCTCCACGCTCAAAACCTCAAAGCCCTCAAAAAATACATCCGCGAGCCCGAAGTCGTCGGGAAGCTCCTCGATCGCCTCCATCCCGATCCCACCACCTTCGAGCAATTTGCTTATGAGCGTATCGTTCCCGACGAAGACATCACCGTCTCAGAAAGCGGTAAATTCTTCACCGTCGATGTCGTCCAGACGGACAAGACCCGAAAGCCACTCATCCTCGAGCAAGTCGCCCGCCGCACGTTCCTCGCCGATTGGCAAAGTTACGTCGGCTACAGCGAAATCCCGTGGACCGATCTTCTTGTCGACCGCCCGAGCGACCCCGTCATCCTCCGCGCTCGCGTCACGCCAGGCGATTACTTCGCAAACGCCTTCAATAATTCAAAAATCTACGCCTGCTTCACCCTCCGAGACGACCTTCGCCAAGTCACCATCTACGGCTACGCCCCCCTACGCAGCTCCATCACCACCGACACGCTCGCCTTCACCGAAGAAGAAATCGCCAACGGCACCGAAAAGCTCGTCATGCTCTCCGTAAGCTATCCACCAAAGACTCGAAATACCAACCAGGTAAACATCGAAGAATTTCTCCACAACTCCTGGTTTCGAGAATAAACGCGCTCCGCGCAAACACCTGAATTGCCCCTTGTATGCCTCCCACCGCTCGGGAGAATACCGGCTCCCTTGACGGGAACTCTTACCCAAATTTACATATGAAAGCTACCGAAGGCCACGTGGTCGATATTCACTACACGCTCAAAAGCGACGACGGGCAAATTATCGACACCAGCGATGGCAAAGACCCCCTCGGCTACCTCCACGGTGCTGGAAACATCGTCCCCGGCCTCGAAAAAGCACTCACCGGCAAAGCCATCGGCGATAAAGTAGAAGTCAAAGTCTCCCCCGAAGACGGCTACGGCACCCACAATGAAAAGCTCGTCGGCGAAATTCCCCGTGAATCGCTCGCCCACCTCGGCGGCGATCTCAAAGAAGGCATCCATCTCCACGCCGAAGACGGCCAAGGAGGCCAGCAAGTCCTCACCGTCAAGAAAGTCACCGACGACACCGTCCACGTCGATGGTAACCACCCCCTCGCCGACAAAAACCTCAATTTCGCCGTCGAAATCATGGCCGTCCGCGAAGCCACAGCCGAAGAAAAAGAGCACGGACACATCCACGCCGCCCCCTCCGGAGAAAGCTGTGGTGAAGGCTGCGGCTGCCATTAATCCACCATCCTCAAATTTCAAAACCTATGAAACTCACCCAATCCATTGCGGTCATAGCCCTCGCGCTCGCCGCAGCCCCCGTCCTCGCTCAGGACACCCCTGCAGCACCACCACAAGAAGCAGCCGCCCCCAAGCTCGTACCCGCCAGCGCCATTCCTGATGTGCTCGCCACCGTCGACGGTAAAAACATCACCAAAGAAGACGCCCTCATCCGCTTCAAAGAACGCGTCGGACCACAAGCCAGCCAGATTCCACCCGAGCAGCTTGAGCAATCCGTAGCCCAGATGATCCCGCAGCTCGTCGAAGAGCTCATCGCCGAAAAACTCTTCGCCAGCGAGATCGAAAAGCAGAAACTCGAAGTCACCGATGCAGAAATCGATGCCCGTATGACCGAGGTACTCGCCAATGCACCCGAAGGCACCACCAAGGAAAACTTCTTCAAGCAAATCGGCCTCACCGAAGAAGCCGTGCGCCAAGACGTCGCCCGCTCACTCAAGACCGATAAGCTACTCAATCCAAAAGCCGAAGCCGCAGGTGCTGTCACCGAAGAAGAAGCGCAGAAATTCTACGATGAAAACCCGGATTACTTCAAATCCGACGAATCCGTCAAAGCCCGCCACATCCTCCTAAAAACAGAAGGCATCACCGACGTCACCGAACTCGGCAAAAAACGCACCGAAATCGACAAAGTCCGCGAGCGTCTCGTCGGCGAAAACGCCGAAGACTTCGCCACCGTCGCCAAAGAAATCTCTGAAGGACCCAGCGGACCACAAGGCGGCGACCTCGGAGAATTTGGCCGTGGCCAGATGGTTCCCGAATTCGATAAGACCGTATTCGCCCTCGAGCCCGGAGTCGTAAGCGAGCCCGTAAAGACTCAATTCGGATTCCACCTCATCAAAGTCGATTCCAAGAAAGAAGGCGGCCTCACCCCCTTCACCGAAGCCAAAGGCAAAATCACCGACTTCCTCGGGAATCAGAAGAAAAACGGAGCAATCCGCGCCTACATCGAGACCCTCAAAGCAGGAGCTAAGATCGAGACCTTCGTCCCGGCCCCACCCGCCCAATAAATTGGCCAAAGACCTCAGCGAGCGAAAAGCAGCATGGGCAGCAAAGATGAGCGCCCGGGGCAAAAGCACCGGCGAAATCCCACGCTCCACCCACCGCCTCCCACCCGGCCAGAAGCTCGCTGAGGGCTTCCCAGTCCTCGATCTCGGAATCCACCCCCAAGTCCCCGAAGACCAATGGAAGCTCACCATCGGCGGCGATGTAGAGCACCCGCTCACCCTCGATCACGCCGCATTCAAAGCACTCCCACGCATCGAATCCGTCTCTGATTTCCACTGCGTCACCACCTGGAGCACCTACGATCTCAAATGGAGCGGCGTCCGCTTCTCCGAAATTGTAGACCGAGTCCTCCCCAAAGAAGACGCCGCCTTCGTCTTCCTCACTAGCTACGACGGCTACTCCACCAACCTAGCCCTGGGCGATCTCCTCAAAGAAGATGTCCTCCTAGCCGATACCCTGGATGGAAAGCCACTCCCTCTAGACCACGGCGGCCCACTGCGCCTCGTAGTTCCCCACCTCTACGCCTGGAAAGCCGCCAAATTCCTCCGCACCATCACCTTCCAAAAAGAAGACACCCCAGGATACTGGGAAAAACGCGGCTACAGCAACACCGCAGACCCCTGGATCGACGACCGCTTCTCGAAGGGGTAGCGCTCTCATAATCAACAGGGAATTCGAGTGATTGATCAAGTCGTCATCGCCCGTGAGCTAGGCGTCATTCGAATGCTGCTATCTGGCACCATCCTACTTGTCGTCAGTCTTACTGAGTTCAAGTATTAGTCGGGATCTACCAGTTCTTGTATTACTTGCTGGAATTTTTCTTTTTATCGCCGGTTCAATAATCAAATCGATGGTAGATAGATCACATCGTGCGAAGCACGAATCAGAAGAATTACGCCGCCTCTCAGGAAAATTTAGCGTATTTGCCAGATAGAGGTAGGGCACCTAGCTTTTTCGACAGCAAAAAAACGGCTTTCGCTATTTGTGTATCGAATGGGTATGACGTGTCGATCAATCGCTTTAGTTCTCTCGGGAGTTATATTTACATGCTGCGTCATTTATATCGGCAGTAGGTTTTCATTGGCCGCGAACAGAGGGAATCTAACTCACGATCTGAATACAGGAGATATTGAATTAAAAGAAGGGCGGAATGCGTCACCACCATTATCATCAAAAGCGACCGCGTCGCTCCCTCCCGTTAGCGCGAGGCTAGGGGATGCGGAGGCGTTGTCCGAGGCGGATTCCGGGGCCAGTGAGGCCGTTTACTCGTTGGATAGAGGGGACGGATCTTCCGTAGCGGCGGCTTAGGCTGTAGAGGGTATCGCCTTTTTGTACGAAGTGGTAGCGGATGAGTGGGGCTTTTGGCTTTGGTCTCGGCTTGGGCTTGTATTTTGGCTTCGGCTTAGCGGTGTAGGTCCTCTTGCTGGCTTTGGGCTTTGTGTAGCGGCTGCTACTTCCGGAGGATGCCCAGCTCGAGATGTAATTGCCTGCGGAATCGAAGGGGTATTCGCTTCGTGATAGGTGGTGCACGGGGCGGGCGCTGGAGGAGCCGGATGGTGCGGGGCCGCTTACTTTAGGGAGCGATTTTGTGGTTTTTCCTTTGGGCTTCGAAGAGCTGCATGAGGCGAGTGCGAGGGCAGAGCCAGCTACGAGGATTCGGAAAATGGTATTCATGGGGGGCAACGCGGTGGGGAAGACTACGCGGCATTGCGAGGGCTTCAATCATGAGCGCGAGAATTCCTGCTTGTCGCTCAGGATGGGAGAGCACACGATAGCAATATTATGGCATTAGCGAAAAAGGCACTGGTTGCAGGCGTTGGCGTAGCGGGTGTGGCGACGGTGTCGCTCATCGTGATCGCACAGATTGCGCAGAGAGAACTCACTCCAGAGAGGCTCGTTGAGCGGATGGAGGCTGAGTGGGGGTGTCGAGCGTCGATTGGAAGCTCAGAATCGTCGTTTTTCGGTGCGACGGGTGTCGTCATTCGGGATCTCGTGATTGCGCCGCTGGATGCGGGGGAGCCGCTTACCATTGGGGATACCGGGATTTCGTGTAAGAGCGCTGAGCTTCACTTTCGTAAGGGACCTCTTTTATCGGGACGGCTAGAGATCACGGGTGCCAAGATTGATGGGGTGCTGGTGAAAACTGTCTTGGGAAAAGATGGCGGGCATTCTCTCGGAAAGTTATTCGATAAGCCGGGCGTGGCGACGGTTCTCGGGCGTTTCCGCGAAGCGGTGCCGGTGTCGTCGCCGTCTGCTCCTTCTGAGCGCCCGCCGTTTAATGCTTCGGATCTCCCGATACCCGCGACTTTGGCGAAGGCGTCGCTTACGGATGCTCGCGCGGAAGTTCTTCTTCCCTGGGGTGGGCGATTCATTGCTGATGAAATTCAATTGGATGCTCCAGAGATCGATTTTGATGCCCGTGATCTTGAGGATCACAATCGGGCGATTGTCGAGGCCAGCCTCCGGCTGAAACTTGATGTCTCACCTCAGGAGGCGGATTCTAGTGATCGTCCTGAGGTGCTCAATGTCGGCTTGGCTACGGATGGCGAAATTGCTCCATTTGATGCTGCTACGGGAGAGCTTCGGCCGGATGCGGTCTACGATTTCATCTTTTTGAAAGGTTCATCTTTCACTGCCCGCCCGCTCGTTCGTGGTGTTGCGAAAGACCTCAAGGATTGGAAGGAGGCGGGTGAATTGTTTGAGACGATTGCGGGGCAGGCTGAACTCCAGCAGGACACGTCTCTTTCCCTGGGCTTTTCTAATGAAGGAATTCGCCTCGCTCAGCCGGTGGCACTTGCTATGTCTACCTATACGTTTTCGCTGGGGGAGGGGAGCCGCATTCGCCCGTCCGATCGGGAGCACCATTTCGAAGGGGCTTTCACTCTTTCGGAAGCGACGACTAAGAAGACGGTGAAAACGATCAAAGCGGTTCTCCGCGACAAAACCGGTGGTACTATCGCCGACATTGCCAAGCAGCTCGTCATCGATCCGATGGTCACGGATGGGCGGCTCACCCTTGCATTCGAATCGAAAGGAGATTTTGGAAGACCCAAAGTCTCCCTGGAAGGTCCGCTTGGCGATGTCGCGGGGATTATTGAGCAGGCCACGGAAAAGGTCCTGGGCAAAGAAGCCAAAGGCCTTGGCGGTTTTCTCCGGGGGCTTTTGAAGTAGGGGGATGCGGCTATTTTTTTTCGTATTTCTGTCGGTGCTGTCTACCGCTGGTGCGGAGTTGCGCACATGGACGAATACTAATGGCCGCGCCATACGAGCGGAACTTCTCGCTGTGGAGGATGGAAATGCGCTCTTCACGATGGAGGGGAAGCGCTCTTCAGTGCCTTTGAAGGATCTTAGTGAGGCTGATAGAGTCTACATTACAGAAGATTGGGTTCCTCCTTTTGATTACGGGCGTTTCCGCCGAGGTAGCAAGCCGTGGCCGGCTGCGGTGGATCTTCTTCCTGGAGCGACGGAAGTTGAGATTATTTCGGCAGAGCAAAAAAAGAGAAGCTTCGTTTATCGGACGAAGAATTTCGAATTTACTTCGGATGCGGAGCTTGCGGGGAGTACGATGAAGGAGGTGAGCCGATCATTCGAGGCGACCTATCTGCTCCTTCAGTCATTACCTTGGAGTGTGTCTTCTCGCGAGGAGGACGAGCCACTTTTTCCGGCCTCACTTTTTGAGAATTTTGGGGATTATGTGAGCAGTGGTGGGCCGCCCAATTCGGGAGGTGTCTATAAGCGCCGTGAACACCGGTTTTACATCCCGTTTACCAGCCTTGGGTTGAAGAAGAAAAACGGGCGTTACTTCCGGGCGGATCGCTTTGATGTCGATGTCCTTGTCCACGAAGTCACCCACATGATGATGGCTAAGCAGCTTAATTATCTTCCTGTGTGGGTCATTGAGGGGGCTGCGGAATTTACATCGAGTATGCCCTACAGTGCAGGCCGCTTTCGCTGCGATGATACCGATAAAGGTCTCAGGGATTATCTTGAAAAATATGGGCGCGGTAGAGGTGGACGCGCGTTTTCAAAGAAAGATCTGCGCGGGATTTTAGAAATTAGCCGGGATGATTGGCAGGCGCGAAACCAAGCGTCTTCATCTGAGCAGCACCGGCTCTACGCAGCTGCCTTTGTGCTCTTTTATTACTTTGAGCACCTCGATGACCGATCAAAGGGCTATGCGATGCACGAATTTTTTCATCGCGCTGCAGGCGAAGGGCGTCGGTGGGCACCCTACTGGGCTGGGATGAAAAAATATCGCGAAGAGATTGCCGCATTTAAAAAGCTCCCCGAAGTCGAATCCACAGGAAATGGGGGATTCCGCTACCCGAGCAATCTCACGCCTCCCACGTCTCCGAAGGCTCCTGTGCCGGGAGGCTACAGCGACTCTGTGTGCTATCTCCATATCGACCTGCTTTTCCGAGGACGGAGTGAAATGGAAATTCTCACCGACCTCGTCGAAAAAATGAATAAACGCCTTCGGATTAAACTCTGATCTCGTTCTCCATTGCGACCTCCGCGCCCCGGCGTTATGAGCAAGTCCCCCAATGTTTAAAGACTTAATCATCGTCGCCCTCAAAGGCGCTGGAATGGGCGCGGCAAACGTCATTCCCGGCGTTTCCGGCGGCACCATCGCCTTCATTACCGGTATTTACGAGCGCCTCCTGAATGCTCTCAAATCGTTTGGCCCCGACGCGGCTAAGCAGCTTCTCAGACGGGATTTTACCGGCTTCGCCAAAACGGTTGATCTCCAATTCCTCATCGCCCTCGGAGTTGGCGTCGTCGCTAGTATCATCTCGCTCGCAAAACTCCTCGAACATCTCTTCGAGAAACACCCCACTCTTGTCTGGGCGTTTTTCTTCGGCCTCATCGTCGCCTCCGTGCCTGCGGTGGCGCGTATGGTGAAATCCTGGCGGATTCCACAAATTGTCGCGCTCCTCATCGGCGCCTCGATTGCCATTTCTTTCGTTTTCATCACTCCTGCATCCGAGAATGATTCGTTTCTCTACCTGATGCTTTGCGGGGTTGCCGCTATGTGCAGCATGATTATTCCTGGGGTCAGTGGCTCGTTTGTTCTGCTCCTCATGGGGAATTACCCGCTGGTCCTCAGGGCAATTAACGAGCGAGATCTGATGAAGCTTCTCCCGGTTGGCATTGGTGCTGTCGCGGGGCTCATTGCGCTTTCTCACCTTCTTAGCTGGCTCTTTAAGCGCTATCACGATACTGCCACCGCCCTTGTTACCGGTTTCGTTGCTGGATCACTGCCTACGATTTGGCCGTGGAAGGTGCCGGGAGAGACTGAGATCATCACCGTCGGGGATGAGACTAAAGAAAAGATCCTCAGCTATGATTACACAATTCCTGATCTAGCGATCTCTCAGACTTGGCTCGCCCTCGGCCTCGCCATCGTGGGGGCAGCTCTCGTCATCGGAGTTGATCGTCTTGGTCGTACCCGTTAGGAATTCACCAAAATGGCCGTCCGCAAAGCAATCAAACGACACGGTTTCCTCGCCTGGGCGAGAAACATGTTTTTTGCTGGGCTGCTCGTTTCCCTTCCGCTAGTCGCGACGATTGCCATCGTTGGGTTTCTTGGCCGAATTCTTCTCCGTCTCATTCGCCCAGTGCTTGCCCAGGTGGATAAGGCCACCGGGGAGTGGCTGGAAGAAACGCTCTTTTGGAAAGTGCAGGTCATCGATGTGGTCGTCCCGGCTATTATCTTTGTCTTTCTCGTCACCGCCATTTGGATTGCCGGGATTATGGCGACCAATGTCATCGGCAAAAAAATCGTCGCTGCATTTGAAAGCGTGGTTGATGGAATTCCGCTGGTTCGCTTCATTTACCGATCCGTCCGCCAAGCCATCGATGCCTTCCGCACCGTCGGCCAACAGCAGAGCTTCAAACGCGTAGCCTTCGTTGAATACCCATCTCCGGGTTGCCGGCTTGTTGGCTTTGTCACCGGACATATTGTAGATCCGGATGATGGCATCGCGCGCACTGCTATTTTTCTGCCCACTTCACCAAATCCGATGACTGGCTTCGTCGTGCTCGTTGAAGACGACAAAGTGATGAATTCCAGCCTCACTCTTGAAGAGGCTACTAAATTCATCCTCTCCGCTGGTCTCGTAGCCCCCGATCCGAGCAAGGAACTTTGAAAACGCTTTTCACCATTATTCTCTGCCTTGCTGCTGCGTTTACTCACGCCGCCTCACCCCTCCGCATTGGTACCGAACCGGAATATCCGCCTTTTGAGTTTGTGGATGAAAACGGCGAACTCGATGGCGTGAGTATCCAAATGGCTGAAGCTCTAGCGGCCTCGCTCGGACGCCCGCTCGAAATTGAAACCATCAAGTTCGATGCCCTCATCCTCGCACTCAAATCGGGCAAGATCGATTGTATCATCTCTTCGATGACGGCCAATGATGAGCGCCGTAAATCGATCTCCTTTTCGGATCCTTACGTGACCACCGGGCTTGCCATGCTTGTGGGCAAAGACTCCACGATTCAGAGCCTCGAAGATCTCAAAAAACCAGGTACTCGAATCGTCGCGAAGCTCGGCACCACTGGAGAGCTTTTCGCCCGAAAAGCGCTCCCTGAAGCGACGATCACCGCCCTCCCGCAAGATCCCGCCTGCGCCCTCGAAGTGGCTCAGGGAAAAGCCGATGCTTGGATCTACGATCAGCTCTCAATCTTTCATCACCACAAGCAACATCCGAAGACGACCAAGGCGCTTCTTTCGCCACTCAAAGCCGAGCAATGGGCGATTGGTCTTCGCAAAGGGGATGAAGAACTCCGCACTCAGGTAAATGCGTTTCTCCAGGAATTTCGCGCAGAAGGTGGTTTTTCAAAATTGGGCGAACGCTATCTTAGCGAGGAAAAACAGCTCATGGAATCGGCAGGCATTCCTTTCATTTTTGATGGTGAGATTAAGCCTCAGACTCCACCTTCAGAGGTGGCCCAAGAGAAGACTAGCGGCACGCTATTTGCCGTGCTTTCGCTGTTTGGAGTAGGCATCGGAATCACCGCCCTCGTAAAGCTCTCCGCAGCTCCCGGTTGGCGGAAAAGCCTCCCGCGAAACCTCCTTGTCGCTGCGATTATCGTGGCTGCCCTTTCCGGTGCGTGCACCTTCATTCTCAATAGTCTCAATGAAGGATACACCTGGAACTGGGCTGGAATCTGGGCGCGTAGAGCATTTATTCTCGAAGGCTGGCTTCTCACCATCGGGATTTCTCTGGCTGCGCTTATTCTCTGTCTCGTCATCGGTATCGCCCTGGTTGTGGCGGGGCGTAGCGGTATCCCACCGCTTGCGGCGACTGCTCGCGCCTACTCCGAACTCGTTCGTGGCACTCCGCTTCTCGTCGTTCTCCTCGTTGGCTACTACGTCATCGGAAACGCCGTAGGGCTCGATTCGAAAGTCTGGGTAGGTATTTTGCTCCTCGGGCTTTTCGCGGGAGCCTATCTTGCCGAAGTCCTTCGCGGCGGCGTGGAAAGTATCAGTTCCACCCAGTTTGAAGCCGCGCGCGCGGTCGGCTTTGATCGTTTTCAGACCTATCGCTACGTCATTGTGCCCCAAGTCGTGCGACGCGTTCTTCCCGCAGTGGCGGGGCTCTTTATCATGCTCGTCAAAGATAGCTCGCTGCTCTCGGTGATTGGCACCGCCGAATTTACAAAACAAACGGATATCGCTCGCGCCGCTACCTTCACTGGGCTTGAAGGCTATCTTCCACTCGCCGTCGGATATCTTCTCATTACGCTTCCGCTGGCATGGATCGCCAAGAAACTTGAAGCGCGCTTCACCTACGAATCTTAGATGAAACTCAGCTTTAAAAACGTCACCTGCCAATTCGGCACCCAGCGCGCACTCGACGACGTCTCGCTCGATCTTGAAAACGACGAGAAAGTGCTCGTTCTCATCGGCCCCTCAGGAGGCGGGAAGAGCACATTTCTCCGGGTCTTAGGAGGGCTTCTCACTCCCACATCGGGCACCGTATCGGTCGCCGGAAGTATCCTCACTCCGCAAGGTCTCCTCAATCACCGCCGGGCGAATGGCTTCGTCTTTCAGTCTTTCAATCTCTTTCCTCACCTTACTGCTCGGGAAAACGTCGCCCTCCCGCTGGAAAAAGTGCACGGACTTACTCCCGACGAATCTGCGACGAAGGCTTTGGCATCCTTGGCGCGCTTCGGCCTTGCGGATCACGCCGAGAAGCTGCCCGCCCAGTTATCCGGCGGCCAGCAGCAGCGGGTAGGCATTGCGCGCGCCGTCGCTCCTGGTCCTGGGCTTCTGATTCTCGATGAGCCCACCTCTGCGCTCGATCCGGAGATGTCTGCGGAGGTGCTCGATGCGGTGCAAGCCCTCGCCGCAGAGGGCCAGCAAGTCATCCTCTCCACGCACTCTATGGGCTTTGCTCGTGCTGCTGCGGATCGCGTTCTCTATTTGGCCAAGGGGAAGATTATTCAGGCGGCTCCGCCTAAAGAAGTCTTCGATACGGACCCGAGTCCTGAGGTGAGTAAATTCCTGGAGCGCGTTATGCGTTATTGAAGATCGGTCAGGAAGCCTTGTGGCTCTTACAAGCTGCGAGCGCTTTCCGTGCGGCGTTGCGCACCACTTCTGATAGCGAAGGGTGAATGTGGATGATCTTCGTGAGTGAATCGATTTGATTCCGCCACCGCATCACGGGAATAACTTCGTGAAGGAGAATTGAAGCATGATGCCCTACGATGTGGCATCCTAGAATCGTCCCATCGGGAGCAACGAGGAACTTACAAAGTCCATTCCGCTCCTTGATAGCTTTGCCTTTCGAGGCACTCGTATAGGGCACGGAGCCTATAAGAAATTCGGCTCCTTCATTGTTGAGCTCTTCCTCTGTTTTGCCCACGCCTGCTATCTCGGGATAGGAGAATACCGCATGAGGCATCGGGCCGTAATTGATCGGTGCCGATTCTTCTTCCAGCCAGCAGTCGCCTAGATAGGTTGCTTCGAATGCCGCTGAATGGGTGAAGAAATACTGTCCCGCGACATCTCCCAGGGCATACACGCCTTCGGCAGATGTTTGGAGATGGTCATTGGTGACGATGAATCCTTTTTCATTGATCTCGATTCCTCCAGCTTCAGGAGCGATCTTATCGGTGGTTGATTCACGCCCGGTTGCTACGAGCACGCGCTCGACGTTGAGTGATTGGGTGTCATTCAGATCGAGCTGAAAACCTGAATCGGTTGCCTGGACGTCCGTGACCTTTGTTTGGAATTTCACCTCTACCTCTTGGCAAAACCCTTCCTTAAAAAGTCCCTGAATCTCGCGGTCTTCTGCGGTTAAGAGGCGGTCGCCGCGCACCAGCATTGTGGTTGCGACGCCCATGCTTGCGAAGAACCAGGCCAATTCACAGGCAATGTAGCCGCCACCGATAATCGCAATCGATTTTGGCACGCTATCCATGCTGAATACATGATCGCTGGTCCACACGGGAAGGTTGCGGAATTGCTCGGGAATACTTGGGCGCGTCCCGGTGGCGACTAATACCTTCGCGCCTTCCAGGACTTCGCCGTTTACCTCAATTCGGCGCTCCCCGATGAATTTCCCGAAGCCACGGAAAAGTGTGCAGTTTGCCGGAAGCTTTGCTTCGATTCTTCCATCGGTTGATTCAATCGTCGCGGCTTGTGTCTCGGCTCGTATTTTTTCCACATCGATCTTATCGAGGCTGGCTTCCATGTGAAACCGCGCAGCGTGCTGGATCGTGGTCGCGACCTCGGCAAATCCGAGTAGTAACTTCGAGGGCACGCACCCCCGGTTTGGGCAGGCTCCTCCGAGTAGGTCTGCCTCAATTAGTGCCACACTCCAGCCAGCTTCTGCCGCGCGGATAGCCAAGCTCGTGGCGTTGCCACCTCCTAATACGACAAGATCAAACTTCTGGATTTCCATCCGTCTATTCTTAGCTACTCGAAAGCAGATTCAAACTCTATATACCACTTTGAGGGGCACTCAGGATTCATTGCGCGAAGAGGATCTAGCGTCCATTAGTCGGCGTGGAGCGCCTTGAGTAACTGGAGGCAGAGAACGCGTATCTTCAGGCAGCTGCTAGGTCTTTCGTAGAATGAGTTTCACGGCGTCGCTTCGGAGTCGTGCTCCAGAGATTGCTTGGAGGAGTGTGCTTTGCTGATCCTCCATGGCAGTGATTTCTTCGGGGCGGACGTGATCGTTTACGGTGGCGAGGTCTTTGAGGCGTTCGATTTCGATGCTGAGGTTTTTTTCGATCTCTTTGGTGGCGGTGGCGACGAGTGTGGCCATGCGTTTTTTGGCGATCTGTTGAGCCTTTTCTAGCATGGCTGGAAGGAGCTGGCGCTTCACGCTAGGCTTGCTGAGGACGCCATCGATCTCGC
>CALAIY010000048.1 GCA_937922595.1 uncultured Verrucomicrobiales bacterium | reverse complement strand
CGGAACGGAGTCTCTGCTTTTTTGACCATTCAGTAGGTTCTGTGTTTCCGTGAATTCCGTGTCCTGGAATTTGGCGGCTTTTATTTAATGCCCTGGCAACGCCTGAGTTTCCCAGCTTACTGGAGGGCCAGTGTAGGATTGTGCGAAGCGCTCTACTAGAATATCGATTAGTTTCGGGTGCGAGCCGACGAGATCAGTCATGAAGGTCTTGGCTCCCGATGTTTCTTCTTCGGCTTTTTCGCAGATTTCGGCGATGTCTCCGCCGGCGCCGGCATGGCGACCGGGCTGGAAAAAGAGGAGTGAGATGATCACATTTTCGGTGAAGCCTGGGCTTCCTACTAGGTTTTCGAGGAGCGGTTCGTTGTAGGCGTATTCTTCGCCTTCACGACGCTCCATCGAACACGCTGTCACTGGATGGAAGCGGTTGGTATCGACGAGCTTTGAAAGTTGCTCGGCTAGGAAGTTGCGGACTTCGGTTACTTTGATCCTTGGGGCTCCGTGATCGCAGAGGGCGACTGCGGCGTGCTCCAGCCCCTCGGCATCTGCCTTAGCGACAAGGTTGTCGCGCAGGATTTCTGCGATTCTTGTATCGTCGGTGTCGGCGGTATTTACCACTGATGGAGCGATCGTGACCTCGAGCTCTGGCCATTGATGCTCTTCACGGATGGCATCCGCGCGCTGAGGAAGATATTCAGCAAAGGCTGCACTTGGGCCGAAGAAGAGCGGAGTGACGGCAAATTTGTGCACGCCTTCCTTTCTCATGCGGAGGACGAATGGCTCAAAGCTGTCCGCTGGGATTCCGCCCGTTTTTACATCCGCGATTTTGTGCGAATGCATCAGGGAAACCGGGTGAACCTTGTGGTTCACGCGCTCTGTCATTGCGGCGGCTATCCGGCGCAGGCTGAACGTCGCATCAGGGCGGTAAGAACCATTGTCTGTGATCATTGCACAGACATCGGATGGGGGAGGGGAGATCGTATCGGACACGTGGGGGGATACGTGCCGAACCTATGCCGTAGCTGCGACTTTCTTCTTGGGACGAACGCGGCGTTGGTCTTTGTGTTGCTCTTTGAGCCATTTCACGACCGCCTTGGCCATCACGTCGCCGGCTTTGCCTTCGAAGGCGTGTCCGGCTCCAGACATTTGGACGAGTTTTTTAGGCTCTTTTGCGAAATCAAATGCGGCGCGAGCTTCTGCCCATGGCACGATTTCGTCGTCTACATCGTGGATGATGTAGAGTGGAATCTCAAGATCCGAGGCGCGTGGGAGCACGGTATCGACCGCTTTGAGATCTTCGACGAATTGGTTCGTGAGGCGGCAGCCTGCCTGTCCCCACATATTTGCTTTCCCTGGTGTGAGCTCAGCAAACTCCTTATCCACAAACCGGCGGGTGTGGATCATGGGGGCGATGCAGATGATGTTCTTGATTCGCTCGTCCTCCGTAGCGCGGATGAGGCCGGTGGCGGCTCCCATCGAGTGACCGGCGTAGCTCACGTCGTAGCCTGCGTCGTCGCAAGCATCGATTACTGCTCCGAGATCCTCCACGGCCTTGGTGATGGTGGCTTCGCCGAATTTGCCTTCGCTCTCGCCGTTTCCAGAGAAGGAGAAGTGAAGCGTATGGACTCCTGATTTGGCTGCGGCGGTCGCGAGCGCAACCACGACGGGGCGCTCAAGATTTCCGGTGACTCCATGGCCGATGACGAGGAGCTGAGGGCGCTCGTCTTTTTTCGGCACTCGCTTGGATTTGGTAATCGCTCGGTGATATTTGTAATCGAGCTTTTCGCCTTGGGCGTTTTTGATTTCTCGTCGCATGAGTATGTTTACGATAGCATCTCCCTATCATTCAACGAAAGATCGTCGCAGATTGGGAATTACTCCAGCGATATCCGCTCAATGTGCTCTAAATGATGCACTTCGTGGAAACTGCCTTCGTCGCTGCTATGCTTCGTCGCGGAATTGGCATTTTCTCCACCACGGCGAAAAATCCAGAAATCCTAGATACAGAGCCCGTGGCGGGACTCAAAATTAGAGCTTCTCTGCCTGCTAGAATTGCTGAAATATGGAGGGAAACGTAATCAAATTTGTCCAGATTAGTGCTGGAGGTGTTCTGTATTCGGGCTTTTTTGTCCGAGGTGTGGTGCGTCCAGTTTTACGAAGTGATTTCACGACCACCGCTTGTAACAAAACAATTTAACTTTGCTATTTTGAGATGAAATTCACACGAGACATTAGTGGTTCTTTGTATTTTCGTTGGAATTTCATGAGTGCGCGATTCTTAGCAATATTCCTGTTTAGCCACGTGTGTACCTTCTCCGATGGCGGGGCTTCTGATGCTCACTCCGATCTTGCGATGAATTTGGATGCCAAGGCGGACATGGTGATCGACTTCGATCCTGAGAGAAAAACGGTGGATCTTGGAATCACTCAGTTTGATCCTAGCGATGGTTCGCGTAGGAGAGTCCGTTTCGGACTTGATGATTTGAAGTTTTTTTTCGATTCAAGAAAGCATAAAAATCATATCGTCATTGTCTTCGAAAAAGTCAGAGTTCCGCGAAGTGAGATGAAGCTGTTACTCGATAGCTTGAAGGAGTATTTCGTGGATCGTGGTTTTCAAAGGGTGACGGTGCAGCAGCACTACGCAACTGGGCGCAGCACTTACCTTGACTATAACCCGGCAGTCAATGCTGCCGAGGATTCCGAGTAGCCACTGGGTGAAATTGGGACGAAGCGTGAAGCTTACATTGGCTTCAGATCGCCGGCGATTTTGCGGAGGGCAGTCCAGAGTTCGGGGTCTTCCGGGTGGCCGTTGAAGAGGAGTTTTCCTTCGGGGCTGATGAGCACCATGCGGGGGATGCTGTCGATTCCGAGGTCGGCTTGGAGGGGGGCGAGGCGGGAATCGCAGAGCCAAGGAGTGGTGAATCCTTGCTCGTCGCGGATTTTTTTTGCGTGATCGAGGCCGTCTTGCTGATCGGTGTTCATCCCGACGACGACGACATCGAAGTCTTTGAGGTAATCGGCCTTCTTTTTGAGGGCGGGCATGAGCTGGATGCATGGGCCGCACCAAGATGCCCAGAAATCGACGAGGATGGCTTTTTTGTCGCCGAGTTGTTTTTTGAGGGTGGTTTTGTTGCCTTCGTGGTCGGTGATGGGGCGCTCGAGATCGACTTTGATTGAGGCCATTTTTTGATTGTCGCGGTATTTGGTGACGAGTTCGGCGAAGAGGGGGGCTTGCTGGGGGTGGAGCCAGAATGCTTCGGTGACATTTTTTCGCATTGCTTCGATGTCTCCTTTTTCGTAGGCGGCGAGGGCGTAGCCGTAGGAGACGACGGCGCGCGCTTCATTCTTGGAGTCGAAGATGGGGGAGATATCGGGGTCGTAGCCTTCATCGAGATCGAGAAGTGAGGAAAGCATGGTGAGGGATGCTCCGGCGTTTTTCGTGGAGGGCTCACGGAAGACGTGGCGGATGACTTGGGCTTCAACGATGACTTGCTGAGGGACGTTGAGATCGCTGGCTCCCCTGAGTGCGGCGGAAAAACCGCTGCTATCGAGTTCGGGATCGAAGAGGGATTCTACAGCGGCTTGCACTTGGGGTGAGAGCACTCCGGGTGTGGGCGCAGCGTCTTCGGCAATTGCGGAGAGGGTGAGGAGTGATGCTAGGACAAGGGGGCGAAGAATGGTCATGGCTT
>CALAIY010000047.1 GCA_937922595.1 uncultured Verrucomicrobiales bacterium | reverse complement strand
TTTCGTTTTGATTCGGTTGTTTTTGCACGAACAGGAGCAACGACCGGAAAAAGCTATTTGGTAGAAAGCCCACCAGATGCCATTGCTGCCTCCTATTTAATCCGGCTTCGTATTGGCACGCCTTCGCTTCTCCCAAATTTTCTCATTCTTTTTTTCCAGACCAAAGAGTATTGGGAAAAAATTGGATTAGGGACTTCGGGATCTGCTCAAGGTGGATTCAATGCGTCGAAGCTTACAGAGCTGCGAGTCCCTATCCCACTCATCACCGAGCAGCAGCGGATCGTAGCGATCTTGGACGAAGCCTTCGAGGGGATCGCGGCGGCCACCGCCCACGCCGAACGCAACCTCCAAAACGCCCGCGAACTCTTCCAATCAGTCCTCCATTCCACCTTCTCCCAAAAAGGCGATGACTGGGTGGAGACGACGCTGAAGGATAGTGTCGAAGAGACTTGCAGTCTTTCGTATGGAATCGTTCAGCCTGGTGAGGATCGTCCAGGAGGACTGCCGATTGTCAGACCTACCGATATGCGTCAGCCCGTTATAGGAATGGAAGGATTAAAAAGGATTGATCCAACCAAGGCGGATTCGTACGATCGAACTACATTGACCGGAGACGAATTACTAATGTGTGTCCGGGGATCGACTGGAACAATATCAGTAGCAATACCTGAGCTTAAAGGTGCAAACGTCACTCGAGGGATCGTCCCAATTAGGTTCAAATCTGAAATCATCGATCAGAGGTTCGGATATTATCTTCTCACGGCTCCTCCGGTTCAAACACAGATCAAAGAAAAAACTTATGGTGCAGCCTTGATGCAAATAAATATTCGTGATTTGAAAAAAATCGAGCTGAGCTATCCACCCCTCCCAATCCAAAAAGCCATCGTCCAAAAACTGGACGCCCTCTCCACCGAGACCCGTCGCCTCGAATCCATCTACACCCGGAAGCTCGCCGCCCTCGCCGAACTCAAGCAGTCCCTCCTCCAACGCGCCTTCGCCGGCGAACTCTAGGGCGGTCTATAAACCGCAGATTCCGACAGCAAAAATCTGCGTAAATCCGCGAAATCTGCGGTTCACCTCCCGGAGAATTGGCTCTTTCATTTCTGGCAGGCGAACTATCCGCCATTCTCTTCTCCCGCTCTAGACTTATCCAAACGAAACGCATCTCCTTCGTTCCGGAACCGCAAGCATGCCCCAAACCACCAATAAAAGCTCTCGATTAGCGTTTATAGGAGGATGTTGTTCAAAATGAGATGGTTAGGAATTTTTCAAGCTTCTTAAGCCGTTTGCTTTTAAGTAAGAATCTTTCGGAAATCCGTAAAGTTAAGCCCAAAAAGGAACATAACTGCGGTAGCGCGTCGAAGCCTGGTCGGGATCTGCCACTTTGATCCGATCCGCTTTGAGGGTCGCCGAAATGATCTGCGAGACCGTAGCCCCTTTTTCGGCGGGCAGTTTGAAGCGGCTGCGTAGGCTCTGGTTGGTCATTTTCTCGTTCATTACATAGCGGAGGCAGGCGTGCTGGTAGCAGGCGCGAACGCGGGCATCGCGCTCCATCTCATCGATTTCCTGGGGCGCAAAAAGGATGGCCGTGGTGCGGTTTTCGCTCGCGCGAAAGTCGGGCGCAGGGAGCTGGAAAAACTCGGCAGCGTTGATCACCTTATCGACGCCGCTGCCCTTTTCCTCACAGATTTTGAGGCGGCGCATGAGATCGGCCAGGGTCTCGTTGCGGGAGCGGTATTCATCGATGAAGCGGTCCGTAGAGATATCCGGCCTGCCAGGGTTCGAGATCTCGATACGGTCATTGAAAAGCTCGATCATAACGCTCGCGCCCGTCTCGGTGAACTCTTGGTGGATCAAGGCGTTTGCCAGAAGTTCACGGATGGCGATGAGCGGAAACATCTTCGTCTCTTCCCGCAGCGCCCGTTCGATGACTTCGTTAGATTCGATGAGCCCATCCACGAGGAGGACGAGCGGTTCGAAGCCCACAGCATAGCCTTTCTCGATCGTGCGGTCCAGCTTGGTCTTCAGCTTCCCCTGGCCGTCGTAAACGATAATACGCAGTGCTTTGCGGCGGAGGCCATCGAATGCATTGAGAGATTTTGCGAAGAGGATACCGCCAAGGTTCGTCACGTCCCAGCTGCTCCCCGCTCTTACAATAAGCTGCTCGCTGGCAAAACGCTCGAGCACAGCATCACGCCCGTCCGGATACGGGAGCCCAATGAGATCGAAGTAGCTCTGGGTATCGAGTAAGGTCACGATATCCTCCGCAGAGCAGCCCCGCGCCGCCGGCTCTTTCAGCCAATCGCCCGCCCCCTCAGCAAAAATCCGGCGCAGCCGATCCTCGCTCATTGGAACGAGTTCTTCCCCGGCACGCATCAGGTAAGAACCCTCGCATTGGTAGGCCGTGCCAGCCGGGCGGCCCGGAATCTCAAAGACGATTACCCTGCCACCCGGGTGCGCAACCTCGTGGATTTCGACGCGAAAATGGAGCTTCTGAAAAACTTTAGCCGCCGTCTTCACCGGGTTCTTATACGTGTCCGTGCCCACCACCTCCCGGGGCGGTCGATCACTCACGCCAAGGATGAGGTGCCCACCACCTTCGTTCGCCAGGGCGACGCAGTAGCGGAAAAGCTTCGCATCCGGAAAGCTATTTTTAGCCTCTTTAAACTCCAAAACCTGGGTCTCCGAGGGGACTCCACGCCACCGGTCGATCTGAGAAACAGGGATTGCCATGCCAATTTTTACCGCTGCGATCAGAAATAGCAGCATAAAAAGACACCTCCACAAAAACGGAAAAACATCAAGTCCGGGAGCGGTGATCAGAAAAATGAGAATCTCGATTAGCGTTTATAGGAGCATTATATTCATATTGAGAGAGTTACGAGTATTTCATGGCTGAGTAGAAGCTTGTGTTAATAGAAGAAAACGGCATGAATCCGCGATTTTCTTGCTTAAAACCAAGGGACTCATAATCCCCCATATTCACATAAGGCACTCATGCAGAGCGACATCCTCCTATAAACGCTAATCTGAAGGCCCAAGAATCATCTGCAGCCAAAAATCCAAAGAATCCAGTTTTGCGTTTTCTGCGCTTTTTTGCGGCCAAATCCCCAAAGAATAAGCCCGGATCGCCCAAAGTAACCCAGCTCATAAAATTACTAGAAATCCCCCATCCACCGTCGAGTTTTCCCGCCATGAACGAAGCGGAGACCCGAGCTGAGCTGATCGACCCCGCCCTCCTGGCGGTTGGCTGGGGTGTCGTCGAGGGCAGCAAGGTCCAGCGCGAGCGGCAATGCGAGATCACCCTCGGGCGCCTCATCGGTGGAGGCCGCCGCACCAAGGCCGAGATCGCCGATTACATCCTCGTCTACCGCAACCGCCGGCTCGCCGTCATCGAAGCCAAGCGTAAGGACCTCTCCGCCAGCGAAGGAGTCGGCCAGGCCAAGCTCTACGCCGAAAAGCTCCAGCTCCGCTTCACCTACGCCACCAATGGCGAATCGATCTACCAAATCGATCGCGAGACCGGCAAAGAAGGCGACATCACCACCTTCCCCACGCCAGACGAACTCTGGCGCATGACCTACCCCGAGCAGCTCACCTGGCGCGAGCGCTTCGCCGAAATCCCCTTCGAAGACCGCAGCGGCAAATGGCAGCCCCGCTACTACCAGGATCTCGCGATCCAAAAAACCCTCGATGTAGTAGCCGAAGGTCAGCAACGCATCCTGCTCACCCTCGCCACCGGCACCGGGAAAACTGCCATTGCCTTCCAGCTCGCCTGGAAGCTCTTCCACGCCCGCTGGAACCTCGGCCGCGAACCCACCCGCCGCCCCCGCATCCTCTTCCTCGCCGACCGCAATATCCTCGCCGACCAGGCATTCAATTCCTTCTCCGCCTTCCCCGAAGACGCCCTCAAACGCATCTCGCCCGACGAGGTGCGCAAGCACGGCCACGTCCCGAAAAACGGCAGTATTTTCTTCACCATCTTCCAGACCTTCATGTCTGGAATTAATTACCAGACAAAACTCCCCGAGCCTAACTTCGGAGCATACCCGCCCGATTTCTTCGATTTCATCATCATCGACGAATGCCACCGCGGCGGAGCCAACGACGAAGGCAACTGGCGCGGCATCCTCGAATACTTCGCCCCGGCAGTGCAGCTCGGCCTCACCGCCACCCCCAAGCGCGATAAAAACGCCGACACCTACGAATACTTCGGCGAGCCCCTCTACACCTACGCCCTCAAAGAAGGCATCAACGACGGTTTCCTCACCCCCTTCCGCGTCGTCCAAATCCAGACCACCATCGACGACTACGTCTACACCTCAGACGATGAGATCGCCGACGGTGAAGCCGAGGAAGGCAAGTTATACGAAGAATCCGATTTCAACCGCATTATCGAAATCAAAGAGCGTGAGGCAAAACGCGTCGATCTCTTCATGGAGCAAATCAACCAAGACGAAAAAACCATCGTCTTCTGCGCTACGCAAAACCACGCCGCCGCCGTTCGCGATCTCATCAACCAACGCAAGACCAGCAAGCATCCCGATTACTGCGCCCGCGTCACCGCAAACGACGGCAAGATCGGCGAAACCCACCTCGCCAATTTCCAAGATACCGAGAAGTCGATCCCCACGATTCTAACAACCTCCCAAAAACTCTCCACCGGCGTCGATGCCCGCGAGGTGCGCAACATCGTCCTCATGCGGCCTGTGAATTCCATGATCGAATTCAAACAGATCATCGGCCGCGGCACCCGCCTCTATGAAGGTAAGGATTACTTCACTGTCTACGATTTCGTAAAAGCCTACCACCACTTCAATGACGCCACCTGGGATGGTGAGCCTCTTGAGCCTGAGCCCACACTGCCGCCCATCGGTGGAGAAGGCGAGGAACCCAAAGAGCCGGGTGAAGCTCCCGAGCCCGGCGAAGGCCGGAGAATTCTCAAGATTACCCTCGCCGATGGCAAAGCCCGCCAGATCCAACACATGGCACAGACCACTTTCTGGGGAGCCGGAGGTAAACCGCTTTCCTCCCAAGAATTTCTCGAAAAGCTCTACGGCGATATCCCCACTTTTTTCGGAAGCGAAGAAGAACTCCGTGAAATCTGGAGCCACCCTGATACTCGCAAAAAGCTCCTCGATGGTCTCGCCGAAAAAGGCTACGGCGGCACTCAGCTCGAAGAGCTCCGTACGTTAGTAGAAGGAGAAGAGAGTGATCTCTACGATGTACTCGCCCACATCGCCTATGCCCATTCCCTAGTGACGCGGGAAAATCGCGCTACCACCCACCGTGATCTCATCTTCTCCCACTATGAAGATCGGCATCAGGCGTTCCTGGATTTCGTACTCACTCAATACGTCGCCAGCGGCATCACCGAGCTCGATTCCGCAAACCTCTCAAATATCCTCACCCTAAAATATAGCGGCCTCAATGAAGCCTTCGCCGAACTAGGCGACGCCAAAAGCGTCCGCACCACTTTTGTCGATTTTCAGCGCTATCTCTTCCACGAAATCGCCTAAGCAGAATTCCAATATTTCATTTTTCTGCTCGCCGTGGCTCCAGATCCTGGGTTACGGCAACCCGATGTCCATCTTCAAAATCGATATCCCCGAGCCCCTCCTTCGCGAGCTTTACGCCGCCGCCGAAGCCTTTCGCGACGCCAAGCCCTGGGAAGGCCTTTCGGATAGTGACTGGTTCGGCTTCCCCGATCCTGCCATCGGCGGGGATTACCCCGTTGTAGGCGCCACTATGGGGGGCGCCGGGCAGGTCTTCGGGCTCTGTCTCTACCGCTTCCCAGAAGGCCTCTACTTCTGGAATGAGGTATTCCTCACCGGTCAGCCTTCGAGGGAAACTGGCATGTACCGCCAGCGTATGCTTGAAATCAGTTTTGCGCCCCGCGAAGAGCTTGAGCTGGAGGACTTCGCCCTCTGGGAATCACTTGGGCTCAAAGCCCCTCCTGCTTCTAGCCCAGGCTACCCTTACTTTCGTTCGTGGCAGCCCGGGCGTTTCCCCTGGGCTATCGACGAAGCCGAAGCCCAACTTCTCCTCCAGGGGCTCCGCTACGGTCTCGCTTTCGCGGAAACCGGTGGCCTCGACAAAAAGGATTTCGAGGACGAGGAACGTCGGCACGAAAAAGGCGAATGGCCGCGCCTCCCTGTATTCCAAGATCTCCCCGGCAAGTGCACCTACACCTTCGGAGCCTTTCCCCGAGTCGAGCCGTCCCACATCATCTCTCCCACCGACGATCTCTTCGCCCCTCGTATCGCGGCCCTCCCTGAGGGCGACGATCAGTGGGAAGTCGATTCCAAGCCCTTCCCTGAGCCCGTCATGGATAAAGATGGCGGAGCCCCCCGCTACCTGCGCGCCATCGTCGTCATTTCCGCCGATGGACACGCCCACATGCCCGACGACCCGGAAGATTTCCCCCTCATCCCCTTCGATGAGCCTCTCTGGCCCGTCGTTCAGCGCGAATTCACCCGTGTTGCTGAAAAACTTGGCTCCCGCCCTGCGGGTGTTCTCACAGCCTCCCCCGAGGTTGCCCTCGCACTCTCCCCACTCACAACCGAGATCCCCGGCTTCGAACTCTTCGCCCCCGGAGCCGAAGATCCTCCCAGCCAAAGCCCGCTCGATGGGATCCAGCGACTCATGGATACCGGAATCGACCCGGATCAGCTCGAAAAACTCCTCGAAGGAAAAACTCCCGATGACCTCGAAGCGCTCCTTCCCAAGCTCGAACTCCTCGCCGACCTCGCCCAACAAGAGGAGCAATCCACCATCGCAAAGTCTCGGAAAAAGAAAGCTGCCCCTCGCGGGAAACGGCTACACGCCGGCAAGCACGCCACCATCCGCATCGACCTCACCGGCATAAAGCCCCCCCTCTGGCGTCGCATCCGCGTCCCGCTGCGTTGTGATTTCGCCATGCTTCATGAAATCATCCAGGAAGCCATGGGCTGGGAAGACTACCACCTCCACGCCTTCGAAATCCGAGAAGGCCACCGCATCGCCCTCCGCATCGAGCAGGATGTCCCCGGGCATGATATCCCAAACTTCGGTGACGCGGATGAAATCTCCGAGCACGACATCTCCCTCGGCGACCTCCTTCAGCGTGGCTTCAAGAAAATTCACTACACCTACGACTTCGGCGACGGCTGGGAGCACGTCCTCAAAATCGAAGAAATCATCGAAGACCCAAGTCTTCCCGATGAAGTGGTCCTCCTCAAAGGCCGCGGCTCGGATCCAATCGAAGATTGTGGCGGCCCCTGGGGTCTCCAGCAACTCATCCAGGGAGACCCTGGCGACCATCCATTCTTCGAAGATATGGATTCCGAAGAGATCGCCGCCTTTCGCGCCCGGAAATACACCCCCGAAGAAAAAGACTTCAGCTTTTTCCAGCCCCTGCCCTAGTCCGATTCGCTCATCAGAGTGCCAATTATCCCTGAAAATTCGGCGGTGATCACCGAATTTTCAAGGATAATGAGAGGGGTAATGTCTCAAACACAAGAACAGAGCCGGAAACGGGCGCAAGCCACCCTCAAGACATACCTTTCAGTCCACCCCAGTCATTGCCATTCTCGGGCCTCGCCAGAGCGGAAAGATTACCCTCGCGCGCCAGCTGCAGGCGGATCACTACTTCGATCTCGAAAATCCCCGCGACCTCGCCCGGCTGGAAAACCCAAAAACGTTGGGAAACTCGTCCTTTAATCGAAAACTGCGAGAGCCAGATCTTTCTGTTTCGATTTTGTAGAGACGGCGTTTCGTTATTTTTTCCGCCGCCGTCTTAGTACCGCGTCCCGGTAATTCTGGGCGCCCTGCGCCACGGCAATCGCAATTGCCTTCCTATACTTCGGGCTGGCGATTCGCCGTGCCTCTTTTGGGTTACTCAAAAACCCACCTTCGATGAGCACCGAAGGATTGGTAAGCCCACGGAGGACTTTGAAGCGGGCGCGCTTCAATCCGCGATCGGTCACGGCTCCTGGAAATAGCTTCCTTGTGGTGAAGATCATTGAGGCGTGCACGGCGGTGGCGAGTGCGATGTTTTCCGCATCGCGGTTGTTGCCTCCGTATTTTGAGCCGTCGCTTTGCTTGAGCTGATCGTAGGTGGATGCGGTGCCTTGCGGAGAGAGGGCGAAGGTCTCCAGGCCATCGGCAGAACGTGGTCCGGAATTGTAGTGGACGCTGATGAAGATCGAATTGGGGACGGCGTTGGCGAGCTTTACCCGCTCGCCAAGCGTCGGGTAAGTGTCGGTGCTGCGCGTCATCTTCACTTTGAATTTTCGCTTGAGGAGCTCCTGGCGCATTTGGAGTGCGGTATCGAGGGCATATTCCTTTTCATGCCCGTAGATCGATCTTCCGCCGGTGTCCTGACGCCCATGGCCGGGGTCGATCACCACGGTATCGAAGGGCTCAGAAATTGCGATACTCGTCGGGCGGAGGACGGGATCGATGAGCTTTGCGAGATCGAGGCGGGAGATGAGAAGTTTCCCTCCTTTAGAAATTGTGGGGAAGCTGAGAATGAACTTCACCTGATTGATGAGCAATTCTTGAGAACCGCTGTTGGCCTCCAAAACGAGGGTGGGGGATCGGAAAATCGTCTTCCTGCCCGAGCGCTTCACAGATTCAAAGCGGTAAAATGCCTTGATGTCATCCGATGTAATGTATTCTCGGTCGTTGATAGTGACTGGCTTCCATACGGGTGTAGGTGCGGCTAGAAGCTGGCCTGGCTCGAATACCATGCTACCGGCGACGGCGCCCAGGGTGCCGAGGGCACGGCGTCGGGTCTGGCTGGAGGGGTCGGGAATCATCGGATTAGAGGCGCGCAGGATAGCCGGGCGCGAGCGGGTTGCAAAGGCGCACGCGGGCAGGATAGTCCACGCCCCATGGCCGCAGTAGAAACGGAAAATTCAGACGCCCCTTCAAAGGCATATCAACCCGCAGACGTCGAGAAAAAGTGGTTCGACCGCTGGGTCTCCGAGGGCTGTTTTAAAGGCGACGAAAAGTCGGAAAAACCGGGGTATTCCATCGTGATTCCTCCGCCGAACGTCACTGGCGTTCTCCATCTCGGGCATGTCCTTAATAATACGATCCAGGATATTCTCGCTCGTCGCGCGCGCCAGGAGGGGAAAGCGGTGCTTTGGCTTCCGGGCACAGATCACGCAGGGATTGCGACGCAATCCGTCGTGGAGCGCGAGCTGCGCAAAGAGACCGGGCAATCCCGCCACGATCTTGGGCGCGATGCGTTTCTTGAAAAAATCTGGGATTGGAAAAACGACAAGGGCGGCATCATCATCCAACAGCTCAAGAGCCTCGGCTGCTCGCTCGATTGGGATCGTGAGCGCTTCACGATGGACGAGGGCTACACCCGCGAGGTGCGGGGTGTTTTCGTAGATCTCTTTGAGAAAGGCCTCATCTACCGCGGGCGCCGCATGGTGAATTGGTGCCCGAAATCGCTCACTGCCATCTCCGATGAGGAGGTGCTCATGACGCCGCAGAAGAGCACGCTCTACACGATGCGCTATAAGATCGCAGGGGAAGCCGATCGCTGGGTAGAGATCGCCACCACACGCCCGGAGACGCTTATGGGCGACACGGCCATCGCGGTAAATCCCAAGGATCCGCGCTATGCCGATCTTCTCGGGAAAAACGCCATCCGCCCATTCCCGGAAGCGGAGATCCCGATCGTTGCTGATGAGCATATCGATATCGAATTCGGCACGGGCGTCCTCAAGGTCACTCCGGCGCATGACCGCGCGGATTACGAAATTGGCCAGCGGCACAATCTTCCTGCCATTGATGTCCTTCATCCGGACGGGAAAATTAATTGCCCGGATTGCCCCGAGCTTGATGGCATGGAGCGCTTCGCGGCTCGCGAGAAAGCTGCCGAGATTCTCGAAGAGATGGGCCAGCTGGTGAAATCGGAGGCTTACGAAAATAACGTTGGCTTCAGCGAGCGCGGCAATGTGCCCATCGAGCCTCGTCTTTCGATGCAGTGGTTTCTCAAGTATCCTAGTCTGGATAAAGCGACCGAAGCCGTGGCCAGTGATGAGATCACCTTCCGGCCTGAGCGCTGGAAAAAGACCTACCTCCATTGGATGGAAAATATCCAAGACTGGTGCATTTCTCGCCAGCTTTGGTGGGGGCATCAGATTCCGGTGTGGTATCGCGCAGATAAAGCGACCGATCTCCAAGATACCGCTCTCGATACCAGCGATGCTGAAAACGGTGATATTTACGTGGGCATTGATCCTCCAGAGGAAGGCGAGTGGAAGCAAGACCCCGATGTGCTGGATACTTGGTTCTCCTCTTGGCTCTGGCCATACGCCACGATGGATGATGCCACGCAGAAGAAATTTTACCCCACGAGCGACCTCGTTACCGGTCCGGACATTATCTTCTTCTGGGTCGCCCGGATGATTATGGCTGGCTACGAGTGGAAGGGAGAGAAGCCATTCACCAATGTCTTCTTCACCTCCATCATTCGCGACCGCCAAGGCCGTAAGATGAGCAAGAGCTTGGGGAATAGCCCAGATCCGCTGGATCTTATCGCTAAGTATGGAGCGGATGGTGTGCGCTTTGGTCTTCTCCGGATGGCGCCGACTGGCACGGATGTGAAGTTCGATGAAAAGCAGGTGGAGGAAGGCCGTAACTTCGCCACGAAGCTATGGAATGCGGTAAGATACCGTCAGATGGTCGGTGAGGGGGAAAGTGCTTCACCAGAAATCGACGCAGCTAAGCTATCTATCTACGCTGCCGATACGCTGCATAAGTTAGCGAAGCTAGAGGGCGATTTTGCTGCTGCGCTTGCTGCTTATAAATTCAACGACGCCGCGGCGCACTTATACGAGTTTTTCTGGGGCACCTATTGCGACCGCTTCCTCGAAAGTATCAAAGCGGATTTCCGTGAAGGGGGCGATGCGGATGCCAAAGCGACGACGCTCGCTGTAATGGATCGTGTGCTCCAGCGCTTCCTCCCACTACTCCACGTGTACATGCCGCACATCACTGAGGAACTCTGGGAAATGCTCGGCTTCACCATTGATGGGCAGCCGCTCATGACGACACTTCTCCCGACTGGCGATGTGATCGATGCGGATCTCTCTGAGAAAGCAGCACAGGCAGGAGAGATCTACGAAGCGGTGCGTAAGCTTCGAAATCTCAAAGCCGAGTATAATCTAGGCGCGAATAAGAATGTCGCTTTCATCCTAAAGCCAATCGCTGATTGGGCGGGAGGAGAAGCGGCGGCACTTGCTCTCCTTGCTGGAGCCAAAGACGTCACGATCGATCCGGCATTCACTGCACCGGCCGGGACACCAGCGGTGGCGACAGATATTGGTGAATTTGTGATGCCGCTGGATGGGCTCATCGATGTGGATGCTGAGCGCAGCCGCCTCGGGAAAGAGCTCGAGAAGGTGGAAAAGGAGATCACCAAAGCGGGGGCTAAACTCAAAAACCCAAAATTCGTAGAAAACGCCAAGCCCGAAGTCGTCGCCGAAGCGAAAGAGCGCGTGGCTTCTTGGGAAGCGCGGCGAGATCAGCTTCAGCAGATGCTTGCCGCTCTTGGCTAGTAAATAATACGGAAAGCACGGAACCTATTCTCCGTAATTATCTAAAAAACCATCTAGCAAGTTCCGTATTTCCGTGGTTTCCGTGTCTTAAAATTTCCCCGCTTTCCTCCTCCACATGTCCGATTCCTCCAGCCCCGCGATGCGCCTTTTATCGGCGGTCGGTTTTGATAATCTTAATCTTCTTGCCCAGCAGGATTCTGAGGAGCTGCATGCCCGGCTTGTTTTGGGCAACAAGGAGCATCAGATTTTTACGAAGGTGCCTGGTGAGGTGGTGATCGCTGGTTGGATCGAGAATGCGCGCCAGGGGAGACCTCCGGTTGGGGGAGCGCCTGTGGCGGCGGCACCAGATAATTTTGCAGCACTCGCTGCGGCTGCGCCTGCGGCAGCGGCGGCACCAGCAGTCCCGCTTGCTCCGATGACGACACCGAGCGGAGATCCTGCGCCATTTGATCGCTCGAAAATGAAGACTTTCGAGGATATCAACGAAGGGCGCACGGCGGTGAAACCGCTTTCTCGCAACAGCATCAATGAAGAGGGTGAGGCTGCCGGCCCGATGCGGGTGAATGCGGATGAAGTGGTTTCCCGGTGGGTCATCCGCGGGGTTGAGCACCACGCGCCGATTGCGCTGTGGTTTAAATTTCTCACCGCGTTGTTTGCCCGGATCTCTTTCGGCGTTGCTACAGTGTGGATGCTTTACGTTCTTTACGAGCGTTTCACGAGTGAGCTGGAGCCGAACGAGCAGCCATTTCCTATGGCGTTCGTCGTCTTCCTGGGGATCACCATCGTGCTCGGCATTGCATCCCTTATTATTGGAGCGAGCACTCGCTGCCGTATTTGTGGTGTGCCCAATCTCATGTCTCGCCGCTGCATTAAAAACAGCAAGGCGCACCCATGGTTCCCGCTAGGCCATGTAGGCGGCACGGCGGTGCACGCTCTCATTTTCCGTTGGTTCCGCTGCATGTATTGCGGCACTCCCGTGCAGCTCCGCACGAAGGATATGATCTATGGAAAGAAGCGCGGCGGGTGAGTGAGTGCCCGGGTATCGATTGGATCGAGGTGAAAAAATCTAGCTCGAGGGAGTGCCTACGATGGCGTGTTCGTGGTAGGTGAATTTTACGCCGGCTAGGGAGCCTAGGGTTTTTAGGGCGTAGGCGAAGGGGACGTTGCTGAGCTGTAGGTTGATACGTTTCTCGGCTTTTGCGGGGGGGATTTTTAGGATGATATTGGGGCGGAAACCTGTGGTGGAAGCGATGGCGATCATGTGATCGATGGCTTCGCGGAGAGTAGCTTCGTTGTAGTCTACTTTGGGGATTTTTATTAGGTTCATCTTGGCTTCGAGGGAGGGGTTTCCTCCGCGTTCTTGCTCGATGACTTTAATTTGGGCGAGGTAATTGCGGCTGCTTTGGTGGTTTGGTTTGTGTTTTTGGATGAGGGTGAAGTATTTCTTGGCGTCTGTGTAATTCCCTTTGTGGAAGGCGCTGCGGCCTTTCTTGAGGGCGTCGTTTAGGGTGAGGCCTTTCTTTTGCTGGGCGGGTGCGGTGAGGGAGAGGGCGAGGGTGGTGACTAGGAGTGTAATTGTTGTTTTCATGGCGGCTTATCTCTGTAACTACGAATGATGGAGGAAGATCTTAGTAAGAAGGTGATTGGTGTGGCTTCGTTTGCGGAGGGTGGATTGGCGGGAAATCCGGCGGGGGTGTATGTGTGTGGGAAGGATGGGTTTCCTCCGGAGGAGGTGATGCAGAGGGTGGCTGCGGTGGTGGGGTATTCGGAGACGGCGTTTGTGGCGGGGGAGCGGATTCGCTATTTTACGCCTAGGGTGGAGGTGCCGCTGTGTGGGCATGCGACGCTGGCGGCGGCGTGGGTGATGGGTGCGGAGCGGCGGGTTTTTGTGGCGGATGGGGGGCGGCTTGAG
>CALAIY010000046.1 GCA_937922595.1 uncultured Verrucomicrobiales bacterium | reverse complement strand
GCCGGCTAATTCCCTTGAGGGGTTTGTCGCCCCCTCACGGGGGCGCGGATTGAAACGGCAGAGCGGAATCACGGACGTGATTTCCTCCAGTCGCCCCCTCACGGGGGCGCGGATTGAAACCAGAGGCAGCCTTGAGCGCCGCATCCTTTGGAGAGTCGCCCCCTCACGGGGGCGCGGATTGAAACTCGGTACCGGCCAAAGATTCGCCTACGATGGCGATGTGATACTGGGCTTTCCAGTCTAATGCTGGTGGAACTGGGCTATCGCTCGATAAAGCGAAGCTTCATCGAGCGGGCAAACTCCGAGGTGCTGGTCGAGCGGCAGCGAAATCATTGTGCGGGTCTCTGTTCCTCTTTGTGTTACGGAGCCTACTTGGAGGTAGAGCACGCCATGGTGAACCACTGGTTGGGTGGCGTACCTTCCTTGGAAAAGTGAGGGCGATTCACTCCTGGTTTGTTTTTCCAATTTCAGGGCTTCTACTTGTGTGTGTGCCGTTTTTCGGGCGCTTTTTCCGCCGATTGCCACCACTGATCCTTCGTCCCCGAAGGCCATCGTTCCTTTCTGTGGTGTGGGGATCGGTTGCTTGAGCGTTCTCCAGGCCCCTGATTGGAAATCGAAGATATCGACTTCCTGAGCCACTCCGGCGAAGACGATCTTATCCTCCCAGGTGATGGCTTGAAAATGGTGAAGCTCGATGGGTGGCTTTTTCCCGGTTGCCTACGATTTCGCCGCCGGATCGAAGATATCGACCGGCTGGATCCGGCGTCCGCCGAGAGCGTAAAAACGGTTTCCTAGTGCCACAAAGGCATGTTCGTACCTCGGGTGAGGATCGCCTGTAATCTCGCTCTCACGCCATCCTGCAATAGGAACCTGCGCGGCAGCGATTTACTAGAATCGAAAGTGGCAATAGGCGGACGAGCATGGCGTTCATTGGATCCAGCTTTCTAGGCTTGACGGTAACATCTCCTTGAGCGCTGTGCACGGAGCGACGCATTACCCTCGGCGAACAACCGCAGGAGATCTTTGAAATCGGAGTTCATCGAGGTTTCTTCCTTGGGCTTTCCATGTCTCTACGACGAGTTCCCAGGCCGCTTGCCGGATGGCGGCGCCACCCTGCTGTTGCCAAAATTGAATATTAGCGGTGCGCATCGCGTCGAGGCTATCGCACCTCTTCGCTACCCATCCGTTCGATTCAGATAGAGAATTCGCCGTTTTCACAGAGTCACTCTAGAACGTGTGGATGAAGAAGCCACTTCTTAGCTTTGGCTCGAACCAGGTGCTTTTGGGGGGCATGATTTCGCCGGCGTCGGCGATGGCCATGAGTTCTTCTACGCTTACGGGGTGGAGGGCGAAGGCTACGGCGGCGCGCCCGTTTTGGGTGAGGCGCTCTAGTTCTTCGGAGCCGCGGATGCCGCCTACGAAATCGATTCGGGTGCTGGTGCGGGGGTCTTCGATTCCGAGAAGTGGGGCGAGGATGCCATCTTGGAGAACGCTGACGTCGAGCGAACCTACGGGGTCGCTGGCGTCGGGTGCGGGCCAGGAGATGGTGTACCATTTTCCGCCGAGGATCATTCGAACCTGGTTTGGACCGGTGGGTTCTTTGTCTTCAGCGGGGGCGATGGTGAATTTCTCGCTGATGGCGGCGAGGAGTTCTTCTTCGGTGTGGCCGTTGAGATCGTGGACGGCACGGTTGTAACCGAGGATCTTGAGCTGAGAGCCTGGAAAGAGGACGTTGAGGAACCAGTTGTAATCTTCCTCGCCGGTGTGTGCAGAGTTGGCTTTGCGTCGCTCGGTGCCTACGCGACTTGCGCTGGCGCTGCGGTGGTGGCCATCGGCGACGTAGGAAACTGGGACGTCTCCGAAAGCCGTTTCGAGGGCGGAGGCCTCGTCGCCCTGAACGCGCCAGACGGTGTGAATGACGCCATCGGGAGCGGTGGTCTGAGAAACAGGTTCGCCGGCGGTGGCGGCTTCTACGAGGGCGTCGATTGCTGGGTCGTCTTTGTAGGTGAGGAAGACTGGACCGGTGTTTGCGCCAAGTTCGGAGGTAAGGCGGGTGCGGTCGTTTTCTTTCTCGGGACGGGTTTTCTCGTGCTTCTTGATGACGTCGTTGTTGTAATCATCGACGTGGCAGACGGCGGTGACGCCAGTCTGGATGTGCTCGCCCATCTGCTGGCGATAGAGGTAGATACTCGGGGTAGATTCACGGACGAGAGCGCCTTCATTTTGGAAGCGCTTGAGATTCTCTACGGATTTCGCGTAGACCTCATCGGAATATTGACCAGTATCTTCCGGAAGATCGATTTCGGGACGGACAATGTGAAGAAACGAATGCGCGTTGCCCTCGGCGAGGGCACGTGCTTCTTGGGTATTTACAACGTCGTAAGGAACGGACGGAACTTTAGCGGCGAAACCTTGTCCTGGGACGAGGCCTTGGAAGCGTTTCAGGCGCATAAAAGTGTTTTTTACTCTTCTCCTGCGGCGACCTTGGCTGCACCTTTTACGATCTCCAGGAAGCTCCCCGATTCGAGGCTGGCACCTCCGACGAGGGCTCCATCGACGTCGGGCTGCCCCATCAATTCGACCGTGTTCGCAGGCTTTACACTGCCTCCGTATTGAATGCGGATTTTGGCGGCCGTGGTGTCGTCTGAAAGCGCTGCTATCTGGGAGCGAATAAAGGCGTGAGCGTCCTGCGCTTGCTGGGCGCTGGCGGTGCGACCGGTGCCGATGGCCCAGACAGGCTCGTAGGCAACAACCGTATCAGCTAACTGCTTGGCGCTGAATCCAGCGAGACCATCTTTTACTTGTTGTGCGAGGACGGCTTCGACCTTGCCTGCGTCGCGCTCTTCGAGCGTTTCGCCAAGGCAGAAAATGGGCTTCAACCGAGACTCGTGAGCGACGGCGACCTTTGCATTGATCTCAGCATCGGTCTCACCGTAGAGCGAGCGGCGCTCGCTGTGGCCGATGATGACGTAGGTGCAGAAGAGCTCGCGGAGCATACGGGCGCTGGTCTCGCCGGTGTGGGCACCGGAGGGGGCAGCGTTCATGTTTTGCGCTCCGAGGGCAATATTCGTGCTTTCAGCGAGGTGCGCTTTTGCCGCTGCGAGAGACACAAATGGAGGACAGATGACGACGTCTACGGAATCGTCATTTCCAAGCCCACGCATGAATGCGGTGAGGAAATCATCGGTCTCCTGGGGGGTCATATTCATCTTCCAATTGGCGGCGATGATCGGCTTTCGGCTCATGAGGGGGAATTCGTGTGTGTTGTAGAAAGAAAAAGGCTCCGCCGACTATCGGCGGAGCCTTCGGGAGGGCAAGTGGTAAGCGCGTCTAGACGTCGGCAATTGCGGCGACGCCTGGAAGCACTTTACCTTCGAGAAGCTCAAGAGAAGCTCCGCCGCCGGTGGAATTGAAATCCATCTGCTCTGCGTAACCAAACTTATTTACGGCTGTGACCGAATCACCTCCTCCGATAATCGTGAGGGCTGGACTTTCAGCAACGGCTTTGGCCACAGCTTCGGTGCCGAAATGGAATCCGCGTTTTTCGAAGACGCCCATGGGGCCATTCCAGATAATGGTGCCTGCCGTGGCGATTTCTTTTACGAAATTTTCGATACTCGCAGATCCGATATCGATCCCTTCTTTATCCGCAGGAATGCTGCCGCCTTCGCTGTATTTGGCGGTGACTTCGGTGGGAGCATCGTCGGCGAATTCGGATGTGACGCGGGTATCTACCGGGAGGAGGAATTTCACGCCTTTGGCTTCCGCATTCTTCAAAATATCGAGTGCCAGATCGAGCTTATCTTCCTCGACACGGCTCATTCCCATGTCGTGCCCTTGGGCTTTGAGGAAGGTGTAGGCCATGGCTCCGCCGATGAGGATGGTATCCGCTTTTTCCATGAGTGTATTGATCACCTGAATCTTATCGGAGACTTTCGCTCCACCCATGATGACGACGAATGGCTTGGCCGGTGCCTCGAGTTTTTTAACAAGGAATTCGAGTTCGAGCTCCATGAGCATCCCAATCGCTGAGTCACTGACGTGAGCGGCAATTCCAGCCGTAGAGGCGTGAGCCCGGTGAGCGGTCCCAAAAGCATCGTTTACAAAGATATCGGCAAGCTTCCCGAGGGAGGCAGCGAAGGCGGGATCATTATCCGTCTCTCCTTTGTGAAAACGGACGTTTTCGAGGAGAAGAACATCTCCAGCCTCAAGAGCATCGGCGGCTTTTTCAGCAGTTTCGCCTACGCAATCATCAGCAAAGGCGACGTCTTTTCCGAGAAGCTCGGATAAACGCTTGGCTACAGGCGCGAGGGAGTACTTCGGATTGGCTTCACCTTTGGGGCGCCCAAGGTGAGATGCCAAGATGAGGGACGCTCCTTTTTCAATGAGCGCTTTGAGAGTGGGGAGCGCGCCTTGAATGCGAGTATCATCAGTGATGGCACCGGATCCGTCCTGCGGAACATTGAAGTCGCAGCGGACGAAGACTTTTTTTCCGGCGACGTTGAGGTCGGCGATAGTTTTTTTAGACATGATGTTAGAAAAATACTGAGGGGTGAAAAAGGAAAACCCCGCCGCCGGGCGGCCGGGGCGGGGTTTTCTGAGAAACGCGTTTCCGCGCAGCGGTAATTTATTAGATCGAGGAGCCGACGAATTCGAGGGCGTCGACTGCGCGATTTGAGTAGCCCCACTCGTTGTCATACCAACCGACAATTTTCACGAAGTTACCTCCGTTCACCATCGTGCTCTGGGCGTCGAGGATGCAGGAGTGGCGGTTTCCAACGATGTCCTGGAGGACAAGTGGCTCTTCGGAGTATTCAAAGACACCTTTAAGGGCACCTTCTGCGGCCTCTTTGTATGCGGCGTTAATCTCTTCTACAGACGTTTCCTTTTTGAGGATCGCCGAGAAGTCAGTGACGGAGCCCGTAGGGGTCGGAACGCGGAACGCACCGCCGATAAGCTTGCCATTCATCTCAGGAATCACGAGACCGATTGCTTTCGCTGCACCGGTGCTGGATGGGATGATATTGGTAGCAGCTGAGCGAGCGCGACGAAGATCGCCGTGCGGGGCGTCGAGGAGATTCTGATCGCCAGTGTAGCTGTGAATCGTGCTCATGAAGCCACGATCGATTCCAAAGGTGTCGTTCAGGACTTTGACCATTGGCGCAAGGCAATTGGTCGTGCAGGAAGCATTGGAGATGATGTGATGATTCGCTGGATCGTAATCGGTGTGATTGATGCCGATGCAGAAAGTGAGGTCTGGATCTTTTGCTGGAGCAGAGATGATCACTTTCTTGGCGCCTGCTTCGAGGTGCTTACCAGCACCTGGGCGATCAATGAAGAAACCTGTGGATTCGAGGACGACGTCGACTCCTTTGCCGCCCCAATCGAGATTTGCGGGATCACGCTCAGCGGTGGCGATGATCTTGTGGCCATTGATGTAGAGCGCATCGTCATCGTAGGAAACTTCGCCGGAGAACGGACCGTTAGTCGAATCCCACTTGATGAGGTGAGCGAGAGTTTTGTTGTCGGTGAGGTCGTTGATAGCAACGACGTTCTCGAGCTGAGCTTGAGTCATTGCGCGAACGACGTTGCGTCCGATACGACCGAAGCCATTGATGCCAATCTTTGCCATGGGGAAGGTGTGTGTGGGAGGTGTGGTGTGTATAAATTTGGAGACTGCGCCCATCGTGGGCACGACAGTTCCCGGATTCCGCCCTTGGGTATCCGGGCGGGTGAGAGTGTTACGCGCCGCCCCCCTCCGCGTCAAGAATTCGTCAAATATCCCAAATTTGTGGGTGAAGTGCAATTTGCCTGAGGACGATGAAGGAGGCAGTCTCACGACTCAAATTCCTCTCATGACTCTCGATCTCCCCTCTCTCCTCGAAACTGCCAGACCACTAGCGGTGAGCGACCTTTTTCTCTCAGAGGGAAAACCGCCGTTTATTCGAAGAAACTCCGTTTTGGAAGATCTCAATCAGCCACCTGTAGAACGCGCGGCAATGGAGAAATTCTTTGCGCTGTGTGGAGCCGATCCCATTGCGAGCAAAGATGCAGACATCGCTTACACATCGGCCGGAGGACTCCGCTTTCGGGTAAACCTCCACCAGCACAACAATGGTGAGCTAGGCGCAGTACTTCGCCACGTGCGCGATCAGATCCCAACCATGGACGTGCTAGGGCTACCGGAAGAAACGCTCGCCCCCTGGCTAGCGCGCCCAGCGGGACTCATTCTCGTATCCGGAGGCACCGGAGCCGGAAAATCAACCACGGTAGCAAGCTGCCTCTCATGGATCAATGCGCAGCGCTGCGCCCACGTCGTGACGATCGAAGATCCCGTCGAATACATTTTCAGAGGGAACCTTTCCGTCTTCACCCAGCGAGAAATCGGTACCGACACCCAATCCTTTGGCGATGGAATGCGCGGCGCAATGCGACAATCGCCCAATGTAATCTTCTTAGGTGAAGTACGGGACACGGAAACAGCCCAAGCCGCCCTCCACGCATCACAAAGCGGCCAACTCGTCATCACGACCGTGCAGGCATACGGCATCCGCGACACCCTGGGACGATTTGCCGGTTTTTTTCCTGAGGCAGTAAGAACGACAGCCCTCGACACCCTCGCCAGCCAGCTCGTCGGCATTTTTGCACAACGCCTCCTCCCCGGAGCCGAAGGTGGTCTATTTCTAGCCGCCGAGCACTTCGAAAACGCCGGCGCGACCCGCGGCTGGATTCGCGAAGACACTCCCGAGCGAATCGTCGAACTCATCCGTGAGCACCCCACGCCACAAAATCGCGGCTTCCTCGAATCACTGGTCGCGGGCGCCCGCGCTGGACTTATTCGCCCAGAAATCGGCCTCTCAGCAGCCGACAACCCCACCGAATTCAAGCGAGCCTTCCGCGGCGTCGCCTAAAATCCCCCTTCCTTACATTTCCCACTTTATGGATATTTTTCAGCTCCTTCGCGAAGTCGTAAGCAATGAGGCCTCCGACCTCCACATCGTCGTCGGCTCGCCCCCGATGCTCCGCGTGCATGGCTCACTCACCGCGCTTGGCGACACTCCGCTCGATGAAAAAGAGACCCAAGCGCTCATTGCGGATATTCTCAGCGACAAGCAATACGGGAAGCTCCAGACAGAGCTTGAGGTCGATTTCGGCGTCGCCATCGAATCCCTTGGCCGCTTCCGGGGAAACGCCCACCACACCAATGGCCACATCGAAGCAGCCTTCCGCCTCATCCCCGATTCGATTCCTGAAATCTCAGCACTCGGCCACGGCGATACCGTAACATCATTCTGTGGACGCCACCAAGGACTCGTACTTGTCACCGGCGTCACCGGCTCCGGCAAGACAACGACCCTCGCCTCGATGGCCACCCAAATTCTAAATACACGTCCCGTCAGCCTCGTCACGATCGAGGACCCAATCGAATACCGCCTTTCTCATGGACAAGGGATCGTAAAACAGCGCCAAATCGGCACCGACACCCACTCCTTCGCGAACGCCCTACGCGCCTCACTCCGCCAAGACCCAGACGTCATCGTCGTCGCCGAGCTCCGCGATTTCGAGACCATCCGCACTGCCATTACTGCCGCCGAGACCGGTCACCTCGTCATCGCCACAATGCACACCCTCGACGCCCCCAAATCGCTCGACCGCATTATCGACGTCTTCCCTCCCGACCAACAACGCCAAATCACCACCCAAATCGCAAACAGCCTCGTCGGCATCGTCTCCCAAAGACTCATTCCACGCGCCGACGGCCCCGGTCGCGTGCTCGCCTCTGAAGTGATGGTCTCGAATGACGCCGTACGTGCCACGATCCACGAGCGCCGTTTTGAGCAATTACTCAGCCTCATCGAAATCGGCCGCCAAGATGGAATGCACACGATCGACGCCAGCCTCGCCCACCTTTTCAAAGGAGGCTTCATTCTTCCTGAACACGCCATGAATTTCTGCCGCGACCGCGATTATATGTATGAGGCCATCACCTCCCACTCCTCATAAGCAACACTAAAACCTGCACCCCTCCAATGCATTAACTCTCATGTATATTCTCGAAAATTTTTGGAAACTCACTCTCATCATCCTCGCAGCCGCCTCAGCCTATATCGCATGGCTTCGCTATGATGCAGACCACAAACACAAAATCTTAGCGCAAAATTTAGCAGAGCACTTTGATCCCACGATCCACACCGCTCGCTCAAATCCCCAGCGTTTCGAAGAGGCCTACCTCCAGGCAATCGCGACCGCCAAACACGTCGGCGATACCAAATCAAAAAAGAAGCAGCCCCTAGCCAAACTGCTCAAGGATGCCACTGCAGCCAACGGCCTCGCCCCCTCCTACGCCAATGAAGCAACCCGCAACATCAGCAATGCCCTCAAGACCTGCAAAAAATTCGGAATCTTCAGCGACGGCGGAGCGAACCTCGAACTCATGGAAATCGGCAAGCCTCCAATCATCCAAAAAGGCCCCTACGAAGGCGAACTCCTCGTACCCACCCTACTTTTAAATCCGCTCATTGAAAAAGAAGCTCTCAATCAACTCCTCAACACCGCCCTCGTCCCCGAGCCCATCCGCACATTAAATGCCTACGCCCACACTTCCAAAAGCGTCCAAGTATCCAATGCCATGGAAAAAGCCGATCTTATCACCGAAGATCGCGCCGACCGCGCAAAACGCCTCTACAGCACCTACCGCGACAAAAAAATAGCGGAAATCAAAGCGAATCTCTAAGCCCACCGCTCCACTTCATAAAAAAACTCCCCTCTCCCACAGCCGCGCCCAGCCCAGAGCACGACCGCCTTCATTTTTCCGAGAGCTTACAGATCAAGTTTGCTTGAAGTCCCCCTCTTCCCGGCCTACCAAGCTCTCCCCCCGAAAACGCCCGTTTATTCACGCAGTTTTTACCCTTTCAAGCCACGACCACTCCCCACAAAAAAGCGCACGTCCTATTCGTATGCACGGGCAATGTCTGCCGTAGCCCCATGGCCGAGCGGCTCTTCCAGGACATGCTCACATCCGCTGAGACCGCGCTCATTGAAGTAAGCTCTGCCGGAATCGCCGCCGCCGAAGGCCAGCCTGCGAGCACCCACACCCAGACGATCCTCAAAGGGCTCAGCATCGACCCCTCCGGGCATCACAGTCACCAGCTCACACCTGAGCAAGTCGCAAAAGCCACCCACATCGTCGGAATGACATGGGGGCATCGCCAGGCGATCAATGAAGTCTTCCCAGAAGCTGCTGATAAGACCTTCACTGTCTGCGAATTCTGTGCCGACGACGCCCTCCGCGACGCCGACGTCCCAGATCCCATCGGTCTTGGCCTCGAAGCCTATCTCGACACCTGCGACGCACTACAAAAAGCGCTCCCTCCATTTCTGGAGTTCATCCGCCAGACCCACCTTTCTCCCTCTAAAGACTCCCCCGCATCCATGAGCACATCTCCCTCTCCACGACTTGTCGTCGCCGCCGATCACGGCGGTGTCGCCCTCAAAGACGCCACCACAGCCTTCCTAAAATCCAAAGGCTACGAAATCACCGACCTCGGCACCCAAGGCGATGCATCCGTAGATTACCCAGATTTCGCCGCCGACGCCTGCCTTCAAATGACGTCCGGCAAAGCCGATCTTGGCATTCTTTTCTGTACCTCCGGCATCGGCGTCGCCATCACTGCCAATAAATTCCACGGGATCCGTGCCGCCACCTGCCGCGACGCAGATGACGCCACCAGCACCCGCGAGCACAATCACGCAAACGTCCTCTGCCTTTCCGGCAAAAAGACCTCCCCCGCTGAAGCGGAAACAATCGTCGCCGCATTCCTCGGCGCTACCCCAGCCGACGCCGAGCGCCACGAGCGACGCGTCCAAAAAGTAGAGAACGCCCCCGTCCGCGCCACCGACCCTCAGGTCGCCGAAGCCATGGACGAAGAAGGTCTCCGCCAAAACGGAAACATCGAGCTCATCGCCTCCGAAAACTTCGCCTCCACCGCAGTCCGTGCCGCACAAGGCTCACTTCTCACCAATAAATACGCAGAAGGCTACCCTGGCCGTCGCTGGTATGGAGGCTGTGAGCACGTCGATAAAATTGAGCAACTCGCCATCGATCGCGCCAAAGAAATCTTCGGAGCCGATCACGCAAACGTCCAGCCCCACTCCGGCTCTCAAGCGAATGCCGCCGTCTACTTCTCCGTCCTCAAGCCTGGCGACAAGATCCTCACCATGGATCTCTCCCACGGCGGCCACCTCACCCACGGCCACCCAGCAAATTTCTCCGGTAAGCTCTACGAAGTTCAGCACTACGGCGTAGGCCAAGAAGATGGCCGCATTGATTACGATAAGCTCGCCGAAACAGCCAAGGAATTTCAGCCCAAAATGATCACCGCAGGAGCATCCGCCTACCCGCGCATCATCGATTTTGCCCGCATGGGCGAAATCGCCAAATCCGTAGGAGCCTACCTCTTCGTCGATATGGCTCACATCGCCGGACTTGTCGCAGGTGGAGTCCATCCCAGCCCCGTCCCTCACGCCGATTTCGTCACCACCACCACCCACAAATCTCTCCGAGGCCCCCGTGGTGGCCTCATTCTCTGCACCGAAGAACACGCCAAAAAAATCGATGGCCAAGTCTTCCCCGGCGTCCAAGGCGGACCGCTCATGCACGTCATCGCCGCCAAAGCAGTCTGCTTCCACGAAGCCCTCCAGCCTGGCTTCAAAGAATACCAAGAGCAGATCGTGAAAAACGCTCAAGCCATCGCCGCAAGCCTCACCGAGCACGGCTACAAAATCCTCTCCGGAGGCACCGATAATCACGTCATGCTCGTCGATCTCCGGCCAAACGGCCTCAACGGCAAAGTCGCCCAAGAAGCCCTCGACGAAGCAGGCATCACGGTAAACAAAAACAGCATCCCCTTCGACACCGAATCCCCCTTCAAAGGCGGAGGAATTCGCATCGGCTCCCCAGCCGTCACCACCCGGGGCATGAAAGAAGCCGAAATGTCTCAGATCGCCGACTGGATTCACGAAATCCTCAGCAATCCTGAAGACTCATCAATCCACCAGAAAGTGAAAGCCGAAGTCGCAGCCCTCAACACTAGGTTCCCCCTTCCCTGATCAAAATCAGGCGACGGCACCCACCCTTTCCCTTCTCCCCTTTCCCGCCGCAAAGCGGCCCCCTCATGAACCCATTCCGCGAAGACCTTGCCACCCGCACGGCTCCCGATCCTTGCACCATCGTAATCTTTGGTGCCACTGGAGACCTCACCCACCGCAAGCTCATCCCGGGATTGTACAACTTACTTCACGATGGCGAACTCCCACCCACCACCCGTATCGTAGCCTTCGCTCGCCGCGAAAAAACCGACGAAGGGTTTCGCCAAGAACTCGAAGAATCGAACAAAAAATACTCGCGCCAATCCCACAACGACCGCCTCTGGCAGACGTTTTCCCAACAAATCGAGTATCACCAATCCACCTTTGAAGACAAAGAAGGATTCAGTCGCCTCGCAGATCGCCTCAAAGCCTACCGCGAAAAAGATGGCACCGTCGGCAATGTCCTCTTCTACCTATCCACCGCCCCCGATTACTTTGATGACATTCTCATCGCCCTCAAAGAAAGCGGCCTAGCAAAAGCACCAAAAAACGCCTGGGCACGCGTCATCGTCGAAAAACCCTTCGGCACCGACCTCCCCACCGCCCAGCACCTCAATCAGGTCGTAAACGACACCTTCGAGGAAGCAGATACCTACCGCATCGATCACTACCTTGGCAAAGAAACCGCCCAGAATATCATGGTTCTTCGATTCGCCAACGCAATCTTTGAGCCACTCTGGAACAACCAGCACATCGACCACATCCAGATCACCTGTGCCGAAAACATGGGCATGACAGGCGGCCGCGGAGCCTACTACGACACCGCCGGAGCCCTCCGGGACATGGTGCAAAACCACCTCCTCCAGCTCGTCAGCCTCATCGCCATGGAGCCACCCGCAGATCTAAGTGCAGATGGAGTACGCGATGCTAAGGTGAACGTTTTCAAATCTCTCCGCCATTGGGTCGGAGCCGAAGAAGTCGGCAAAAATGTCGTCCGCGCCCAGTACACCGCAGGTTCCGTCGATGGAATAGATGCCGTCGGCTACCGCCAAGAAGACCGCGTCCCAGAAGACTCCAAGACCGAAGCCTACGTCGCCCTCCGTTGCTTCGTCGATAGCTGGCGCTGGGATGGTGTCCCCTTCTACATCCGCGTCGGCAAGCAGCTTCCAAAGAAAGCCACCGAGATTTCGATCCACTTCAACGAAGCCCCCAGCGTCCTCTTCCACAAATCTGCCAACCAACAGGTACGGAAAAACGTCCTCGTCATCCGCATCCAACCCGACGAAGGCGTCTCCCTTCGAATGCTCTCTAAAGTCCCCGGCCCAGCCGTGCGCATGGAGCCGGTGAAAATGGATTTCCGATATAAAACCAGTTTCGGCAAAGCCTCCCCCGAAGCCTACGAGCGTCTCATTCTCGATGCTATGGCCGGCGACGCCACCCTCTTCGCCCGCCGCGATGAAGTCGAGCACGCCTGGCGATTCATCGATGAAATCGAAAAAGCCTGGCACCAAAGCGACTCCCCCCCCCCAGTCGCAGAATACCCAGCAGGATCGTGGGGTCCCAAAGAAGCCGACACCCTCCTTGAGCAAGACGGCCGCGTCTGGCGCCGCCTCTAAATCATGTCTGCCCTAGGACAACCCGTCGAAATCGCAGAGATCGATTCCGCACTTCGCGCCCTCTGGGAAGAGGACAATGCAGCTACCCGCGCCTCGCTCACCAACTTCGCCATCTACAGCGAATGTGACGATTGCCTCGAAGCAAATACAGACGTCATTGCCGGAATCACCCGCGAGCACGCCTGCCGCGCCATCCTCATCGCCTCTCGCCCAGACGCCCCAAAGCGCTCCGTCAAAGCCTGGATCACCGCCCACTGCCAGCTCAGTGGAGGCCAAAAATCTGTCTGCTCCGAGCAAGTCACCTTCGATCTCGGCCAACCCAGCGCCAGCCTCATCCGCAATATAGTATTCGCCCACCTCGATTCAGATCTTCCACTCGTCCTCTGGTGGCAAGGCGCGTTCACCCCAGTTTTTGATGATCGCCTCTACTCACTCATCGACCGCCTCCTCATCGATTCCAGTACCTGGGAAAACCCCGCCAAAGAATTCGAGACCTTAGCCACCGCTCGCGACGACAGCACCAGCCGCTTCCTTCTCTACGACCTCACCTGGTCCAGACTACTCCCCTACCGCCTCGCCACCGCAGGCCTCTTCGATCACCCCGCCGCAGCATCCGCACTCAGCAAAGTCTCCGCACTCACCATCACCCACCCGAAAAACTCCCGCACCGAAGCCGCCTTCCTCCTCGCCTGGCTCACCACCCGCAGTAGCTGGGATGCATCCTCCTGCAAAGCGTCGATCAAAGAAGACGAGAAGAACGAAATGACCGTTCACTTCACCACCCCAGAAGGCGCTCTCACCGTCACCCCCACCCGCGACGATGGTTTCCTCAAATCCACAGTCACCCTGGGCCGCCTCACCGCCGAGCAAATCTATCCCGCCGGCCCCTCCGACACAGCATCCATCGTCGCCCGCCAACTTCAGTCCGGCGGAGCCCATGCAGATTATTTCGAAACCATCGTCCCACATGCGCTAAAAATCATAGCTACTTAGCCCCCTTGCACCAAAGAGCGCGCCCGCTACCTTAAAAGAGAAGATCCTCTCTTTTCACCCCCTCATCTCTCACATTCTCATGGCTACCCCACCTCCAGGCGGCATCACCCCACAGCCGATGGCACCCCCACTCGCTGCCCCGCCCACCATCGAGCACCAGGAATCAGCACCTGCACCAGAAGGGTTTGTTCTCACCTCTCCAATGCTCCACGCCCAAGAGGCGATGACCGAATCTGAGATTGAAAAAACCGCCCGTAAATCACGTGCCCTTTCATTTATCATCGCCGCCGCCATCCACGGTGTCATCGCAGCCCTGGTAGGACTCGTAGTCGTAGCAAACTACGATCGTGAAGCCCCGGAAATCATTGCACTGCCCGGAGAATCCACCATAGCCGATGACGTCCAGGTGAAAACGCTCCAGCCAGTTCAGCAGCAAAAGCCCAGCGCAGCATCCTCCCAAGTAAGCCAAATCATCAGCTCAAACGCCGCCTCTCCCATCGCAGTTCCCGTCGTCGAAGATATCTTCACCGATGATGTCATGGGTCTCAGCGCCACAATCACCGATGACATCGGCTCAAACCCCTTTGGCGGAGGTGGCAATTTCTCCAGCTTCCTCCCACCCGTAATGACAAGCCGCTGCACGCACAAAGACCGCGAAGCACGACTTGCCGAATCCGGAGGGATGCCAGAATCAGAAGACGCCGTCGTAAAAGGACTCAATTACATTAAGTCCCAGCAAAACAAAGACGGCTCCTTCGGGAAAAATAACAAAATAGGAATGACCGGCCTGGCCCTCCTAGCCTATCTCGGCCACTGTGAAACGCCAGACTCCGCCGAATTCGGCGACTCATGCCTCGAAGCCATTCTTTTCCTCGTAGAATACGCCACGAAAAACGAAGGCAAGCTCTACAAAAAAGGACGCGCCCATGAAGTCTACGAGCACGCCATCGGCACCTACGCCCTCGCCGAAGCCTACAGCATCACCAAATTCGGAAAACGCAAAATCCCCCGTATCCGCCAAGTGCTAGAAATGGCCGTCCCCATCATCATTGAAGGCCAACAACAAAATGGCAGTTGGGACTATAGCTACGCATCATTCGAAAAATCACAGCGCTGGGACATCTCTGTTGCCGGCTGGCAAATCCAAGCACTCAAAGCCGCACAACACACCAAGCTAGATTTCCCTGGTATCAACGCCTCGATGGATCTCGCCATCAAACACCTGAAAGAAAAACAAACTTCCAATGGCTCATTCCCCTACGCCAACGCTGAAGCTCGCAAAACGGGACGCCCAGCAATGACTGGAGTCGGAGCCCTCGGAATCATCATTGGCACAGGAAACCCTAAAGACCGTGCCGCCCGAAAAGCAGTTAAACAGATCCTCGATGTCACCAAATTTAATTGGAAAAGCGACTCCAACGAAGAATCAATCTACGGATGGTATTACGCCACACAAGCATGCTTCCAAGTCGGAGGAGCAAGCTGGAGAAAATGGAATCGCGGGTTTCAAAAAGTTCTCTTACAACAGCAAAAAAACAACGGCTCCTGGAAACCAGACGGTTCAGGAAAACCAGGCGCGGGAGGCAACGCTGCACGCTCCTACGCTGCTGGAACACCAGACGCCGATCTCTACCGAACAGCACTCTGCTGCCTCATGCTCGAGGTCTACTACCGCTACCTACCAGCCACAGAGACCGACGCCCCGCGTGATTAAATCACTCAAATTTTGCGCAGCCCCATGCGCCATCCTATTCGCCATGGGTCTCATCGCCTGCGGCGCTCCCACCGAGACCAACAAAAAACCTCAGCCACCACTCACTCCAAAATCTAATTTGGAGCCATGGTCAGAGGTTCTCGCATTCGCAGGATCCGGCCAAGTATTCGCTAAGAATGGCATCCTTACCCTTGGCCAAGGAGAAGCCCTATCCGGAGTCACATTCGCCCTCTCCGACCACACAGCATACCCATTCCCACTCGTCGATTACGAAATCACCCTCAAAGCTCGGCGCACACGAGGCTCTGATATCTTCTGCGCCCTCACCTTTCCCTACAAAGACCTCAATACCTGCGCCACCCTCATCGTAGGTGGATGGGGTGGAGGCCTCGTTGGTATCTCAAGCATCAGCGAGCTCGATGCCTCAGAAAACGAAACAACCGCATTCGTTAAATTCAAAAACGATCAATGGTACGATATTAAGCTCACCGTGAAAGATGATTACCTCATGACCCATATAGATGGAGCCATCGTGATTAATTATCCCCTCAATAAGAAACCACTCTCCCTCCGCCCCGGCGACATCGATTCCTGCGCTCCCCTCGGCCTAGCCAGCTTCGCCTCAAACGCAGAAATTAAAGACATGAAAATCACCCCGCTGAAAAAGAACCCATGACCGGCATACTCGATTACGGCGCGGGAAATCTTCAAAGCGTATTCAAAGCAGTTCAGGCCGTCGGCGAACCCTGTAAATTCGTCCGCACCCCAGACGATGCCTCCGATATCCGCGCCCTCTTATTTCCCGGCCAAGGACACTTTGGCGATAGCATTCGCCAGCTCAAAAACTCCGGCCTCTGGGATCTTGTCGTAGAGTGGGTTCGCGAAGACCGCCCCTATTTTGGAATCTGCCTCGGCTACCAAATGCTCTTCGAATCCAGCGAAGAATCACCTGGAATCAAAGGCCTCGGACTCATCCCCGGAAAAGTCGTCCGTTTTCCCAGCGCTCCCGGAATCAAAATTCCCCACATGGGTTGGAACACCGTTGAACCCACGGACCCTTCTGATCCACTCTGGCTCGGTCTCCCCGAAGAAAAGCATTTCTACTTCGTCCATTCTTTTTACCCCGCCCCCACCGATCCTCAGATCGACGGCGCTCACACCGACTACACAGGAAATCGCTTTGCCTCCGCCATCGTAAAGGGAAACGCCGTAGCCACCCAATTCCACCCAGAGAAAAGTCAGGCACTCGGCCTCGCCCTCCTCAAAAACTTCTTCGCCCGCATCCCCGCATGAGCACCCCAACCATTCCCGTCGAGCACGACGACGAAATCAATTCTCAAATCCTCTCCGTCTCCGAAGACAAAATCTCCGGATTCACCCGCACTCCATTTCAAGACATCGCCAAGCAAAGCGGTCTTCCACTGGAAACCGTCACCACCCGCATTCGTGCCATGCTCGAAGCCGGTGTCATCCGCCGCGTTCGCCAGACCCTCCTCGCCACCAAACTCGCCCATGGAGCCCTCGTCGCCTGGAAAATCGATCCAGACAAGCTCGACGCCGCCTTTGAATACATGTTCAAAGAAGATCCATTCTCCGGCCACGTCGTCACCCGCTCCACCGACCGCGACCTCACCGGCGGCGAATACAAACTTTGGACCACCCTCAAAGTCCCCCAAGGCGAATCACTCGATGAACACGCCACACTCCTCAAAAACAAAGTGGGCGCTGATGAATACCTCCTCATGCCCGCCAAAGGCATCTTCACCCTCGGCGTCGGCCATGTTCGCCGAAAATCACTCGAAGTCGGAGCCAAATCCGAAGAACCCGGCCGGATGATGACTACGACCGTCGTCGACCTCAATACCGAAGAATGGAACGTCCTCCTCGCCCTCAAAGCCGAATTCACCCCCGATGAAATTGGTGAAAATCCGTGGGAAGGACGCGCCAAAATCGCTGGAACCTCTCATGACCGCTTCTGTGAAATCGCAGAAGCACTCAATAAAAAGAAAGTCATCGGCCGTTTTTCCACTTTCCTCGAGCACGTAAAACCTTCCGACACCGGAAAACGCGTCACCCGATTCAATGGTCTCTTCCACTGGCAAGTTCCCGTAGGCATGGAGGAGCGCGCCGGAAGCGAAATCGGCCGCCACTACATCCTCACCCACTGCTACTGGCGCGAAGGCGGCCCTCAATTCGGCAACGTCAACGTCATGGGCGTCCTCCACGGCACCGAAAAAGCCAAAATCATGGAGCACAAAGCCGCCATCGATGCCCACCTCGAATCCTGCGGAATCCCACTCCTCTACACAAATGTGTTCTGGGGCGGTCGCTCCGAAATCAAACCCTCCGAGATCTCTCCGCAAATCTATGCCGATCTCCACCAGAAATGGAAAGCCTAGCTGGCCAATCCGCCACCTTTACCATCGCTTTCAAAGACGAAATTTTTTCTTTGAACGCCTCATCGGTTCCCCATGTCTCACTCAATGCCTCCTAGCACCTTCCCCAAAAGAAAGAGAGCATTGGGCATCCGAAGTGGATGTCCAATGCTCTCAGGGGTGGGGTTGAAAAGCCTCTGCCTCCTAGGTTAGACAGCTGCAATACTTACAGAGTGACGGAAAATTCACCATCTTTCAAGTTGTCTTTGCCAATTTTGGCATATTTTCGCATTTTTTATACGATTCTCCTAATATTCGGCAACGCTTCATGTCTCGCGGAACCCTTCAATCTGTCTGAAATCGACACTCATTTTGTGCTATCCGGGAAGGTTGCCCACGATGAAGAAATCAGCAGTATCACAAAATTCGGAAATACTGGAATTCTTGTCTCAGACGAAGATTCTGACGTTCAAATTCTCAGTTTCGATAATTCGAACGCTACAATCACCGAAAACACCCCCCTTCTATCCGGCAGTAAAGAAGCAGACCTCGAAGCCACAGCAGTCTCGCCAGATGGCTGGTTTTATGCAACCGGCTCACATGGTGTCACCAAAAGACTCGCCAATCGCGCCCCATCACGCGAGCACGTTTTCCGTTTCAAGCTTTCTTCAGACAATCAGATCATTGAGAAATCCGTCACCAGCCTCACTCCCCACCTCCTAAAAATACCCGAGCTTCGCTCCGCATTCGGTAAACCACTCCAAGCCGATGGGCTCAATATCGAAGGCCTCACCGCCATCAAAGACACCCTCTACTTTGGCTTCCGCCGCCCCCACTTGAATCGAGAAGTCCTCATCCTCGAAATCTCATCCTCCACCCTCTTCAACGGCACCCCGGAATCTCCAAAGCTCCATCGCATTCCTGCCCACCCAGCCAACGGCATTCGAGCGCTCGAAACCCTCTCCGACGGGCATCTCCTCATCCTTCTCAGCGGAAAAAAAAGCAGCACATTCGTCACACTCTGGAAACCAGGCAGCCCAAACGCAACAACCACGCCAATTCCTGTCTCAAAGTCAAAAACTGGAGGAAAAGCAGAATCCATCATCCTTCTCGATGAAAACTCCACTGAATTCACCTTCGCGATCCTTTACGATTCAGTAGCCGGAGGCGGAGCCCGCACCTTCCGCCTCAGAGGATCGCGCTAGCTCCCTCTCCAATACCCAATGCGCCTCACCCTTATTCGTCACGCGGAAGCCTCCAATCCCGGCCATCCACCCGTGGCGGACTTCGACCGCCCCCTCACACCACGAGGCCGGAAAGCATTCACCGAGCTCGCAGCAGACCTCGCCAAAATCCTCCCACCTCCAGACTACACCATCTCCAGCCCAGCACTCCGCACTTACCAGACCGCCAGCATCCTCCAAGCCGCATTCGGCCTCCCCGAGTCCGCCATCTACCCAGCACCAGACATCTACGAAGCTCCGCCCCAACGCATCCTCGCCGAAGCTCGCATCGCAGCCACTGCGAAAACACATCTCCTAATCGTAGGCCACAACCCCGGTATCTCTCTCCTCGCACATTCCCTATCAACCGATGATGCCCTCCCGCCTTTTTCCCCAGGAACAATAGTTTCCTTCCAGGTCCTCGCCGAATCTTGGGCAACATTAGACCAACACACTTGCACCCCGGAAATCACGCGAACCATACTCTGAACTCGATCAAACTTACTCTAAAAAGTTTTTTCTCAGACAGAAGCTCATTACGACAACACCATCAGACTTCTGGCATCATTAAGCCAACGTCCGATGAAGGACACACCTTTGCTCCCTCCCCACGGGCAACAACAACACTCCTGAACGAGTATTCTGCGAAGCTCCGGGAAAAAACGTTTTGGCACGACGGCCACCCCCTCTCACGGAATGTCCCGCTTTTTTCCGAATTGAGGCCTCTCAAACTTCAGGAACCTCCACCACAATCTCCCGTGGACTTTTCTAATATTTACGTATATTTTTGGATATTCGAATATTCGAAAGCCCAAACCTCCAAAAAGAAGGTCTCGCCCCCGTTTTGGCGACCGACCAGGGGCGGCAGCTTCTCAAGAATTCTGATTTCCCCCAAGGTGACACCACCTAACCAAAAAAAACGCCAGCCAGTATGAACGCTAAAACCGCCCTCTCCGCCGCCGCTCTGCTTCTCGGCACTCAAGCCGAAGCGGCCTTCGTCATCACCCTCTCCAGCACCGACATCGGAATCACCAGCGTCTATAACACGATAAACAGTTTTCAGATCGAAATCACCGTTGCCGATCCACTCGTCGCAGGCGCACTTTATAACAACCCCACGCTCGATGGCGTCGACTACCAAGTCTTCGGAAGTCTCCCCGATCCCACGCCTTCCGGCTTCCCCGCCTTTGCCCTCAGCCGCACCCTTCCAGGAAACAGCTTCTACAGCATGTCGCCAGACGCTACAGTCAATTTCTCGATCAGCCCTACCGCAGATCTCAGCGATGGCCTTCAAGTAAGCGATCTTGCAGGCACCGGCACCGTCTTCACCTTCAACGCCCGCGAATTGAATCAAGCCCCCGGCCGCTATCACCCTCCGATCCTCACGCTTAATGACGACGGCACCGGAAGCCTCGCCAATTCGAACAACATGAGCACCATCCCTAATCCAGCCCCACCGATTGGAAGCGGAGCGCTCGTAGACGTCACCGTCGGTGAAGAATACGACACCACTCTCGACTTCCTCCCCAGCCTCACCCTCAGCACCTCCGTCCCCGAGCCCTCCGCTGCCACACTATTACTCGCAGCGACAATAGGATGCATTAGCATCCGCAGAAGGCCTTAAAACTGAACACTCCTCTCCTCGTGGTCCCACTTCTCGATACCAACGCCCAAAACCTTCCCCTCAAAGCCGAGCTTAATGCCGCCTTTGATCGCGTCCTTCACTCCGGCCACTTCATTCTCGGAGGCGAAGTCACCGCCTTCGAGGAAGAGTGTGCCGCTTTCCTCGGCGCCAAGCATGCCATTGGAGTCTCCTCAGGCACCGACGCCCTCGTTGTTGCGCTCATCGCTCTCGGCATCGGCCACGGAGATGAAGTTATCTGCCCATCCTTCACCTTCTTCGCCACCGCTGGAGCCATCTCACGCGTCGGAGCCACACCCGTTTTCGCCGATGTCTGCCCCGTCTGCTTCAATCTCGATGTCGCCTCTACCAGAGAAAAAATCACCGAGAAAACAAAAGCAATCATTCCCGTCCACCTCTTCGGCCAAAGCGCAGAAATGTACGCCCTTCAAGCGCTCGCAAAGAAACATGGACTCTCCATCATCGAAGATACCGCCCAAGCCTTCGGCGCAAAATATCACGGAAAATCTTGCGGCACTCTCGGCGAATTCGGCACCTATAGCTTCTTCCCCAGCAAAAACCTCGGAGCCCTGGGCGACGCCGGTCTTCTCGTCACCAACGACAGCGAACTCGCCGAAACCGCCCGCGCCGCCCGCAACCACGGCTCCAAAATACGCTACCTTCACGACTTCGTCGGAGGTAACTTCCGCCTCGACGCCCTCCAAGCCGCCCTCCTTCGCATCAAGTTAGCCCATTACCCAAGTTACAGTGCCGCCCGCTCCGCAAACGCCACCGCCTACACCGATGCCCTCTCCACAATCGATGGCATCACCGTAGCCAATGAAAGCGACTGCGCCTGCCCAGTTTCACAAAACGCGAAACTTAAATCCGAAGGCGCTCGCGCCGTCCTTCCAGTCGCCTACGGGCACAACACCCACATCTGGAATCAATACACCCTCCGCATTCTAGACGGCCAACGCGATAACTTCCGCGAACACCTAAAAACCGCCGAAATCGGCCACGAAGTTTACTACCCAATCCCAATGCATCGCCAGCCCTGCTTCCGCGACCTCCCCGAAGCAAGCCTCAGCAACTGCCCTGTCTCCGATACACTCGCTCGCGAAGTCGTAAGTATCCCCGCCTATCCCGAGCTCTCCCCTGCGCAGCGCGACGAAGTCATCGCCGCCATCCGTGGTTTTTCTTCCTAGTCCTCCCCCCAGCCTTCGGGATTGAAAGTCCTCCACCTAAATACCAACAACCGCGGCGGAGCATTTCACGCCATGGCACGCCTCCATCTAGCGCTCTGCGAACAGGGCGTGGGAAGCAGCGCTGTCACCCGCACCGCTCCTGTTAGAGTCCCTGAAAAATTACTCCGACGTTTCGAAACGTGGCTCACCGATTCACAGCCAAACGTCTTTTCTCCACTCCAGGGCACCTTTAAGACCCCAATTTCTGACCTATCTGGTCAGATGCCCGATATCGTCCACCTGCACTGGATCTCACGCTGGCTCGACCTCCCTAGCTTCACCGCCTCCCTTCCAAAAGAAATTCCTATCTTCATCACGCCGCACGACTTCGGAATCTTCACCGGAGGCTGCCACCTTCATACTGGATGCGAAGGTTTCGCCCACGGCTGCACCCACTGCCCTATCGTGCGCCACCCCTTCGGAAATACCATCCCGCTTCCGGCACGCGAGCTCGCCCGCAAACGCCACAGCTTCGAAGGCCGACGGATCACCGTCGTGGGAAATAGTAAGTGGACCACAAGTTACGCACGCCGCTCACAAGCGTTTCACCAAGATACCCGCTTCGAAACCATCCACCCCGCATTTGAACCCACCGCATTCGTCCGCAGCGACCCGATGGCCGCACGCAAGCGATTCAATCTCAGCGCAGACCTACCAGTCATCGGCTTCGGCAGTGCCGCACTCTCCGATGAAAATAAGCGGCTCCCACTCTTCCTAAAAGTCGCTGGCGAAATCGCCAAAAAAATCCCCGGCCTTCAAATCCTTCTTTTTGGCGATCACCACGCCCTACCCCCCGCGCCTCAAGGAACAACTCTCCACCACGCTGGCGTCCTCTCAAATCCAGCAGACCTCGCCACCGCCTACAGCGCAATGGACCTATTCTGCGTCACATCCCGCATTGAAACCTTCGGCCAAGTATCAGTCGAAGCACAAGCCTGCGGCACTCCAGTCGCCGCCTTCGACGCCGGAGGACTCTCCGAAACACTCAATCCCGGCATCACCGGCATCCTATCCCCCAGCGGAGACATCGCCCACCTCGCAGCATCCGTAATCTCCCTACTCGAAGATACATCAAAGCGATCCACAATGGGCGAAGCAGCGGCCCAATGGGTGCGCACAAAATTCTCCGTCGAAGACGCCGCTGCCACCTACAAGCAGCTCTATCAGGAAGCACTCGCATCATGACCGATCTCGTCGTCTGCTCCGATCGCCGTGGCCTTCCTGCGCTCCACACCTGCCTCCTCACCGCATCTGAAGCGACGCAAGATCTCCGCATCCATCTCCTCACCGATGATATCGAATCCGATGACATCGCTCTACTCAAAAAAACCATCGGAACCACCCCCATTTCGACGCTCACGGTAGACCCCGCCCCACTCAAAGGATTCAAGCGCATGGCAGGCACCAGCATCGCCCCCTACTTTCGCCTCCTCGCCCCCGCCGCAATCCCCGCAAAACGCTTTATCTATCTAGATACAGACACACTCGTCGGAACCGACCTCGCAGAATTGATCCGCTTCGACCTATCCGGGCACCCCGCCGCCATGGTTCCCGAAGCTCCCGCAGAAGCCTGTGCCGACCAATGCTTTCGAGCCTCCTCCACCTCCAAGCACGCGCACTATTTCAATTCGGGCGTCATGCTCATCGATTCAGAATCCTGGAAAAAAAACGAAATCACCGCTCAATGCCTCGATTTCATTAAAACACAAAAGAGCCGCTTCCACGACCAAACCGCTATCAACATCGTCCTCGGTCACGACTGCCCCCCCCTCCCCGATCACTTCAACCTAATCGCCAACCAACGCAAAAACTGGCCTCTCACTCCTCGCGGAAACATCCTCCACCTCGTCGATCGCCCAAAGCCCTGGGACACCCTAGGCAAAATCCTCCACCCCCAAGCCCACCTCTGGTGGCCAATCTTCCGCCGCACCGCACTCGCCGGAAAACTTCCCACTCCCGCCCGCTCTACTGGCGGTTCTATCGGCTACAAAAAAGCGATTAAAGACAAGCTCCTCATCACCGCCATGCGCACCGGAGTAGTCTCACGCGTCAAAGGCATGCCATGACCTCACCCGTCCCCATCAGCGCCATCCTTCCCGCCTACGACCGCGCGGAAGCGACTCAAGCGACCGTCGCCCGCATCGCCGCATGTGACCCTCCACCCTCCGAAATCATCGTCCACCTCGATGGCGGCAAAAAATTCCCAATCCCCCAAGCCAGCAAGATCCTCCGCTCCAAAACCACAATCGGTCCCGGCGGCGGGAGAAACCGCCTCCTCGCCGCCGCCACCTCGCCCTATGTTGCCAGTTTCGATGACGACTCCTACCCCGTTTCTCCAGACTTCTTCGCCCGCGCCGCTACAGCCATAGCCGCCCATCCTAATTACGCCCTCTACGCCCTCGAAATCCGCCACCCAGATTCAGCCCACGACGCCCCCCTCCCCGGCGGCGACACCCCCCACGAAACCACACTATTCCAAGGCTGTGGCTGTATCTACGACCGCGCTCAATTCCTCGCCACCGATGGCTACATAGCACTCCCTCGCGCCTACGGAATGGAAGAAATCGACCTCGCGCTGAGACTCCACGCCACTGGCCGCCGCATCCTCACCCTTCCGGGGCTTCCGATCTTCCACGATGCGAATCTCACTCACCACGACTCTCCCGCAATCACCGCAGCAAGCCTAGCCAATCAGGCACTTTTCACCTACCTTCGCTATCCTGCTCGAGCTTTCCCCCTAGCGATCGCGCAGTATCTTCATAAAACTCTGGATCAATTAATGCGCGGAAGAATTCGAGGTACCCTAAAAGGTATCAAAGAAACCCCAGCTCAGATCTTCCGCTTCGCGAAACTCCGCCAACCTGTCCCACTCGCCGCCCTCAAAGACTTCCACCGTGTCACTCGACACCCACTCGCCGCACCTCATCATGGATAATTCCTGGACCATCTGCCAGCTCGGAGCCCGCGAGCACTACGCAATCCCCCGCGCTCTCAAGCAGGCTGGTGCCTCCACGCATCTCATCACCGAAGCCTGGCAGCCGCTCAATTACGGCATCCCCCGATTCAGTGGTCGATATCACACCGAACTCACCGGCACCCGCACCACCGCCTTTAATCTATCCTCGATTATCTTCGAGTTTCGGCATCGCTCCAAAAAAACAGATCAATGGGAACGCATCATTGAGCGCAACAATTGGTTTCAAAAGAAAGCCACTGAAGCGATTGAAAAACCGTCACACCTCTTCTCTTACAGCTACACCGCACGGCGCCCATTCCAAAAGGCAAAGAGCCTTGGAAACACAAAAACCATCCTCGGCCAAATAGACCCCGGACCAGTCGAATGGGATATTATTCAAGCCGAATCCGAGCGCTTCCCGGAATACCCTTCTCTCATCAAAGTCCCCCCCGCCTCCTACTGGGACGAATGGAAAGAAGAGCTCACTCTCGCGGACCACATTGTGGCTAATTCCACCTGGGCGGCAAAACACCTTCCATCAGAAAAAGTAAGCATCATCCCCCTCGCTTATTCACCGCCAAAAGAAGCCGCCAACTTTACTAGAAATTATCCGCAGGAATTCACCACCTCACGCCCCCTCCGCGTTCTCTTCCTAGGTATCGCCACCCCCCGAAAAGGAATCGCCCGCCTCATCGCTGCCGCAGACCAAGTGAAAGGCTTACCCATCGAATTCCATATCGTTGGAACCCCAGAGATCCCCATCACCAATCGAAAAAACATCACCTGGCATGGTTCCTGTCCTCGCTCGGAAGTAAGCGATCACTACCGCCAAGCCGACGTCTTCCTTTTCCCCACTCTTTCGGATGGATTTGGCATGACGCAACTTGAAGCCATGGCCTGGAAACTCCCCTCCATCACCACGCCTTACTGTGCACCAGTCGTCACCGATAAAATAAACGGCCGCATCCTTGAACCCGAGCCAGATGTCATCGCCGATCTTCTCGAAACACTCGCGAAAAAACCCGATCAACTTACCTCATGGTCGGAAAAATGCACCCTTTCGCCAAAATTTTCCCTCTCAAATATCGGTAGCAAGTTAATTGCCTTGTAACATTGGAAGCCTTTCCTCCACTCGCATTTGCCCAATTCCTCCTCGTCGCCTGGGGGGCACTTTGGCTACTGAAGCGCAACGATGAGATCCCGATTCTCATCGCCGCATTCTTCACCTATTGCGGTGCCTATCGGTACTATGCCGTAGAAAAACTTGGCGGCACCTGGGTCGATGTCTCCCCATTTGGATTCGAGCAACTCACGTCTGAAAGCGCCATCAAAGCGCTCCCATTCATGATCGTAGGACAAATGGTCATGGTCACCACCTACTGCCTTCTCCAAAGCCACACCATTCCAGTAAGTAGCTTCACCCTCCCCCAAAGAGCAACCGATTGGATTCGCCCAAAGCTCCTCATCCTCTCTCTTGCAATCTTTCCGCTCGTCGCGGTAACACGCGCCGCCGCCAGCGCGCAGTTTAACGAAAGCGGATCCTACGCCTTCGGTGTCTCCAGCTACCTTCTCCTCTTCCCGATGGTTCTCACAAGCATCGGTCTACTCTGGGTTCTGCTCTGGCGCACCGGTGGGCTTGATGGGCATAAACTCCTCAAAGCCGTCGCCCTCATCTCAATTGCCGGAGTCATCTGGCAATCCTTTGATGTCTCAGGAAGATACAAATTTCTTGGCTGGATGATCGCTGTCGGAATCATCGTCTCCGCCCACCTCAAGACGCGAATCAAAATCGTCTTACAGACCTTCATTTCGATTCTTGTCATTTTAATCTTCTCTTTCGCCGGAGCACTGCGCTACAGCGGCATCGACGATGATAAAACAAAGTCCGCCTCGTGGGATCGCGCGGTCCAGGCAGAAGACGCCAACATGCTCGATGGCCTAGTCCTCATCCAGCAAGTCTACCCTGAGCGCCTTCCCTACGCACTAGGCGGAAGCCACGCCGAAATCCTTCTCCGCCCCATTCCCCGCTCGATCTGGCCAGGAAAACCCGTCGGTGGCTATATGAATAAACTCGGTCTCACGATCGCAGAAGGCCGTGGCACCCTGGGAATCTCCCCCTCGCTCATCGGGAGTTTTTACGCAGAAGGCAGCTGGTTCGGAATCTTCTTCTTTGCCTCCCTTTACGGTGCAGCCCTCGCCGGCATCATCCGCTACGCAGCCAGCCTCCAGCCGGGAGCTAGCGTATTAGTTCGCGCAGTCGTCTGCGCCGCCCTTGTCCCCCTCCTTCGAGGTGGCGACCTTCCCGGTATCTACGCCTGGCTTGGAATGTCTTTCTGGCCGGTCGCCATTTTCCTCTATACCCACCACCGGTATCTAAAATTGAAAGCCCCGGTTCAAAGCCAAGACAGCGAGCCAGCAATCATCCCACTGGATCCTTTGCCCACAGCGCCTGCACTTCCCTCAAAATCACGCCACCCCCACCCCGGACTCCAAGGCGTCGATCTAGAGTAACAAAATCCTCCACCCCTCATCCCTTGCGCATCCTTCTCGCATTCGACCGCTTTGGTCCATATCACTTCGCTCGCGCCCGTGCTGCCGCCGCCCACCCCGGAATCACTCTCGCGACCCTCGAATTCCATCCCGACAACCCGGAATACGAATGGGATAAAGTATCCCCACCCGAGGGACTTCTTCACTACCAGGGCACACGCTGCGATGAACTCCTGCGGGACTTCTCCCCCGAAGCCGTCGCCATTCCCGGCTGGAGCGGAGCCGCTCCCCGGACACTTCTCAAAGAATGCCTCCACGCAGCAATCCCCACGGTGGTCATGTCCGAAAGCACCGAGTGGGATTTCCCGCGTAAGCGAATCAAAGAAGCGGTAAAGCGACTCAAAATCTCACGCTTCGACGCCGCTTTTGTCGGAGGTAAAGCGCACCGTGATTACCTTGAAAAGCTCGCCTTTCCTCCAGAAAAAGTAACCTTCGGATACGACACCGTAGACAACGCTCACTTCGCGCCCCTTCCCGAAGGCCGACCACGCCCTGCCGATGTTCCTGAAAAACAATTCTTCCTCGCATCCGCTCGCTTCATTGAAAAAAAGAACCTATCGGGATTAATCCGCGCATTTTCCGAAGCTGTCACGACCTGGGATCTAGTAATCCTTGGCGACGGACACCTCAGAGGCGAACTCGAAGGCCTCGCCTCCTCGCTCAATCTCAGCAATCGCGTCCATTTCCCTGGATTCAAACAATACGATGAGCTGCCGAATTATTACGCAGCAGCTTCCGCATTTGTCCACGCCAGCACTACGGAACAATGGGGATTAGTCGTAAATGAAGCCCTCGCCGCCGGCCTTCCCGTAATTGTTTCCAACCGCTGCGGCTGCGCCCACGAACTCGCCGAAGTCTCCTTCGACCCGGCTGACATCTCAGCTCTTGCCCGCATCCTCACGGAAACCACACAAAAAGATCACGCCCCCCAAGAATCACTCGATCGTATCGCCCTCTGGGATGTAGACCGCTTTGCTAGCGGCCTTCATGAAGCCGCGACGATCGCACTTGCGCAGCGATGATCCATGTCGCCCATCTAGTCCCCACACTCTCCACCTCTGGTGGCGGAATCACGGAAGCTGCACTCGGCCTCACGCGCACTCTGCACTCTAGAAACAACGTCCAAATATCCGTCTTCGCCGCAAAAGATACGGATGAAATCGCTCGCTGGGAACCCGTAGAGACCCACGCTTACTCAAGAGAAGCACTCGCCCCAAACGGCACCGACATCATTCACCTCCACGGCCTTTGGACACCACTTTCACTCGCAAGTGTCCATTACGCCCCGCGCACGGTCATCAGCCCCCATGGAATGCTTGATCCCTGGGCACTTCAGCAAAGTAAGTGGAAAAAGAAAATCGCTCTCACCTTCTTCGAACGCACCAACCTCAAAAATGCCGGTGCGATCCACACTCTAAACGCTGCCGAATCCAATTCCTCTCAAGCATTCGGCAATTGCCAAACCATTCCAAACGGCGTCAATCTCCCAGATAATATCCATCCGAGCAAAGATAGTAAAAACCTACTCTTCCTCGGACGTATTCATCCCAAAAAAGGCATCGCCGAACTTATCCAAGGCTGGATTGCCAGCAATGCCCCCCAAGATGGCTGGACACTCACCATTGCAGGCTGGGACGATGGCGGGCATCGAGAAAGCCTTGAGCAAAACCTCCCCCCAAGCATCTCTTTCGCAGGCCCTACCTTCGGGACTCGCAAAGATACTCTCTTTCGCTCAGCATCCGCGTTCGTCCTTCCGTCCTACAGCGAAGGACTCCCCGTAGGAATACTCGAAGCTTGGTCCTACAAGCTTCCTGTAATCATGACGCCTGCGTGCAACTTACCCGAGGGAATTGCCCGCAACGCAGCAATCTCTTGCGAACCTGAGACCGTCACCAATGCGATCAATGAACTCATAGCAATGATCCCAGCCGAACGCGCTCATATCGGGGAAAACGGCCGCAAACTCGTCGAAGAAAAATTCACGTGGCCAGCGGTCGCCCAGCAGTTCGAAACTCTCTACCAACAAGTTTTCGAAGCCGCCTCATGATCAAGCTCTCGCAATTCGATAACGCCTCTTTTGATCGTGGAGTCCCACGATGGAAGGAGGCGCTTTGGGTCTTAGCTAAAGCTATTTTGTTCATGCACTCAATCCCACTCCCTTCCGCGATCAAGGTCGCTACGCTCCGGTTCTTCGGCGCGAAGATTGGCAAGGGAGTCGTCATCCGCTCTCGAGCGAACATTTCTTTCCCCTGGAGAATCACACTAGGCGACCACGTGTGGATTGGCGATGACGTCACCATTCTTTCTCTCGATCACATAATGATAGGCTCCCACGTCTGCCTCTCACAGCGCGCCTTTCTTTGCACCGGCTCGCACGATTTTAAGTCGGCTAATTTCGAATTAGTCACCAAACCAATCATGATAGAAGATCACTGCTGGATTGCCGCCACTGCATTCATTGGCCCAGGAGTCACCTTAGGAAAAGGCTCACTCGCTGCGGCGGGCGCCGTCATCACCAAAGACTTCCCGCCAGAAAGTAAGATCGGTGGCAACCCCGCTCGCTCACTACGGTGAAATTTCTCGCACTCAATAGTTTTGCGCCACCTGATGCGGCTCCCACGGCAAAGCTTCTCGGCGATGCCGCGGCCGCCCTCGAAAAGCGCGGGCATACGGTGACGATCATCAAGAACCGCGCCGCCTACCGCGAAGCAGCACGCGGATCGAGAATCTTGAGAGAAGCGGTTTCTCTAGGAAAACTTCTCTGGAGCGGTATCACAGCACCCCGCCCAGATCGCGTGCTTTGCCTCACCTCTCCACCAATGCTTCCGGTAATCGGAGCGCTCGTCGCAGCGCGACATAAAGCGCCCTTGGTTCACTGGGCGATGGATGTCTACCCAGACGTTGCCGTGGCTCTTGGTGAGATCCGAGAGAATTCAATCTTACATCGCACCACTGCCATATTTGCCCGCTGGGCCTATCGCCGATGCCACCAAATCATAGCGCTCGATAGCGATATGGCAGACGCATTCCAAGAACGCTACGGCGTCCGCGCAACCCCTCTCGCTCCCTGGCCACCAGCCGCTGCCGCGAACACATCAACAACCCCGAAAGCCGCCCCCAAAACATGGCTTTATTCAGGTAATCTCGGACAAGCGCATGATTGGAAAACGCTACTCGATGCACAGCAAATTTTAGAAAACCGCAATTCCGGCTGGCAGCTCATCTTCCAAGGACGCGGGGCACAGCGGCTCGATGCAGAATCCTACGCCGCGGCCACTGGCCTAAAGGCCATCATCTTTAAAGACTATGTCGATGAAGCAGATCTCATTGAATCGCTCCAGTCCGCTCACGCACTTGTCGCTAGCCAGCGCCCCGAGACGCTCGGCCTACTTTGGCCAAGTAAGCTCGCACTCGCCGCACGGCTCGGACGCCCGCTCGTTTGGATTGGCCCACCAAATGGAGGTGTCGCCAATTGGATCCGCTCGATCCCCCTCGGTCACGCTTTCGCCAATGGCGAAGCAACCGCCATCGCCGATACCCTTGGCGATCTGAATTCCCCTCCTCAATCCGACCCCCTGCCTGCGATCCATGAGGCGCGCAAAACAGGCATTCATACCTGGGTCGAACTCGCCACTTCTCTATGAGCTGGACGACACTCTATCTGATCCTCTTTTTCTCCGGCATGGCCGTCTCCGTAATGGGAACGGTACTCATCCTGCGCTTCATCGGGACGCGTTTCGGTGCAGATACACCGGACACCATCCGAAAACACCACGAACAAGAAACCTCGCGTCTCGGTGGTTTTTCTATCTTCCTCGCATTTCTCATCGGATCGATCTGGCTTACGACAAATCAAGAAGCCTTCTTCAAAGAATGGCTTAGCGTCATCGTTTGCTCTAGCGCCATTTTTTTTCTAGGATTCACCGATGACGTCCGCCCTTTGGGAGCCAAGGTGAAACTCATAGGGCAAATCGCCGTCGCCCTGCTCGCCTGCTCGCTCAACCTCACGGTCGAGCGCGTGACCAACCCAATCTCTGGAGGAGCCATTGAGCTACCCATTCTAATCGGTCTCGCAGTGACCGTATTTTGGCTCGTAGCCATTCCCAACCTCGTCAATCTGATCGATGGAATGGACGGCCTTTCCTCAGGAATTGGGATGTTTCTCTGCCTCACACTGGGCGTGATCAGCGCCCTCAATGGAGACGTGCAGGCCGGGATGCTCTCGCTGATTGTAGCTGGGGCACTGCTAGGCTTCCTCACCTTCAATTTCCCCCCCGCTAAGATCTTCCTCGGTGATGGCGGAGCGTATTTCATTGGCTTCTTTATCGCCGCCGCATCGCTCAAGACGTCGAGCAAAGGATCGGTAGCAGCAGCCCTACTAGTCGTCATCGTCGCGCTCGGCATTCCACTCCTCGATACCCTCTTCGCGCTCTTACGCCGAGCGATCCGAGGCGTCCCCCTTTTTCAAGCTGATGCGGAGCACGTCCACCACCGAATGCTGGCGCTTGGATTCAGCAAAGGAAGCTCTCTTTTAATTCTATATGCGGTCTGCGCCGTTCTCAGTATCGGCGGCCTAAGCCTATTCTGGACGCGCGAATTCGCCATCCCGATTGGCGGAGCAACACTTGTCGTATTGGGAGTGACCGCAGCCAGACTCCTCGGCTATGTGGAAAATCTCCGAGGTATCCGAGAGCAATTTAAGAGAGCCATGCGCCACCGCGCAGACGTCCGCTACGCTAGCCTCCTGGGCGAAGCACTTTCTCTAGAAGCCTACCAATGCGACGATCCCGAGACCTTCTGGCTCCATTTTGATGAGACTCTTGAAAAAGTAGGCCTCTCACGTGATCCAGAGTCTCTAAACACCCCAGTAAGCCTCAGCACAAACCCCAACCTCTATCGGGAAGAGTCCTCTGAATGCAAAAACTGGGAAGCCATCGCAAACGCGATGAAACCAGCCTACCTCACTGCCGCGGGGCGCTTTAATAAATAGCGGCCTCGAATTTTACTGCAGTAAAAGCGCCTTCTCCGATTTCATTTCCTGGCGTCGCGCACTCTCACTGACCCACCATTTGAAGAGCGATTCCGTATCGAAAAGATAAGATCCACGGTAGCCAGTGCTCTCTTCGAATGAATAAATAATTTCCTTGAGCGCATCGAGATTTGCCTCGGTGCCAGCGGCAAGAGCCAAAGCTTCAAGCGCCTTTTCCGTGCCCACAATCCCGAGGAGATTCGCAGCGCGAGCACGATGCTCCCAACTCGCATTTCGCTCATTCAAAAGAGCTATCAATTGCGCCGTAGTGAGCTCCGCCTCGGATTCGGCGTCCCCCACAGGAAAGAGCTTATCGACAGGTAATGGGCGGTTTCCCAACCGGGTGCCATCCATATAAAAGCGATCAATTCGCGAAATCTCAGTATTAATCGATACCCGATAGCGATCGTATTCTGGATCACCAAGCATCTGCCGGAGTTCAAAATAAGCGGATCGCTCCGCCTCCGAAATTGCTCGATCAGCCAGGAAAGTAAGCCGGTTTCGCGCCTTGAGAATTTCAAGTTGCTCCCGGAGATCCCGCACCTCTCGCTGCTCAAGCCCCACGAGAGTAGGCTCACCATTAGCATCCTTTTCTTGAGATACGGAGAGCCCTCCACTATCTGCCAAAGACGGATTTTGCTTAAGATATTCTGGAATTAGGTAATACCAGCTCGCAGCAAGAGACGCGCCCGTTGCCGCGATGAACGCAAGGAAAGCACCTCCGCCGCCCCCACTCGCCTTAGGCTTATCGGTAGTTTTCGCCGGCGGCCCTGCCGGAACAACCGGTGGCTCAGGGAGTTTTTCTTTCTTTGGAAACGAAGAAGCTTCCGCAGCTGGTTTCGGCTCGCGCACCTTCTCTCCTGCCCCTTTCGGGAGCGGCACCACTCCCGAAGCAGTAGGCAGCTCCCGCGTAGACACAATCCGAGTGAGTCCCCCACCTGCCGGAGCAGATTCAAGCGATGATCTCCCTGGCACAGGTGCTGGAGAAACACGACTCTTCTCCGCTGCCACATTTCCTGCTCGAGCTTTAGCCGATTCGATTTTTCGTAATCCTTCTGCGACCGCCGCAGCTGAGGGAGCTGCAGGGAACGAAGGTGCCGCCGTTTTCTCCAACAGCCCTTTCATAGGCTCAACTACCTTCGGCTTTTCCACCGCCACTTTCGGCTTGGATGCCTCTTTCTTCTCGAGCCTCGGAGCGTCTCTATCGCTCGTCAGTACAGATTGATCGGAATCGCTCGAGGGAAATTCTTCCTCAAGGCGCCCAAGCGCCTCAAGAAGAAGCTCGTCTTCGGTCAATTCCGTAGGGGGTTGGCGTCTGGAGCCTTTAGAGTTTTTTGCCATGTTCAGCTTGGAAATAGATTCATCAGCAACTCTCTTCCTAGCGACATCCCGCTCTTGAGCAAGCCACCATCCTGCACACGCCATCATTTCATCTTCCACATCCTCCCGCTGGTGGCCCGCAATTGCGGTCACTGCTGCCGTGCTCGCGATTCTAATCGCCGCCTGGCCCTATCAAAGCGGACACCTCGAAGAGCGCGTCACCATCCTGCGCGATCACTTCTTCGTCGTGACCTCCCTCCAAGACGGAGAATGGCTTTTCTGCCTCGCCGTCCCCTTCATCACCGCCTTTCTCATCTACCGTGATCGTCGTGAACTCCTCGTAGGCAAAGGCTCAGCAGGACTCCAAGGCCTCCCGACCCTCCTCATCGGGTTCACCCTTTACTGGATCGGTTTCTGGCAAGACGACCGCAATTTCGGGTTCATCGCCGTGCAGGTAATCATCGCCGGCCTCACCATCTGGCTCTGTGGAAAACACGTAATGCGGGCCGCATTCATCCCCTGGCTATTCTTGGGCTTCACCTGGCCCTTCCTCCCCCTTGAGCAACTTCTCGCCCTCCCACTCCGAAATCTCACTGCCGCCTTCTCCCACGGAGCCCTCGACTTTTTCGGCCTCGATACCATCCGTCACGGCACCGCCGTCCTCTCCGCCGCAGATCCAGCAAACAGCCTCGCCGAGGGCGCACGATTCCACCTCGACGTCGCCCAGCCCTGTAGCGGAATTCGCTCACTCTTCTCCCTCATGATGGTGAGCGCCTTCTACGGCTACCTTGCCCTTTCCACCCCCCTCCAGCGCATCCTCCTCTTCTCCGCAAGCATTCCACTTGCTGTTTTTGGGAACTTCGTTCGCATCCTCATGCTCGCCACCGGCTCCATCATCGGCGGACAAGAGTTTGCCATCGGCACCACCGAAAACCCAAGCGCATTCCACACCGCCAGCGGATTCATCGTCTTTGCCGTCGCCCTTGGCGGAATGATCGGCATCGCCCGACTTCTCGAATCGATTCCACTCCGCGTGCTCCGAAAAAAACCGCCCCCCCCCTCCGCGAGCACCGCGCGCCCAATCGCCCCCACCCCCCTCAGGAGCGCCATTCCCCTTGCCCTGACACTAATCACACTAGCCGTCTGCCACCTCTCTAAAGGATTCGTCCCAGAGCTTTCCAGCCCAGGGCTCTCCGCAGAGCTCCCCACCATCGCCGGAGCATTTAAAGGCGCGCCCATGGAAATCACGCCAGAAGAAGATCGGCAACTTGTCGCCATCGGCTGCACCGTCACCCGATCGCGCTACTCACGCCCCGACTACCCAAACCTCCCCGAAATGCTCGCCACCGTCGTCGTCAGTGGCCCCGAAGAACGCTCCCTTCACGAGCCTGACGTCTGCCTCCCCGCCCAAGGCTGGAAACAAAGTTCCCGAAAACAAATTGAGTTCGCAGTAGGCAACACCGGCACCACCCGCGACGCCACCTTCGTCACCCTCCATCGCGACGTGATCGCCCCCAATGGCGTCCCCTACCGCATCCATGCCTACAACCTATTTTGGTACGAAGGCTTCGATGTCTCCACCCCAAGCTATCAAAATCACATCGCCATCACCCAGCGCGATAAACTCTTCCGCCAGCTCACCCACCGCTGGTCACTCGCCTCCCTCTTCACCGCACTTCCCCCCATCGAACAAACCGCCCCCAAGCCCACGGAAATACTCGAAGAACTTCGCGCAGAATTCCTCGCCTTCGCCACCGAGCTCACTCCCACACTCCTCATCCCTCCAGGATCGCCCGCCTCCCGCTAACCTCCACGAATGGACTCTCCTCCAGAAAAAATTCCAGTGCGCACCTACTCGCCCGCACCCGCGATGGCCGATCCGCTTAATCTCCTCCGCGAGATGTTCGCCGATCTCCGAATTTCACGCGGGCTCGCCTGGCAAATTACCCTGCGCGACTTCAAAGCACTCTACCGACAAAGCTACGCCGGATACCTTTGGGCATTCCTACCGCCACTCTTCGCCTCCGCCACCTTCATCATCCTTCAATCCGGAAACGTCGTAAATTTCGCTAAAACCGATATTCCCTACGTCGCATTCGTCCTCATAGGAACGATCCTATGGCAAGTCTTTGCCGATTCATTATCAAACCCCATGCGGGTCATGCAATCGAGTAAGCCAATGCTTACCAAAATCAATTTCCCCCGCGAAGCGCTCATCCTATCCGCGCTACAGATGTCGTTAATCAATTTCGCCATCCGGCTCGTCATCCTCATTCCCATTGCACTCTGGTTCCGCTTTCCCATAGGCGGAGGAACCCTGCTCTTCCCCGTAGGAATCCTCGCACTTATCCTTCTGGGAACCACCATCGGACTCTTCCTCGCAACCATCGGAATGCTCTATCAAGACGTCGCCCGAGGTCTCATGCTCGTAACCAACCTCTGGATGTTCCTCACCCCAGTCGTCTTTCCCGTCACCGGAAACGGACTTGCCGGACGCCTCATGCAAATCAATCCCGTGACCCCCCTTCTCGAAACGAGCCGCGATTGGTTCACCGGAAAACAGCCCGATATGCTTGGGCAATTCCTTCTCATCACCGCCCTCACCCTCGTCGGCCTCGCCATCGCCTGGATCGTCTATCGAATCTTTCTTCCTAGAGTCATCGAACGCCTCGGAATGTGAACCCAATGCCCGAACCAATCCTAGGAGAACCCCTCGTCACCGTAAGTGGCGTTAGTAAAATTTTCTGCCGAGACCTCAAGCGCTCGCTCTGGTATGGCCTGCGCGATAGCATCGGCGACATCCTGCCTCCCCTCGCGCGAAAGCCTGCTCCCGATGGCACCGTCACCCTCCGTCGCGACGAATTTTGGGCCAATCAGGATCTTAACTTCGAAGTACGCCGCGGCGAATGCGTCGGCCTCATCGGCCACAACGGAGCAGGCAAAACGACCGTCCTAAAAATGCTCAACGGGCTCATCAAACCCGATTCGGGAAAAATCGAGATGCGCGGAAAAATCGGTGCCCTCATCGCCCTCGGAGCCGGCTTCAACCCCATCCTAAGTGGCCGGGAAAACATCTATGTAAACGGCGCAGTCCTCGGATTCAGTAAGCGCGAAATCGATAATAAGTTCGATGCAATCACCGAATTCGCCGAAATCGGCAAATTCATCTCCGCCCCCGTGCAAACCTACTCCTCCGGAATGCAAGTGCGGCTTGGCTTCGCCATCGCCGCCGCCATGCAACCCGACGTCCTCCTCATCGATGAAGTCCTCGCCGTCGGCGATCAGCAATTCCGGATGAAATGCATCACCCGGATTGCAGAGCTCATCCGAGAAGGCGTAGCCGTGATCTTCGTCTCCCACTCGATGATCGACATTCAGAGAATCTGCACCCGTGTAATTGTCATGGGTGGCGGAAAAATCCACCTTGATGGAGATCCCACCAAAGGCATCGCCAGCTATCAATCCCTCGCCCTCCAGCGCCACGCACAAACATCTGAGCAAGCAGCGCCCACCAAAAGCGGCGTCACCCTCATCAGCACCAAACTAGATGATACTCCTTACGCATCAGACAAGCCCGATCACGAATTAGAAACTGGAGACGATCTCACCATCTCGCTCACGCTCGCCGTCCACGAGCCCATCCCCCAAGCCCGCGTGCGACTCTACCTAGAATCCACCACCGGCGAGATACTGACCGCCCTCACCTCTTACAACCCCCAAGCTGAATCAGATCTCGCCATTGGCCAGCACACCATCAATTTCCACATCCGCTCACTCCCCCTCCTCGTCGGAGCCTACGGTATTGGGCTCAGTGTTCATGGAGGTGCCTATGGAATTTTCCTCCCGCAAACCAGGATCGCCGCATTAATCATCACCGGCCCAGAAGTAAAAGACTCCGGGCGCACCGTATCCGGAATTTTTAAGTTAGAAGCTGAATGCGAAGTAAATGGCCAACGCATCGAATCCCCCACCACTCCGTGCGCATGAAGACCATTTTTGCAAACGACACCAGCGGCACAAGCAATCCAGGCTGCCAAGGCACCACCGCCATGCTGCACGCGCTCATCGAAAATGATGTCGATATCATTTCGCGCCTACCTGTCAGCTACCGCTATCACCAGCCTCCACCCCCTGCCCCCCCCACCCCAAACCTCGCTCAGCGAGGTTTCAATAAACTCTCTCGCTTAGTTACCCAGCCTCCAGCACCCGATCCTCATCAAGCGGAAAACGAATGGCGAAAAATGCTCCCCGGCCTCACAGCAAAGCTAGAGCCACTCTGGAAAGACGCTGAGCTACTCCTGATAAACGCAGAAGGCACCATCCATCACGACGCCGCCGGAGCACAAATGCTCATCGCACTCTGCGCCGCCGCACGCGCAATGGGAAAGCGCACCGCACTCGTCAATGGCTCCATCTTCGAGCTCGACAACTGGCTCTTAGAAGCCTTGAAAGAAAATGTCGATATCATCTCCGTCCGCGAGCCAGTAAGCCACCGCTACCTATCCAAGCACGGCATCACCGCCCACCAATCCGCAGACTGCCTCTTTCTAAGTCACGGTAATCCTCAAGAAAACACTCCCATCCCAAAGACTCCCTACGCAATCTACACCCCAGGAGTACTCTCGGGAACTGGCTCAGTATCCGAGGAAGTTATCAGCGAAGATATACGCAAAATCGCTAGCACTGGTCGTGAAGTCTACTACTACGTCGTAGAATCAGAAGACGAACCACTAGCCCGCATCGCAGCCAACTCCGGAGCAAAAATCATCCCCCTAGGCGGTCTCGAATGGCACCAAGTAACGGCACTCCTCAAAGGAGCCGATCTCGTCATTTCCGGCCGCTACCACATCAATATCTACGCCGCACTCGCCGGGACTCCCTTCATTCCCATGGAAACAAACACATCCAAAATGAGCGGCCTTCTCGAACTCCTCCAAGCACCCGAAAACCTCCCCGTACGCGCATGGAATAATAGCGCCGGAGCACCCCACGCACTAGACCTAAACGCCACCGTTCAAGTTTCCCCTGAAACCCTCAAACACTGCGCCGAACTTGCCCGAAAAACGCAAACGCACCTCTTTCCCGAGTTACAGCAATGATCCGCCTCGCCACCACCGAAAATGATGCGCGAATTCACCACTACGCGGAAGTCACTAAAGACCCACGCATCGAGTGGCTTGGCACGATCAGTGAGCCCTACAACGAGACCAGCCTCGCAGGAATCGATGCCCTCCTTATCAGCTGCGACAATTACCTCCCCTCTAGAATCGCCGCCGCAGCCTGCGGCACACTCGGCATCCCCGTATTCCACATCTTAGATGGCGTCGTAGATTGGAGAACCACCTTCGAAAACCCAAAATACGATTCCAAGCACCACGGCACTCCGCTTTTCCAACCACTCATTGCAAATCACGTCTTCACCCTCGGGCCATTACAGCAGCTCCAGATGCGTCATCTTGGAAACGGCAACGCCCACGCCACCGGCCTCCCCAGACTTGATCGCATTAAACGCCGCCCCTGCCGCATAGGCGACGCTGCCGAATCCCCTTCGCTACTCATTGCCACCGCAAACACTCCCTGGGCAACTGACCAGCAGCGAGATCAACTCATCCGCGAGTTTCGCCAACTCCACACCCACCTACAAAAAAGCAACCTGCAAACAACCTATCGAATCTCCCAGGAATTGGCAGAGAAAACCGCTATTTCTGCCGACAACACCGGCTCGGCCACCCAAGCGCTCGAAAAATGCACCGCGCTTATCACCACACCATCCACCATGGCAGTCGAAGCCATGCTTTCCGGGGTTCCCACGCTTATCTTCGATCCCTTCGCCCTCCCCGTATTCACCCCCTCCGCCTGGGTTGCCACCCATTGGCAATCCCTGATTGCCTCCCTGCCTTCCCTTCTTTCTCCTACGAAACCCCTCGCAACCTACCAAGACGACCTCTGCCAATTTATCGCAATCGGCGATGGCAGTGCCACCCAACGCGTCGCCGATAAAATCGTAGCCACATTCGAAAATCAAGACGTTGCACCACCAACATCAGCTACTCCCGGGAAAATCGAAGACGCACAAAAAATTCACGCTCTCTCGCAAACAATTGCCGCACTAGAAGCGCAATTGCACGAAGCCACCCATAAGCAACAGAGCACCGAGCATACTATTTTCCAGCCAGACCTCCAATTCGTCATCAAAAGCGCAGCCCGCTACCTCAAACAATCAATCAAAGGCCGGAAGTAATCATGGGAGAAACACTCCCACTCCCAAGCTGCGGCTACCGCCCAGACATCGATGGCCTCCGCGCCCTCGCAATCATTCCCGTACTCCTCTACCACGCAGGTCTAGGATGCCCAGGAGGGTATATCGGGGTCGATATCTTCTTTGTCATCTCCGGCTACCTCATCACCGCGCTCATCCTGCGAGATCTTGAGCAGGGCACCTTTTCTCTAGCCGACTTCTGGGAGCGCCGAGTCCGACGTATCTTCCCGGCACTCACCGCCTGCGTAGCCGTGACGCTTCTTGCCGGGTGGTTCCTCCTCCTTCCTCGTGACCTAGAATCCCTAGGCGACTCCGCCGTAGCGCAAGGAGTAATGGGAGCTAACTTCTACTTCTGGCAAACCACCAATTACTTTGGAGGCGAAAACCTCACTAAACCGCTCCTCCACACATGGTCACTCGCCGTAGAAGAGCAGTTTTACATTCTCCTTCCACTCGCACTTCTCGGCCTATTTGCCTGCCAGATTCGAAAGCGAAAACTCATCGCATCCCTTCTCGCCATCCTCTGGCTAGCAAGCTTCGCCATCTCGGTATGGGGCATTCACCACCAACCCTATGCCACCTTCTTCTTACTCCCCACCCGAGCCTGGGAACTTCTCTGCGGCGGGCTGATTGCAGTAATCCCTCTAAGAAAACACCTTCCAGCTTGGCTTACTGAAGCCACCTCAGGAATAGGCCTCCTAGCAATCCTCCTTCCGATATTTTCTTACACGGAGAACACTCCATTCCCCAGTTGGGCAGCGCTCCCCCCATGCCTGGGCACCGCTGCAATCATTTGGGCGAATCAACACAATACTAGCCTCACCGCACGCACCCTTTCACTCGCCCCATTACGATGGATTGGAATCATCTCCTATTCGCTCTATCTCTGGCACTGGCCGCTCTTGGCATTCTCGGACTACTGGAAAACGGACACCTTCGCCATTCACACCCGCTGGGCACTCGTAAGCCTTGCATTTATTTTCGCCTGGCTCTCCTGGAAGTGGATCGAAATTCCCTTCCGCCGAAAACAAATTTGTCGCACACGAAAATCTATCTTCACCGCAGCCGCACTCACATCGGTAACCTTAATTTCTACAGGTGCCTGGTTTTCGATTGCTCACGGCCTTCCCGCGCGACTGCCCGAAAGCGTGCGCACTCTTATTCAAGAAAACGACGAACGCCAAAAAGCACGACTCTCCGCAAGCGACCCCGCCAATGGGCTCTCGATCAAGAAAATCCAAAGTGGAAAACTTCCCACACTCGGAAAAGCAGTTTCCGAGAAACCTCACTTTCTCGTCTGGGGCGATAGCCATGCAAAAGTGCAACTCTCCCTTTTCGATGAACTCGCTAAGAAACGAAAAATTTCCGGACACGCCATTACCGTTTACGGTACGCCTCCACTCGTAAGTGAGAAAACACAGGATCGTTTTGCCGAAGCAGTTCTCCAGCACATCGCCAACACCCAAATAGAAGACGTCTTCCTCGTCGGTTACTGGTCTCTGTATCAAAAAAATCTCGGAGCCTACAAGCTCGAGCAAAATCTCCTCAAAACCATTACCTCAATCGAAGACGCCGGAGCCCGCGTAACGGTATTGCAGGGCGTCCCCGCTCACCGCTCAGACGTGCTCAGGTTACTAATTCGAGACCGCTTTCCCGGATGGCCCGGCACCATTGTCACCAGTGGATCGAAGACCCATCACCGCGAAACAAACGCAGCGATCTACCGAGCCGCCGCACGCTCCCGAGCGACGCGATACATTGATCCTTCCCCCGTGCTATGGGATGAAAAAAGTTCAGCCTTCATCCTGACAATCGATGGCAAGCCGCTTTACTATGATTCCAACCACCTAAGCCGCACCGGCGTCGAATACACTTGGAAACCACTCTTGGTTCCCCTATTCGACGAGATGATTTCAACACCGTGAAAGTCTACCACCTATCTTCCGCCCCATTTTCTGGCGGAGCTGCGCGCGCTGGCTTCCGGCTCCATGAAGGACTCCAAGCTGAATCAGGAATCGATTCGCGATGGTTGAACTGCGGCTCGGGAGCATCCGGAGTGAACACGATCACACTTCCCGATCCCACACAGCGATCAAAAATTGGAAAACGGCTGAAACGGCGAAAGTGGGCCCGCATCATCAGAAAAGAATTCAGTGCTACAACGCCCCCCGCCAGTAGCCCGACAGGATGGGGCTCTCCTGAAATGCTGGCGACACTACCGACGCCTGACGTCTGGAATCTCCACTGGGTTTCCTGGTTCCTCGATTGGGAAGTGATGCTCCCGTGGATGGCCGAGCGTGCCCCCATCGTGTGGACACTCCACGATCTCAATCCCCTCTCCGGAATCTGGCACTATGATGCACCTGAAAGCGAAAAATCCGCTAAACGGATGCAATACGAAGCGGCGGCAATTCAGCTAAAGCGTCGTGCGCTCGAAGCGGTTTCACCGAATCGAATCACATTTGTCGGCCCCTCCCACTGGATGGTCAATCGCTGCAAGGAAAGCGCGATCACCAAAGGGTTCCCCGTCGAGCATATTCCTTACGGAATCGATGACACGGCTTTCGCTCCACGCGAAGCCAAAGGATTTCGGGAAATGTTCAACATTCCGGAAACGGCTTTCGTGATAGGTCTCATCGCCGACCAAATCGATGATCCCCGCAAAGGAATTGGCGCACTTCAGGAAGCGTTTTCGAAGATCAAAAACGGCGGCAAAAAATTCCATATCATCACCGTAGGAAAAGGCGCGTTTAATCCAGGCACGATCCCTCACACACACCTCGGATCTATTCAAAACGACCGGCTACTTTCCTTCTTCTATTCCACCTGCGATCTTTTCGTATGTCCATCAATCCAAGATAACTTACCCAATACCGTACTGGAATCTCTCGCCTGCGATACGCCGGTGCTGGCTTACGATGTCGGAGGATTCCCCGACATGATCGATGATACACGCACGGGACGACTCGTCTCTCCCGTAGGCGATGCGGAGGCAATTGTGGACGCTGCCATGCAGTTCAAAGCCAATGCGACTATCAAAGGGTGTCGTGAATCGATCCAAAAT
>CALAIY010000045.1 GCA_937922595.1 uncultured Verrucomicrobiales bacterium | reverse complement strand
GCATCTGGGCTGTATGGATCGCGCCGAACTCTACTCGAAAATCCTTGGGGTCACCGGCAGCGACTGGCTGATCCATAGTATCTCCCTTGACGAGGAGGGCTCCGAGGTCACCGGCGAACTCACGTGCGACGCACACGGCCTGGCACAATGGAAAGGCGGGAAGTTGCAGGGGTTTGTCCACCGGCGCTGGAGGCACCTCGACTCCTGCCAATTCAAAACCTATGTCGAGGCGAAGGTGCCCCGCGTTAGGATGCCCGATGGCTCGATCGCCGGGTTGGAGGTCTCCTGGGCAGGGCGTTTCGCGCGGGTGACCAAGCTGATGGAAGCTCATGTGATCAGTGTTTTAGAGGCTGCCCGGAGCCATAGCAGTGTGGCCAACCTACTCGGGATGAGCCGGGGCAAGCTCGACCGCATCATGGCGCGGGCAGTGGAACTGCGGTATGTCCCGAAGGATAGAAGACGACATTCCCCACGCCGAGGTAGATGAGGAGGCCACGCTCCGTGGGCACAGCTACGTTTCTATCATGACCGATATCGTGAGAGGCAGGGTGGTCGATCTTGTAGAAGGCCGAACCCAGGGAGTCTGCCGGGAACGCTAGTGCACCATCTCTTCTGTAAAAGCAGCCCGAGGCTGCTCAGCCCGCACCCTTCTCCCCAGAGGTTGCGGTGCCCGGCACGGGGACGTCTTTTGGGGTGTCAAAGCCAACCAGAAGACACCCGTGACCGAACACCACAGCACCCAAGATAACGCCGCCTCCGATGCCATCAACCTCGTCCTTGATAGTGGTCCCGAAGGCCTCCCCGAAACCTTCCCCTCCTCCTTAACCACGCCATGCTCGCCGAGCGATCCAGGCACATCAACGCCACCCCACACCAGCGTACACAATCCCGCGACGGCCACGCCAACGGCTTCAAACCCAAAACTCTCAACACCCGTGCAGGCGAACTCAACCTCGCCATCCCCCAGGTTCGGGACTCCTCCACCCCCTTCTACCCCACCTCCCTCAAGCGCGGCCAACGCAGCGAACAAGCCCTCAAAATCGCCGTAGCCCAGATGTACATCCAGGGCGTCTCCACCCGCAAAGTCCAAAAATCATGGGCGAACTCTGCGGCTTCGAACCCACCTCCACCGACGTCAGCCGCGCCACCGCCGCCCTCGATCCCATACTCCAAGCCTGGCGAGAACGCCCCATAGAAGACGCCATCTCCCACCTCATTATCGACGCCACCTACGAGAAAATCCGGACCGGCGGCCAAGTCATCAGCTCCGCCCTCCTCGTCGCCATCGGCATCCGAAAATCCGACGGCAAACGCACCATCCTCGGCTGCTCCGTCTCCCTCTCCAAAGCCGAAATCCACTGGCGCACTTTCCTCCAAACCCTCAAAGCCCGTAGCCTCGGCCTCCCCCGTATGATCACCAGCGACGCCTACCAGGGACTGCGCGCCGCCCTCGGCACCCGCTTCTCCGGCGTCCCCTGGCAGCGCTGCCAGTTCCACCTCCAGCAAAACGCCAGCGCCCATGTCCAAAAGATAGAAATGAAAACTGAAGTCGCCTCCACGCTTCGGCGCATCTTCAACGTAGCCGACCGCCCCGAAGCCGACGCCCGGCTCGCCGCCGCAGTAGAAACCTACTCCAGAGTGCGCCCAAGCTATCCGCCTGGATGGAAGAAAACCTTCCCGAAAGCCTAGCCATATTCGCCCTACCCGAGCCGACAAGAAAACGGCTACGCACCTCCAACGCCTGCGAGAACCTAAACAAACAAATTGGTCGCCGCACCAAAGTGTGCTCGATCTTCCCCAACGAAGAATCGCTCCTGAGACTCGCCAGCGCCATCCTGATGGAGCAGTCTGAAAAGTGGGAAACCGGGAAAGCCTACCTAAACCCAACCCATCTCTAAATCCGAACCTGAACTAACACACCACCAAAAACACCCTAAAGAACATCCGCTTTTACAGAAAGGATGTTGCTTAGTCATGTGTGGCATCAAGCCAACAACCCCTCGTTCATCTCTTCAATCAACGTGTCCAGCTGCTACCCAAAAAGCTGGAGCATTTTCCCCAATCCACCCTGGGCGTCGAAGGGCGCATATTCGAGATCCTAGCGCTCGAGCTTTTTTGCGGAATAGCGCTTGTCTTCGTCTCCCTGTTCCCAGAGCTGGCGGCGGGTTCGGTGTCGGTCTGATACACGCCGGGAGTGCACAAGGCTCTCTTAAATCACGAAGCTTAGTAATCTGGAGTTTCTTGATCGCTAGGTGGATGTTGCGGAGAATGGGAGTGGCGAGGTTTATCCTTGAGAAAAGAAAGGAGAGAAGCGACAAATTATAGCTTCCCCTGATGAAAACGATCCTACCATTTTGCTGCGCGGCACTGCTTCTGACTCCGCTTGTTTCTGCTCAGACCTATTTCTTCAACACCGAAAGCCTTCAGATCGGAGATAGCAATGGCGTTGAGGCATCTTCGAGTATCAACGGCATAACTCCGATCGCCACAAAGGTGGATGGGGTCGCTGAATGGCGTTTCCAGGGAGACGTTATTTTTGAACCCGATGATTTTGTTTCTATTATTGGTTCTGCTCCGATTAGAATCGTTGTCGCAGGTAATTTCCACCTTCCTCAGGGCGCTCTCATTTCTGCATCGGCGAGTGGTCAGCGTGGAAGTAGCGGCGGCGGCAATGGCGGACCTCGTATCCCCACGAACGTTGGCTCCGAGGGAGGCGAAGGAGGTGTAGGCGGAAGATTGGGGAAAGGTTCCACAAATGGTGATGGCGGCGATGGTGACAATGGAATTTTCCCGTTAGAAAAAGGATCGGATGGAACTCCCGGCACCGCGAATCGTGGTAGTGATGGCTTTGGTAATCCCGACTCCGGCGGGAGCCTTTCGGGAGTTTCCCTTGGCTCATCTGGCACCGGTGGAGCGCGCATGGTAGTCGTCGCTTCCGGCGGAGCAGGCGGCACCGGCGATGCGGGCGACCAAGATGACCGCGATGGTGAAAATGGCCGAAATGGCATGCGTGGGGGTAACGCTACGAGCGGTGGCAATGGTGGAGGAGGGTCTGGCGGCCTCTATCCAGATAATCCCAGCGGTATGCTTCGGGGCGGCGGCGGGGGGAGCTCAGGCTCCAGTGGCGGTAGTGGAGGCAGCGGAAGTGGAGGCAACGGCGGCGGCGGTGGTGGTGGCGGCGGCTTCGATGCCGGGCTCTTCTCTTCTGCCTCTGGAGGAAACGGTGGCTTCGGCGGTTCTGGAGGCAGGGGTGGCGCGGGTGGCAATGGAGGCGCAGGAGGAGCCGGAGGAGCTGGCGGAGGTGCCATTGAAATTGCCGTCGAAGGATTCGCAATTCTGGCCGGACGTATCGAAGCCCACGGAGGCGATGGATTCTCGGGAGCCCGGGGTCAAAATGTAGCTGACAACCAATTAATCGCCGGGCGGACCGGTGCCAGCGGGACTCCCGGTAGCCCTGGCCAAGATATAGTCACGCTTAGCGGCGGTGATGGAGGCGCGGGCGGTATGGGCGGCACCGGTGGCACCGGAGGAGCAGGCGGAAGCGGCGGCGGGGGTGGTGGAGGAGCAGGCGGCACGATTATCATACGTGCAGGAGCAATCACCGCCATTCCAGGTGTCTCAGCAACGGTTTCCGGGGGAAGCGGAGCGGAAGGCGCCGGCGACGGGCAGGGCGGCAAAGTAATCACCGAGCAGTTTGGTATAGAGCCCGCTCCAAATCGGGCACCCTCTCTCGAAAGCTTCGCCTTCAATACTAGCGATGACACCTTCGATATGACTTTCGCTACCTTCCAAGGTCTTCCCCTGCACCTTGAGCAAGTTCTCCAGCCCGATTCACGCTTCCTTGATAGAACCGCCGTGGCGTTTGAAGAATTCACCCGCTATAGAATCCACGGAAGTTCGCAAAGCGGGTTTTATCGGGGCGTCGTCCCTACGGGAAACATATCCGTATTGCCGGAGCAGAAAATTATCTTTTCGGCCAACGCGGAAACCCCCAATCAAGGGGGATCGACTCTTACAGGAGATTTCGAGCGCGGCATTCCCACCTCGGGCCCTTTCCGCGCGGTATCTGGGACGTCCTGCTACGCAACTAATCTCACGGGAAATTATTCCAGCGCGGGGGTTCGCGAAGAGACAGTAGTCTCTAAGCTATTTTTCAGCGATACAATCAACGTCAGAGGTTTGGCCAATCCTGTCCTTACTTACTGGGAGTGGTTCGATATCGAAGACCAGAGTGATCAAGCAAGCGTCACGCTTTCAGGATTCTCTGGGAATTCCATCGCTACCATCGTGGCACCATTCCCAGCGGCTAATAGCCCTGTAGGCAGTAGCTCTACTCCCGATCAATTCGAAAGGCAATGGGTGCGGCGCATCATCCCACTTGGCTTTCTAGACGAAAGGGATCGTGAATTTTCGATCTCATTCAATTTCAGCGCGAATCAAAGCGTGACCGAAGCTGGTTGGTATATTGATGATATCCAGGTCATCGATTACACTCCGTGAGTTTCCAGAATGAGGCGCTCGGAAATCAGTTGTCGATGGTAACTTCCATTCGGAAGAAACTGCGCGCCGCTGAGGCGGCGGGTATTTGATACTCCGTGAAGACACCTACATTGGTGGAGGGCGGGAGAGCTTGGTCCGGCCACGTTGTAAGATCCGTGGAGAGCTGGGGAGTGACGGTGATGTCCTCGCGGTTTCGCCGAAGGCTGAAGGTGATGCCAGATGGCGTGATTTGCACTAGGGGAGTTCCACCGAAGACAAACTCAATGAGATCGGTGATACCATCACCATTGGAATCTTGAGTGGGATCTGGAGTCGTCGGGAATCCCTGGGCGGCAGCCCAAGTGGCGTATGCGATCTCGGTGGCGGCGGGACTTCCGCCGGGAAGGTGGCTGGGGCCCCAGTCGGTGGCTTCGCTACTGGGTGGCTGGGTGCCGGGCTCAAGAGAATCGCCGGCACCATCGGTCTGGCGGTGCCAGGTGTCGTTGTAGGTGAAGTCGAAGATAGTCTGGCCGAGATCGGTGACGAGGGCGAGGCGTTCGCCATCGTTGCTAAGCTTGCCTGCGTACTCGCCGAGGATGCGAATTGAGGTGCCGTATTTGGCTTGGAAGAGATCGGTGTCCCTCACGATTACAGCGGTTTCGCCTGCGGCGAGCATGGTGGGGGCGGGGAAGGTGAGAGTGATACCGGTGGTGAAGGTGTAGCCGGCGAGATCTAGTGGTGTGGTGCCGGTATTCGTAAGCTCGAGGAATTCGGTGGCACTATCGGGAGCTGCGGGGTGGTAGTGAAGCTCGGTGAGGTGGAGATCGGCGGGGCTGGGGATAATGAAGGTGGCTTCGGTGAGGGCGGACCATTCGTTGCCTTGTTTCACCCGGGCGAGGGCGCGGGTGGTTTCGGTGAGCGCGATTGGAGCGGTGTAAGTGAAGCCGCCACCATCGGCTGGATCGGAGCCGTCGAGAGATAGGTGGAGGGAGCCAGTAGAATTGGGATTGGTAAGTGAGAGGGTGAAACCGCTCGTTATTTCTCCGCCGTGTTGGTTGTAACTTGGGGGATCGAAATCTGGATAGTAGTTCTCTGTGCGGAGGGCGGCTATTAGTTGGGCAGCGCGGCCATTCATATAGCCGAGGATGTCGGTGACTTCGGGCTGCCAGTGGTCGTCTCGAGTGAATGGTGTAGATACAATGGTATCGCCCCAGCGGGCGGATTCGGCGATGACGGCGTTTTCGATGTAATCGGTGGTGCTGCTGAAGCGCGCTTGGGCGTTGGCATCGGTGAGGACGCCATCATTTGCTAGGTGGCGGTGGGCGCGGTCGCCGAGGCGGCGGAGGAAATCTGGGTTGTCTTTGGCAGAATTAAAGAGGTCGGCGATGGGGCGATTTTTATTTTTTCCTTCGTCTTTTCTGAAATCGATGTGAACCCAGGGAGCGGCGTCGCGGGGGACACGGGTGCGGATAGAGCTGTGGGGAAGATCCCAAGACCATTCGCCGTCCCAGGCGAAGAATTTCATGGGGGTGGGGCCCTCGGGGGAGGTGGGGTTGCGGAGGCCGCCGTACCAGTTGTTTTGGGGCCAGTCGCCGGTGGTGGTGTACCAGTGGAGGAGGAGATAATCGATGAAGTTTTCGATATCTAGGTGTTCTTCGAGTTCGGCGTAGTTGGCGGCTACGGACATGTCTTTGTTTTTAAGTGTGCCTTTGAGGTAATCGTAGCGGTCGTCTCGGGGGCTGTTGTTTCCTTCGGCTGGTATATCACCGCCGTGGCTTACGGCGAACCAATCGGCTTCTTCACCGCCGTAGGTTTCGGAGGTGAAGAAGGTATCGGCGCGGTGAACGGGATTGAAGAGGCCCCAGTAGAGGCCGTTGATGTAGAGGTGGACGAAGGCTCCGCGCATGCCGTCGTCGCCCATGGAGATTTGGGTCTGCCGGGCAAATTCATCGATTGCGTAGGTGGTCTTTTCTTCGGACCATCCGCGAGACCAGGCGCGGTTGTTTCCGGCACGGAGGATGACGCGGTCGAGCTCGTTTGGGGTGGCGCGGTTGTTTGAATTAAAGGGGGCGTCGCGGAGTAATTTGGTGCGCCATTTGGAATCGCCGTATTCGGAGCGGAAATTGAGGCGCATGGAGCGCTTCATCCGCTTGTGGGAGTGGGATTCGATTCCTGCTTCGGATTGCTCGTTATCTGCTGGGGAATTGAAGAAGAGGGTTTCTACAGAGATTTGTTCTTCGGCGTCGCCATCGTAGAAATTGGAGTTCCCGTAGATATTATCGGGGTCTACGGAGATACAGAGGGAGGGGATTTCTTGAAGGCCGGTGAGAAGATCGGCGGAGTATGCGGGGTCATCAGTGATGATGGGATCCATCTGATAATCCATCTGGACGTTTGGACCGCCGCCGGTGGGGTAGGTGTTGCGTGGGTAGCCGGTGATATTGCTGGGCTGGTTTACGACGTCGGCGAGGAAGAGGTATGTGTGGGTATCGACATTGGTGGGATCAAGGCCGGGCGCGGTGGCGAGGGCACGAACGACGGTAGTCGTGCCAATTTGAATGGGCGCGGCGTAAATGGTGCCGGTAGTAGCGGTAGGTGTGGAGCCATCGGTAGTGTAGCGAATTTCTGCGCCAGGCGTGGCGCTCGAAATGGTGAGCGTGAAGGGCGCATCGTGAAATCCACGACGAGGGGTGAATTTGGTATCCGCCACCGGAGTCTGCGCGGCAAGTGAGGGGAGGCCGCAGACGAAGGCTGCGGCGAAAAGGAGTGCGCGGATCATAGCTGTGTATGGGGGCGGGGAATAGGCGCCTACGGGAAATTAGCTGATGCAACGGACTTTGCGAACGCGGAAGTGAAGCGTAGATTGTACTCAATTATATAAAAATTGAGTGCAAATGCTCGCTTTGTACTCAATTTGAGAGATATTGAGTGCAAATTGAGAGTTTAAGATTTATGAAATTCCCTGTAAGGCCACCCGACTACAATAAGATCTTCCTTCAAGACAGGGATCGTACCGTTCAAATAGTGAGTCATTTGAAGATGCTGGCGAACTACTCATCATCTTATTTGCATTGGGATGATCTGAGGCACCGGAAGGCTCCCGAGGGCTTCTCAAAAGAGGAGTGGTGGTGCGGCGTCCGGTTGAATCGTGAGCAGCAGTCGAAGGTGTTGCCTCTCGAAGATCCTAAGGGGCTGGCGTTTACATTTTTTCCTACCGAATCGTTACAGCGTCTTCTCCACGAGATCGATCGGGGCGCAGGTCGAGCTGTATCGAATTCTGATATCGTGATCGATCCACAACAGCGGGATCGCTACGTTGTGTCCTCGCTCATGCGTGAGGCGATTACATCGAGTATGCTCGAAGGGGCAGTGACTACGATCGCCGAGGGAAAAGATCTGCTGAGAAGTGCTCGGCAGCCGGTAGGAGAAGCTGAAATAATGGTGCGGAACAACTTCCAGACCATGCGCGAACTTGTGTCGCTAAAGAGCGAGGAGATGTCGATCGATTTCCTTTTTAGGATCCATAAAATGATAACAGAAGGAACTCTCGATGAGGGCTCTTATGGGCGTTTTCGTACGGAGATCGATGACGTACGGGTTGAAGATAGCGAAAGCGGTGAAATCGCGTTTACCCCGCCCTCGGCTGAGCTTCTACCAATAAGACTGGAAGCTCTTGTCCGCTTTGCGAATGAAGATGGGGATGAAGGTGAAGGGTTCATCCATCCGGTCGTCCGTGCGGTGATTCTACATTTTTGGGTCGCTTACGAACACCCATTTGTTGATGGAAATGGGCGGACAGCTCGCGCTCTTTTCTATTGGGCAATGCTCAAATGTGGCTACGAACTTTTTGAGTTTATCTCGATCTCAAGCGTTCTCCTTGATGCTCCGAAAAAATATTATCGGGCGTTTCTGCACACGGAGACTGATGGTAACGACCTAAACTATTTCCTTCTCCACCAAGCGGGTGTGATTCGCAAAGCGATCGACGAACTCAATCAGTATGTCCTGCAAAAGTCGGAGGAGCTGGAGCAGATGGGGACTTCTCTCAGTGTAGTTGAGGGGATCAACCACCGACAGCGGGCGATACTTCAGCATGCACTACGTCATCCTGGGCAAGCCTACACGGTGGGTTCTCATCAGATGGGGCAGAACGTGTCGCACAATACAGCGCGAACCGATCTGCAAGAGCTCGTGCGCAGAGGCTTTTTCACCCAGGATAGAGAAGGGAAAAAATTGGTCTTCCGTGCTCTTCGTGATCTCAGCTCGCTACTTGGGAAAGCAGAGGAAGTGCTTTAGGCTATATAGGCTGTTCAAATGTGTCATTTGCACTCAAATTGAGTGATCTTGAGTACAAGTTGAGTACAACCTCAATGAATCAATTCGATCTCGAGGAATGGCTTTTCGAGTTCGAAATCGGTGAGGGGATCGGGTCTGCGGGGGAGATCTCCGGAGATGCTTTCGAGAAGGGCATCATCGAGCCCTAGGGGGGCGGGCTTCTGGGTGGGGAGAGCCGTTTCCGCAAAGCGGAGGCTGAGACCGGGGTACTCGGCATCAATGCGGATTTCCATCTGGGCGAAGTCCCTGAGCGTGAGGGGGACAGGGAGATGGGTGGCTTCGGGCTCGGGCGGGAGCTCAAGGCTGGTGGCGACGAAGGCGAAGCTGCTAGCTAGGATGCCGCTAAGGGGGAGGAATGTGAAATGAATGCCCACAAACAGTAATTACCATAATCTTAATAATTTAGCAATATGGGATTTTAAGATTCGACGGTTTCCAATTTAAATTCGGCGAATTGGGAGGCCCAGCGGTTGGGGGGAGCGGTGGAGGTTCTGCTTACGGGGCTTTGGAGAGGAACGCCTGCCTTTGTGAAACGCGTTTCACGTGTTCACTTCATGAACATACCATCCGAGCAATGTTTATTTTTTGGTATAAAATGAACATTGCCTCCACATAGTATGAATATGATGAAGCCGTCCCTCGAAACTTTCGAAACTACGCCCATCGTGGAGGCGGTGGTCGAGATCAGCTGCTCGCTCCCACCGGGATTTGATCTCGAAACTGCGCAGGCTCCGGCGGCAGAGGCGTTTTCGGAGGATTACCCGAATTTTCAGCGGCGCTATCTTTTACAGGGTGAAATTTCGACATCGGAGGCCTCTACCAAAAAAATTACCGATACGCTCATTTTCGCGACCGGCGATGGGCATCAGCTCGTTCAGATCCGCCGCGATGGTTTCTCCTTTAATAGGCTTGCCCCTTACACCGGCCTCGACGAATATCTTCCCGCCATCCAAGATTCGTGGGAGAAATATGCGGTGATCACGAAACCGATCCAGATCGAAGAGATTCGCTTACGCTATATAAACCGAATCAAGGCACCTTTTGAAAACGGCGAACTCAGCCTTGCGAGCTTCCTCGAAACGGGGCCCCGCCTCCCGGTAGATCGCCTCACGTTTTCCGGGTTTCTCAACCAGTATTCGGCACTGGATACAGCGACCGGTTTTCTTGTTGAAACGATAATTACGACCGATCCACTCCGCGAAAACGAGACGGATATCCTCCCCCTTATTTTTGATAACGTGGTAATCTCACGTTCGGTGATCGAGCTGGGTGAATGGTCAAATATTGACGAGGAAATCCGGAAGTTACGGAAATTGAAAAATGATATATTCGAGAGTACACTTACTGCACGATGCCTGAACCTTTATTCGCGATAGGATTTTTGGCTGCGGGCTGTGCGGCTCGGCAGTTTCCAAGAACGCGTTCGGCCGTTTCGAAAGAGGCGGATACTGTGCGTGAGGCCACTTCAAGGCTCGCCGATTCATTTGGGCGGTCGCAATCGATCTACGGGGCAAAGGCAAAAGCGATTGCCGAGGTAATCGAGCTTGCAGATGATTGTGCAGAAGAAGGCTGGGATGGTTACGGAGCTGCTCCGGTGTCCACTAGTGCACTCAATCTCACAATCGATATCATTCACGCCCTGCCTTTCGGTATCCCAATGCCAGAAGCCGTTCCCGAACCAGATGGGGCAATTTCGCTCGATTGGGAAGCCTCACGCTACCGAAGATTTTCCTTGAGTGCGGGAACAACAAACCGGCTAGCCTATGCCTGGCTCGACGGGGCAGACAAAGGACATGGTGTAGCACGTTTCGATGGCAACGTGATCCCGGCAATGGTTCTTCGCGGAATTCTTGAAGTCGTAGAAAACGGTAATGCTAGAGTCCGGGCTGCCTGAATCGGTGGGTTCGGAAGAACCCGTTGTGCGCTTTGTCTTCTCATCACGTCTCTGCAAGGGCGGGGTAATCAAGTATCAGGCAATGCTTCCGAATCCGAAAGATCCAAATCGGGAGGCTTCAGTGTTCAGACATGGCATCGAGCCCGCTAAGGATTTGAAACTTCTTGGGGAGCAAGCAGCCTTGGAAAGTGGGCGGCCACTAAGAGGGGCTGCGATTATCGTCGTTTCTAGTATCACAGAGGCTGGACTCACATGCGTAGCGAAAGAACCTCCTGCGCGACACGCAGGAATCCGCAATTGGCCATGGATTGAGGGAGATTATGAAGCCCAAAAAGCTCAGCAAAAAATGATCGCGGCTGAACTTGCTCAGGAAGTGACGCAAACAGTCCTCTACCCTGATTGAGCTATTTCCAGGATATCGAATCCTGGGATGGATTACTCTACTTCAAATTCCGCGAATTGGGAGGCCCAGCGGTTGGGGACGATGGCGGTGAGGAGGGTGTCGCCGTTTTCGGCGTATTCTTGGGAGAGAATTTTGCCTTCGGTGTGGGCGAGGTGGACGAGGTCGTGGCGGGTGGGGGGGAGCCGGAGCTCGAGGCGGGAGACGCGGCCGTGGAGCATCTCATTCATCCGGTGGTAGAGGAGCTCGGTGCCTTGGCCGGTCTTGGCGGAGATGGGGACGGCGTCGGGGTATTTGGTCTCGAGCTCGTGGAGGCGATCGGGGTGGTGCTGGAGGGTATCGACTTTATTGAGGACGGTGATGATGCGTTTTTCTTCCGCTCCTAGCTCGGCGAGGACTTTGAGGGTGGTGTCGTGGTGCTCTTCGATATCGGGGCTGCCGGCGTCGATGACGTGGAGGAGGAAATCGGCGAGGACGGCTTCTTCGAGGGTGGCTTTGAAGGTTTCGACGAGTCGGTGGGGGAGATTGCGGACGAAGCCGACGGTGTCGGTGAGGAGGATGTTTTGGCCGTCGGGGAGTTCGCAGCGGCGGGTGGTGGTATCGAGGGTGGCGAAGAGCTTGTCTTCGGCGAGGACTTCAGAGCCGGTGATGTGATTTAGGAGCGAGGATTTTCCGGCGTTGGTGTATCCGACGATGGCGGCGTGGGGGACGGGGAGTTTTTCGCGTTCTTTGCGCTGGGTGGAGCGTTGTTTGCGGATTTGGATGAGTTCGCGTTTGGCGCGGTCGATGCGTTCGCGGGCCATGCGGCGGTCTACTTCGATTTGTTTCTCACCTTCGCCACGGGCGGCTCCGCCACCGCCTTTTCCGCCGCCGGCGCCGCCGCCTTGGCGGTCGAGGTGATTCCACATCCTGGAGAGGCGGGGGAGGGAGTATTGCATGCGGGCGAGCTCGACTTGGAGGCTGGCCTCTTTGGTGCGGGCGCGCATGGTGAAGATATCGAGGATGACTTCTTGGCGATCGATGACGCAGATGCTGGCGTCTGCTTCCCAGGCGCGCTGCTGGCCGGGGGAGAGCTCGTTATCGAAGATGATGGCGTCGCAGCCGAGGTGCTTGGCTTCGGTGATGAGTTCTTGGCATTTTCCGGAGCCGGTGAGATAGCGTTTGTTGGGGTCGCGGATGAAGGTGAGGGCGCGGCCGCCGATGCTGATGCCGAGGGTTTCTACGAGTGCGGCGAGTTCATCGAGGAGGGAGGCGGCTTCTTCTCGGTCGTCGCGGGTGAAGTAGGCGCCGATGAGAAAGGCGCTCTCGACCATCTGGGGTTTTTCGCGGACGTCGAACACAATAGGGGAAGGGGGAAAGGGAAAAAAGGGGGGCTGCTTGGGACTATGGGGGGGAAATACGGAGTTGCTCTAAGGAAAGTTGGACGCGGTGCGTCGAGTGGGTAGTTTTTTCTGAGCGCCCTCTTTTTTGGGTGGGCTTTGTATATGATCCCAAAATTTCAGTGAGTCTTTACCACACAGTCGGCGTCGGGCAGCGCAAAAGCCCGCGTATTGTCTCGCGCATTGGGCCTCCGCGTACGAAAATTGCGGTTGCTGATCTCGGAGATTCAGATCATGCGGATCGGGTGCCGGCTGAGCGAGAGGTGCCGTGGTTTCGTAGTGCGGCGGCTCTGATGCTTGCGGCGGGGCTTCATGTGCTGATTGCGATGATTGCTGCGGCGGTGGTTCTTGCGGAGCGCCGAGAGGATCCGCCTGTCGTAGATGTGGCTTTACCTGCGGCTGAGGTGATTCCGAAGAAATTGCCACCTCCTCCGCCGGAGAAAAATAATCTCACTTTCACTGCGGCTTCTGGCTCTACTGCGGAGGTGCTGCTTGAAGCGGCGGCGGCTGTTGTTTCTATTCCAATTCCTGATGTGCTTCCTAGTGATGATGCGATCGATTTTGGAGGGGGGGGGGGAGGGCTTGGTCTGGGATTTGGTGGGGGTATTGGCAAGCTGGGTGGGGCGGATTTCTTTGGGATTCCAGCGGGTGGTGGAGCGAGTTCGCTTGCGTTGGTCCTTGATGTTTCGGGTAGTATGATAAGTCTAGGAGATGATGGGATTCAGGCGATGAAGGATCAGGTGGATAAGACTCTTACGGGGCTTGATCCTATTGCTCGCTTTAATCTTTTTACTTTTGCGGGTGAGGCTGATGGATTCCGGGAGCGCTCGGTCAGCGCTACTGAAGAAAACCGCAAAGCTGCGCGTTTTTTTTTACGAGATTATCTTGTGCGGAACTCAGGATTTTCTGAGACTCGTACGGCTCGCTTTGGTAATGGGGGGGCGGATGATAAGGGGATTCGCTATGTCCCGATTACGGGTGGTGATTTTAGGGATCTTGAAGGCTCTGCTGGATCTACGCGTATCGAGCTTGGTGTCCTTGCTGCGATGCGTGATAAGCCTGAAGTGATTTTTGTTCTTTCAGATGGTGAGCCTTCTTCAAGTATTGATGGTAAGCGGATGACGGGGGATGTGCTGATTAAGATTATTGAAGAAAATCGCGACCGTAATTATGGCCGTTTTTCTAAGCTCACGATTCATACAATTAGTGTGGGAGGTATTGGTGGAAATGGTAAGAGATTCCTGCGTGGTCTCGCGCGTGCTTTTGGTGGTCGCTATAGTAATGTGGATCTTAAGAATCTGTAGGACGAAAAAAAACGCGCCCCGTATTCCGGAGCGCGTTCGCTGATTGTAATTTGTAATTGCTTAGTATCTGCAGCCGGGGCGGTAACTTGGGCGGCGGTAGTAACTTCTGCGGTAGCCGCTATTGCAGCCGCCGTAATAGACGGGTCTGCGGGGTGGGCAGTATCCTCTCTGGTAGCCGCGTTGGTATCCATGGCCGCCGTAATAACCTCCTCCAGTATCGAGGTGGAAGGAAATCCGTGGGCGGGCTTCACTTTCGGTGGTTCCTCCTAAGAAAAGAGCTCCTGCAGCGATTGCGGTGGCAATGAAGGTGGATTTGAAGATCATAGTGTTAGTTTCTAGTGGGTTAGTGGTTGGCGCTATGTCGGACGGCGCTCCCATTTGAAACATTCACTCTTTTTTCAATTTTTTTGCGGTGCTTATTAGCTGTTTGTGGAGTTGATTGCTTTGATGGTGGCGTGGAGGGCGTCGCGTACGTGGGAATTGGTGCGCATGAGTTGGCAGAGCTTTTCGACGTCGCTGCGGACTTGAGGGGGGAGGCCGGTGGTGGGGTCGCTGGGGCGTTTGGTGGTTTTCTCGGCTACTTTTCCAGTGGTGCGGGGAAGGATTTCGATGCGCTTGGCGAGGGGGGGTTCGAAGGTGCGGAGCCAGCCGGTGGTGAGGTCTGCGGCGTCGCCATCGCTGAGGGGGGCGGAGAGCTTGGTGAGGACTTTGCTGCCGCAGCGGGCGTCGCCGTGGAGGAGGCTGGAGAGGCGCTGGGGGGTGATGCCGGCTTGCTCGGCGTAGGTGGCTTGATTGAGCCCGGAGACGGCGATGGCGGTGGCGAGGGCATCGGAAAAATGAGTGAGGGTCGCCATGATTGTGATTCTATTTTCGGGAGCGTGTGGCGCTTTGCAAGTTTGGGGGGGCGGTGGGTTGGTTATCGGTTTTGCTTATTGACGAATGTTTCTTTTTTTGATAATATTACATATATAATTGTTATGTTGAAAATTTCTGTCGAGATGGATGATGTGCCGAAGAAGCTGTTGGTTTCGCAGCGGGATGTCTTGAAGGTGGTGACGTCCTGGGCGTGGGGGCTGCATTCGGCTTATGAGGGGACGGCGAAGAGTGCGGCGGGAACAGTGGCTGGGGAGCTGGGCCAGGTGGTGGAGAGGATGTCGGCTCGGATTGAGGGGGGAGGTGAGTAGCTTGTGTGATGGGGGGCTAGGAGGCGGGGGACTGGCGGTCGATGGCGCGGCGGAAACGGCCGGATTCTTCAAAGAGCTGGGGAAGGGCTTCGGCGGCGTGGAGGCCGAGGGGGTCGTTTTGCTGGCCGAGGGCGCACATGAGGTAGGTGGCGTCTTTGAGGAGTTCGGCGAAGTCTGCGGCGCAGGTGGTTTTCCAGGCTTCTTCGGATTCGGCGTCTTCTTTGAGGGTGGCGAGTTCGAAATCGATCATGGAGATGCCTGCGGGGGCGGGGGTGACGATGAAATTGTGGAGTTCGGCGTCGCCGTGG
>CALAIY010000044.1 GCA_937922595.1 uncultured Verrucomicrobiales bacterium | reverse complement strand
CCGTTCCCATCCCGAACACGGAAGTGAAACACCGCTGCGCCGATGGTAGTGTGGCGATAGGCCATGTGAGAGTAGGGCGCCGCCAGTTTATACTCCCCCTCCTCCAGTTAATACTGGGGAGGGGGAGTTTTTTTATGTACGCGTATTTTATGTAAACGTATAAAGGAACTGCGACTTAGGGAGTGCAGTTAGAGAGCCAATAGGATTAGGACACGGAAATCACGGAAACACGGAACCTACAGGAGGGGGAATTGGGGAGCCAGAGAATGTGCTTTGCGCGAGATGAATTCCAACGGTGGGTTCCGTATGGGTAGATTCTTTGGAGTAGGGCTCGCGCAAAGGCGCAAAGAAATACGCAGATGGGGGAGAGGGCTAAAAGGGGTGTCCCAGCAGTTACCGGTGCGGCTCAGGCTTCGAGACGGCCCGAGGTGCGAGCAGGCCGCTCCGAACTCGGCGCTGGTGTATTGGCAGTCGCGATCGCTGTGAAAGAAGGCTCCCTTAGCGAGCGGGCACCTCTATGGAACGCCCACAGAAACTGCGGATCCGGATGGAGCGGCAGCGAGCACAGGGCCTGCAGCGTTCTTCGTTTCCGCATGATTCGGAGGGCAGAGCGGTTGCGGTAAACGTCCAGGCGAGTGCGGATCTTGGTCTTGATGGCTGGGAGACGCTCGCTTCCCGCTTCGCCGGTGAGCGCACATGGATCGCCGGAGATGTGGCGACCGTTTCCATCGAAGGCCGTCGGGTAGTTGTGGTGTCAGAAGATGTGGGGGAGAGGTATTTTTTCGGATCGAGATGATTGCCGATTGAGGCTTCGGAGTGTGGTAGTCGCTAAATAAGTGCCACTTGGTAATGGTCGAGCATTGTTGCGGCGCCTCCAAGTTCTTCGAATGGAGTGGTCTCCACCACCTCGATTGCATTCCGTGTGGCTTCCGTGTTGAAGAGAGCATAGCAATCGCCGCCATCGAATCGGCTAGGAAACAGAATTGCATCGAATCCAGTAGGATGATTCATCAGTCCTTTTGCCCAGGCTTGAGGGATTTCGAGATCGTGGGCATGAATCGCGGCAAGGTCGAGGCTGAGAGTGGCGAGAGTTTCTGGAGCCGTAAGATCGACTGTTTTGAGCGCGGTAATCTTGAGGATCGAGTGGCATTGGGATGCCCAATTTGTGGCATCAATCGTGAGGCGGTTTTGGTAGATCCTGTCACCGAAGACTTCCAGAAAAGCGGTTGAGAATTTATTTCCGATGTAGAGCACCTCATGGGCTCCATCGATTGGGCTAAACCGATGGCTTGGGTTGCGGGAAAAATAAACCGCTCCGTATTCACACCGGTGAATCCGGAGCGGGGCGCGAATACTCTCGTATCTAAATGGAATCTCCCGCTCCGCCAGGTCGGCGGGCGGGAGATAGATTGGTCGCTTCTGCATCATGCGACGTCTGCGTGGGCGGCTCCGATCACGGGCTTCGGCTTTCCTGTGCGCAAGAGATCTAGCGGGCGTTTACCTTCCAGGCTTTCTCTGGGTGTGAGGAAAAAATTGACGCGTCCCCAATCGCTGAGGAATGGACTGCAATGGAGGATTTCCAGTACTGCTCCAAAGCCGGGAAGAAGCCCACCGCCTTCGGCAAACTGCCAGACCGGGAAGCGGAACGCTCGGCCTTCTTTGAAGGCGAGGACTTTCCCTTTGCGGTAGTGATCGAGAATGGTGGTCTTCGAGACATCGGCGAGGAAGCGGCGCGCCTGATCCGCTGAGATGCATCCGCCTTCGGCGGCTTTCAGCTCTTCCCGAGCAGCAAGGCCGCGTAGCATACCCGCGGAAAGTGCTGCCTGCCGTGGGCGCTCTTGGAAAGATTCTCGAAGCGCATGGCCAAGCCCAGCCGCGAGATCGCGAGGCGAGAGCTTTCCTGCCCATGCCGAAAGAAGCCGTGCTGCATCTTCGGAGAAATTTTGATCACCCTCGAATGCGCTTGGGTGGTAGCTTCCGTAGGGGATGGCGATGGGTTCTGAGACGGTGCCTCTTTTCATTCTTCATTCTGTCCCATTCCTTTAATGTTGTCAAGTTCATTCAGTTTTCGGGGTTTGGCGGGGAGGCGGGTATAATTGTTGGTCAGCGAAGGTAAGGAAAACGCCGACAGCATTTTTGTGCGCGCCGAAAGGGATGTGGAATACTCATCACGAATGCGATACAGAGTAAAAATCGCGTCAGGTTGGAGTTGTGGCGGGGTGCATCCGTTGTGAATAACTTGTGAAGAAACGCCGTTTTACTGCGAAGTAGTGGTGAGGAACACCTCGGGTTCACCATTTTCTGCGATGGATCTAAGTTTGCCGATACAGATGGCATCGGGGGTATCAGAAGCGCGGAGCTCATCGAGGCAGCGCTCAGCAGTTTCCGCCGGGACGGTGGCGAGGAGCCCGCCAGAAGTCTGAGGATCGAAGAGAAGCGGATAGGCGGGGTGATCGGCAAAGGGAGCAGCATCGGCCAGTGCTCCGGCGGAGCGGGCATTCTGTGGAGCCAGCGAGCTGAGATGCCCGGCGGCAAGGGCTTGCTGTGCGCCGGGTAGGGCAGGGAGCTTATCGAGTGAGAGCTCGGCATCGAGACCAGGGGCGCGGAGCATTTCTACAAGATGTCCGAGGAGGCCGAAGCCGGTGACGTCGGTGCAGGCGGTGGCTCCATGTTTCGCCAGAATTTGGGACGCGTTCGCATTGGAGATGAGCATCGATGCGATCGTGGAATCTACGTCTTCCGCATATACATCTTGCTGCATTTCAGCAGCGAAGATGGTGGCCGTACCGAGAGGTTTCGTAAGAATGAGCGCATGGCCGGGAAGCGCTCCACCTTTGGTGAGAAGACGATCTGATTCTGGGAGAAGGCCATTGCAGCTAAGCGCGAGAGAAAGCCCACCATCGGACTCTGCTGTGTGGCCACCGAGGAGGGCTGCTCCCATCTTTTCGAGTTCATGGCACACACCTGCGAGCACCTGGAAGAGTTGCTCCGTGGCGAGCGCTTCAGATGCGGGATCAAGAAGCACGTTTGCTAGCGCCGAGTGCGCTGTGCCGCCCATCGCGAAAATATCCGAAAAACTGTGGAGCGCGGTGATGCGCCCGAAAATGAACGGATCATCGAGCAGCGATGGCATTGAATCCACTGTCTGGATCAGCTTGTTTCCCGAAGGGACAGAAAACGCAGCCGCATCGTCCGGCGCATCCAGCCCCACGGCATCGCCTCCGAGAGTGAGCGCTGTCGGATATACTTCTCGAAGCCGCGCGGTAGCATCGGAAAGAACGCCGCTTCCGATTTTCGCCGCACAGCCACGGCATCGAACTTGGGCGCGTTTGCGAAGCGCTTCGATCTCAGCGCCAAGAGCTCCTTTGCTTGCCGTGGGCACCGCTGGCGAATCATCAAGATCCATCGGGGGCAGCTCCCCTAGACGACGCATAAACTTCCGGTCGATCTGATCCTTCCACTTCCACATGAGTGGAGATTCGAAAGCGAGACCATTTTTTGAAGCGACTGCTGAGCCATCCGCAGTGCCGATCAGGCTGAGAAACTGCTTCTGAGGCTGGAACCGCAGCAAGGTATCGCCATCCAGAAGACGCCGGAGGTTCGCCTCCAAGGGCTTCGCTGCTCGAACTGCAAAAACACCCGATTTTGGACGCGGATGCCCCTTAATGGTCGCGACATCGCCTGCGGCGAAAACCGATGGATGGGACGTGGATTGAAGTGTTTCTCCCACGTGGATGAAGCCCTCGGAGGTGAGATCGAGACCTGAAGACTTAAGCCATGCTGGCGGTGATGCCTGTGTGACCCAGAAAAGTGTGTCAGCAGTAATTCGGCTGCCGCCCTCGATAAGGTAAGTGCCTTTTTCTGCACCAGAAATTCGTGAATTGAGATGAATTGCAACCCCTCGCTTTTTGAGTTTTGCGACGAGATGCTTTCTCACCGCATCGCCATGTGATGGGAGAAGCTGCGCGCCAGAATGGATCAGATGGATATCCGCGCGACCATCCAGACGCTCGTGCATACTCAATGCTAGCTCGACCCCGCCCGCTCCGCCGCCTGCGATCGCCAGCTTGGGGCGGAAATTTTGATCGTGCTCGTGCTGCGTCACGATTTTGTCCCAGGCCTCCAAGAACTCGGGCACCGGTTTTGCTGGTACCGCAAATTCGGCCATTCCTGGTAGCCCGGAAGTCTTTGGCGTGCTCCCAGTATTGATCGAAAGCACATCGTATCCCATCGGCGGTCGCCCTTCGAGCGAGATTCGTTTTGCTGCCGTATCGATTCCGGTCGCGGTGCCATCGATAAATGCCGCTCCAGCGAAGAGGCAAAGTTTCCGCAGATCAATATGCACTTCATCATGAGTATAAGCGCCCGAGATCAGCCCAGGAAGCATTCCTGAATAGGGTGCCAGCGACGTGTCGCTCACCAGGCTTACCTTGATTCCTGCTGGGCGATCCATGCCAAGCATGCGGAGAGTGAGCGCGTGGCTGTGGCCTCCACCAAGGAGGACGAGATGTTTTGCGGGCGGAAGGGTAGGGGACACACTCCTTCCATACTCAAGTTGAGCCTCGATGGAAACCACGCACTGTGGTGGAAACCCTATGTATTTAAAATTCTTCTCTCTGGGGATCGTCGTATCGATTCTCTCGCTCCCGGCAACTGCGTCGGTCGTAATTAACGAAATTCACTACAACAGCCGCCCCAATTCTGCGCAGGATGAGTTCATCGAACTCCACAACCCTGGAGACACAGCGGTCGATCTTTCCGGTTGGTTCTTCAGCGATGGAATCGATTTCGTCTTTCCTCTAGGATCAATGATTGATTCGGGTGGCTATCTCACGCTCGCGTCCACTGCGGACAAAGTGTCTGGCGCGTCGGGTGTCTATGTGGGGAATTTTTCCTCTAGTGGTGAACGCGTCCGTCTCAGGGATTCGGCAGGCTTACTCGTCGACTCCGTGAACTATAAAAACACCTTTCCCTGGCCAGTGGCAGCAGACGGATCGGGAGCATCGATGGAGCTCGTTGATCCCTCTGAAGACAATGATCTCGGGGGGGCGTGGCGCTCCTCCCTCGCGGCGCCAACTCCCGGGTCGCAAAATTCCGTTTTCTCAGATGTCCTGCCGCCGCATATTCGTCAGGTCGCGCATACTCCTACGCAACCAGCCTCCAGTGAAACCGTCACTGTGAGAGCGAAAGTTACCGATGGTGATGGCGTCGCTTCTGTGGTTCTCCGTTACCAGGTCGTCGCTCCGGGTAGTTATATCTCTTCTAAAATTGCTAAGTCGCATACTTTACTTTTTTCTGATCCGAATGCCCCGCTTGAAGCGAATCCCGATTTCGAGGATCCTGAAAATTGGAACACGACTCCGATGATCGCCGGTGCGGGTGGTGAATACTCGGTAACGCTGCCCGCCCAACCTCACCGCACACTTGTGCGTTACCGATTCACCGCTGCCGATTCTCTTGGGAATTCAGTGCGTGTTCCTTACGAAGATGACGAGTCACTGAATTTTGCCTACTTTTCGTATGATGGTGTTCCGGGGTACGCCGTCACCACTTCGCTTTCCGGCCCCGCCCGCACCTATCCGCCCGAAACGATGCGCTCGCTTCCGGTCTACCATGTCATCACGACCGACGCTGATTTCGAGCAAGCTGTTGCGCGCCGTACTGTTAATCAGATTCCGAAGAATAATTTCGATGCGCGCAGCGCCTACAATTGGACAGGCACATTCGTCTACGATGGCAAAGTCTACGATCACATCGGCTACCGGCTCCGTCAGCGTAATGCGCGCTACTCACAGCCCGAGGATAAGCGAAGCTTCCGCTTTAAATTCAACCGGGGTTACCACCCGCAGTTCCACGACGACGCGGGTGAAGAATACCCTACGACTTGGCGTACCCTCTCCACTCACAAAATGACTGGCTCGCGGGGCATGAAAACGTGGGGGCTCGAGCAGGCCATAAATAATAAACTGTGGAATAATTTTGGCACCCCTGCGTCGTTTACCCACTATTTCCAGATGCGTGTCATTGCCAGGGACGCAGAGGCTACTTCACCTACCTCAGGCGATTTTTATGGGATGGGGATCGCCGTTGAAGAATTCAATGCGGATTTCCTCGATAGTCATAATCTCCCCAAAGGAAATCTCTATAAACTTATCAGTAACCGCCGCCAGGGTAGCGACGTTCGGCGATACCAGGCTGCGGGAGCCGTAAGCGATGGTTCCGATTTTGAAAATATTATCAATCAGCTTCGGAGGAATCGGAGCGATGCTTGGCTCCGCGAGCACGTCGATTACGACCTGTGGTTTCGCTACCACACCGTAAAAGACGCCGTGCGCCACTACGACATGCTTCCGAATACAGGCGAGCACCTGAAAAACCGCGCCCACTACTATCGCCCCTCTCCAATAAACCCCCTCGGGCAACTCGTCGTTCTACCTTGGGATTCGGACACCAGCTGGGGGCCGAATTGGAACACTGGAGAAGACTTTCCTAAAAATGCTGCTTTCGGTTCTCAAGAGAGTTCTCCCCGTCCGCAATTCCTTCTCGAATACCGCAATGTCGTGCGTGAATTTCGGGATCTCGTGTGGACTGAAGAGCAAATTGATCGTCTCATTGATCCGCTTGCAAATTATATTGCGCCCCTAGTCCTCGCCGATCGGGATCGCTGGAACGCGCGCCGCCAGACCCCGGATCGAGCGCTCGAAGACGTCGTCGCCGATATGAAAAAATTTGCCTTCGAGGGAGGCTCTTGGGTCGGTGGCAACGATAGCAGCATGCCAAGTATTTCCCGCGATTCCGGGCTCTCCGGTCGTGATGGTCGGGACGCCTTCCTTGATGCTCTCGCGAGAGATCCAGGGATCCCCGGCACCCCTGTGATATCGTCTACCGGACCCAGTAATTTTCCCCAGTATGAAATCGCCTTCGCGGGGAGCCCTTTTGCCGACCCTCAAGGCACTTCTACTGCCGCAGCCGCTGAGTGGTGGATTGGATCCGATACCGGATTGGAAATCGAATCCCCCTGGCGGGAAATTGTCTCCGGCGGTGCGATGTCTCCCGCCATCGAGATTCCGAGTTCTGTCGTAAAAGTTGGAGACACCTATCGCGCTCGCGTTCGCTACCAGGACGATTCCGGGCGCTGGAGCCATTTCTCGGATCCTCTGGTTTTTACCGTCACCGCTCCCAGAATCGAGAGTTTCATCGAAGGACTTGTTATCAGTGAGATAAATTACGACCCACCTAGCTCGTTGGATCTGGACGGGGCGCAGTTTGAATTTATCGAGCTGCTTAATGTCGGAGCCACCACTCTCAATCTCTCCGAACTCCAGTTTTCAGATGGCGTCGAATTTCATTTTACCGACGCGACCCTCTCTACGATTTCTCCAGGCCAAAGACTTGTCATTGTAGGGAATGTCGATGCCTTCAACGAACGTTACGGCTTTGCCGAAACTCCCAATTTCGTTATTGGCGCTTTCGGCAAAAATCTCTCGAACGAAAGCGAGCGCCTTGCGCTCACCTTTGGTGCCGATGCGATTATCCGCAGCCTCCGCTATCGAGACGAATCTCCCTGGCCGGTTGTCGCGCCCGATTCCGGAAATAGCATCGTATTAGTTGCTGGATCTGGGGACACTCCGCCGGAGCATGCGTTACCAGCGAGCTGGAGGCTCGGCCTCCCCACTCCCGGCAGCAGCGATTCTGTTCCTTTCCCAGGTGGTGGCCGCGAAGCGCTTCTCGCCCACGCACTCGGTGAACCTGACGCCACCCCTGAAATCTCCATTATTGGTGGAATCGTCGAAGCCCGCATCCCGCGCAAGCACCTAGCTGAAGGCGTCGGGGTCGAAGTCCAGATGTCCACCGACTTGAGCACGTGGCTTCCTACTGCATTTGGAGGCTGGACAGCCGAGGGGAGCAGGCACACTGCTGCCCTTCCGGTGGAAGGAAATCTCTTTCTCCGAATCAAAGTCGATGAACTCTAAAACTGCCCTTGTCACTGGTGCCTCGCGCGGCATCGGTGAAGCCACTGCCAAAGCCCTCTGCGCAGCCGGCTACCGCGTCACCGCTGTCTCCCGATCAATCCATCCAGGGGAAACTGCCGGCACCCTCACGATTCCTGCAGACCTCCGAGACCCCGCCGAAGTCGAAAAAGTCTTCGATCAACACACCGAAAAGTGGGGGCAGCTAGACGTCCTCGTCGCCTGCGCCGGAATCGCGAAAATCGCCCCCGTCACCACCGGTGATCCCGAAGCTTGGCGCGCCATGTGGGAGACGAATGTCATGGCGCTCTCTCTTTGTGTTCGTTCCGCCTGCTCCCGGTTTCCGGATACGGGCGGACACATTATCAATATCGGCTCCCTCTCCGGCCACCGTGTCCCATCCACTGGTGGCTTCTACGCCGCCACCAAGCACGCCGTCCGCGCCATCACCGAAGCCGCCCGCATCGAACTCCGCTCCGCGGGAAACCCCACCAAAGTCACCCACATCTCACCCGGCTTCGTCGACACCCAACTCGTTGACGACTATCTCGCCCCCCAAGGAAAATCGCGAGCCGACCTCGGAATCGAACTCCTCGCCCCAGAAGAAGTCGCCCGCGCCGTCATGCACGCGGTTTCTGCCCCCGCAGGAGCCGAGATCAACGACATTCTCTTGCGCCCCCGCGACCAACTGAGCTAAGGAACCCGTCCTATGATCCCAAACGTCCTCGCCGAACGCTACGCCACCGAACCCATGCGCGCCATCTGGGGCGCCGAAGGAAAAGTTGTCCTGGAGCGCGAGTTCTGGATCGCGGTCATGAAAGCCCAGAAATCGCTCGGGCTTGATGTCCCCGGCGAAGCCATCGAGGCCTATGAAAAAGTAAAAGACCAGGTCGACCTCGCCTCCATCGATGCCCGTGAGCGAGTCACCCGGCACGACGTCAAAGCACGCATCGAAGAATTCTGCGACCTCGCCGGCCACCAGCACGTCCACAAAGGCCTCACCAGCCGCGACCTCACGGAAAACGTCGAGCAGCTCCAAGTCTACAAAGCCCTCGGTGAAATCCGCAAGCGCACCGCAAGCGTCCTCCACGGCTTCGGCCAGCGCGCCCACGAATTTCGCGACCTCCCGCTCACCGCCCGCACGCACAACGTCGCCGCCCAGCCCACCACCTGGGGAAAACGCCTCGCCATGTTCGGCCAGGAAATCCTCGGCAGCTACAGTGCCATCGAGCAGCTCATCGCCCACTACCCCGTGCGCGGATTGAAAGGCGCCGTCGGCACCCAGATGGACCAACTCTCCCTTTTTGGTGGCGATGCTAGCAAAGTGGCCGCCCTCGAAGAGCAAGTCGTCACCCACCTTGGCCTCCCCGGCGTCTTCGCCAATGTCGGCCAAGTCTACCCACGTAGTCTCGACATGCGCGCCGTCTCCGCCCTCGTTGATGTCATCAGCGGTCCCTCCAGCTTCGCAAAGACCCTCCGCATCATGGCCGGGCACGAACTCGCCTCCGAAGGATTCGCCAAAGGGCAAACCGGCTCCTCCGCCATGCCGCACAAAATGAACAGCCGATCCTGCGAGCGCATCAACGGCTTCCACACCATCCTCAAAGGCCACCTCACCATGGCCGCCGGCCTCGCCGGTGACCAATGGAATGAAGGCGACGTCTCCTGCTCTGTAGTCCGCCGCGTCGTCCTCCCCGACGCCTTCTTCGCCGCCGATGGTGCCCTAGAAACCTCCCTCGTCATCCTCGGCCAAATGGAAACCTACCCCGCCGTCATCGACCGCGAAAACGAATACTACCTTCCCTTCCTCCTCTCCACCACCTTCCTCATGGAAGCCGTAAAACGCGGCATCGGCCGCGAAACAGCCCACACCGTAGTCAAAGAGCACGCCCTAGCCGCCGTCCGCGCCCTCCGCACCGGAGACACCAAGGAAAACGACTTCCTCCCCCGTCTCGCAAATGACGACCGCCTAGGAATCCCCCTCGCCGACCTAAAAGCAATCCTAGCCGAAGGCGCCGACAACGTAGGCTCCGCCCGCAGCCAAGTAGACGTCTTCACCAACGAAGTCGCCACCCTCGTCAGCGCAGTACCAGGCGCCGCAGACTACTCCCCAGGCTCGATTCTTTAGGGAATCGCGAAAACTCCGAAACGCTACTCGCGCGATAGCAGGCTCCTTCATTTTTCTATTCGGGATGCCTGCTGCACATCGTGATCTGGGAGGAACCCTCGCGCGTACTATCCCTGGTGGGAGACTGCTGGATGCGAAATCAAGCAAACGCCTGCTGAAAACCCTTTATATTAGAAAAGCTTAAGCGGTAGTATAATAATGCGTCACTAACCTGAGCTTTCGAAGCAGACTCCGATTAGAGGATCTCTATGGACCTGGACACGTTACTCTCCGGCTTTCGCCGGGAGTTCGCGGATTCGTGAGGTTGGGGGCGCTGAGGAATCTTTAGATCTCCCAGCCTTTGCGGTATTCTCTTCCTACCTGGGCGTCTGCTTTTTTATTGCCTACGAATTCTAGCTTCGCAGAATCCCAGACGAGTTTTTCCCCTGGGAAAAGTGTCGCGAGACAGCCGATGAGGACGGACTCGGTGAGTGCTCCTGCGTAGTCTTCGTAGTTTGCTGATGGGCGCTGCTTGGACGCTCCGCGTGCGGCATCGACCCACTCAAGATAGTGATCGCGTGGCTTAAGCCGAGGATAGCGGAAGCCTTTGCGCTTTTCCTTTGGGAATAGCGTGGGGGTGGACATGTGGGTGGCAAGGAGCACTCCTTCGGATCCGATAATGACACTTCCCTGGGCGGGGAGCTTTCCGCCGACGAGTTCTGCGACTTCCTGCGGTGGACGTGCGCTGCCATCATACCACGTCACGGTGACGCCTTTGTCCGAAGTGAAGGGGGTTGCGGGATAGACGTAATCGATTTTTGAATCGTTTGCCCAATCGTATTCGTTGGAGGCTGGGCCGTGTGAGGTGAGCGAACTCGGGGAGGTGAGTCCGAGGGCGCGGTACCAGCTTGAGAAGATGTGGCAGCCCATGTCTCCGAAGGTGCCGGTTCCGAAGTCGCGGCGTTTTCTCCAATGTGATGGGTGGTAGTAGCCGTTGATGAAGGGGCGGTCTTTGGCGACGCCGAGCCAGCTGTCCCAATCGAAGCCTTCGGGGATCGGGTCGTTTCTATCTGGTAGCTTTCCATTTCCGCCCCATTTTTTATTGGAGAAGGAATGGACGCGATTGATCTTTCCGATGATGCCGGACTGGACGATTTCGACGGTGAGGCGCTCACTGAATTCCGAAGATACCTGGATTCCCATTTGGGTGACGACCTTTTTCTCGCGTGCTTTTTCTACCATGGCGCGACACTCGCTTAGATTTTGAGCGAGGGGCTTCTGGCCGTAGCAGTGCAATCCAAGATCCATGGAGGCAAGCCCCATGGCTCCGTGCATGTGATCTGGGGTGGAGACATTCACTGAATCTAGTGAGGAGCCTTCTTTATCGAGGAGTTCGCGCCAATCGGTGTAAATATTGGCTTTGGGGAATAGTTTTTTTGCATCGACCACGCGGCTTGCATCGACTTCGGCAATTGCTGCGACTTCGATGTGTGGGCTTTGTGCGAGTGCTCTGAGGTCGGTGAGTGCCATGCCTCCACCACCGAAGCTTGCATGGCGGAGCTTCCCTGATGGGGGCGCTGCGAGAAGTCCAGAGGTGACAAATGGTGCAGAGGCTACGGACTTAAGGAAGTGGCGACGAATCATGATTTATTTTTTGAAGTGATAAATTTGGGGAAGAGCGCGATGATGAAGATGACAGCAGAGAGGGCGTAAAAAATCAATACGCCGCGTTTGAGGCCGCCGGAGAAACCGTAGGTGTGGAGGCCAACGCCGAGTAAATTCGTGTGGAACCAGGAGAAGGTGACGATTGCGCCGCCGATGATGGAGCAGAGGTGGAAGCCAATCTGCTTGATGAAGCCGCCCATGCGGGCGTGAAGGATGGCTAGGCTCCATAGGACGATCATGAGTGCGCCGTTTTCCTTGGGATCCCAGCCCCAGAAGCGGCCCCATGAATAGTTCGCCCAGATTCCGCCGAGGACGGTGCCTACGAGTGCGGTGACCATGCCAAAGCAGAGGATGCCGTAGGCCATGCTGGTGAGGTCTTTATAGAAGGGCTTCCATTTGGTGCCTTGGAGATCGAAGAGGCGGGCGATTGCGTAAACCCAGGAGAAGAAGGCTGCGAGCATACAGCCGGCGTAGCCGAGATTGATGGTGGGGACGTGGGTGAGAAGCCAGAAATTCGTGATGAGAACGGCGGGGAGTGAATTGATGGTATCGGAGGCGTCATTCGCTTCGAAGAGGACGGAGACAAATAGGCCGCTTGCGATCACTACGGGGGCAAGAAGGTAGGCCATTTGGTTTTTCTTAAATTTCCCGGCGAGGAGTGCGAGGATGCCCATGAAGGCGGTGATGAAGATGATGGTCTCGTAGAGATTGGTGATGGGTCCCATGCCGGCTTCCCATCCGCGGATGCGCATGCGCATTCCGATTGCGATGAAGAGGAATACGAGGCTTATGATGGTGAGCGCGAGCCCTGCGAGTGAGCGCTTGCGGCCGGTGCCGGAGGAGCCTCGAATCATGGAGATGGCGTAGATGATTGCGGCGAGGAAGGCGATCCAGAGGGAGTAGAAGAGAGGCTTGAGTCTGTAGTAGGCGACTTCGGTGGAAACCTGGCCGAGCTCGCCGCGTTCTTTTGCTTCGGATGTGGTGAGGTTATTGAGCTCCGTTGCGGTGGCGAGAAATGCTTCGGGGTTGTTGCGGTCGGCGGCGAGGGTTTCCCATAGGGCGAGGCGTTTCGTGGCCCATTCGAGGTTTTCTCCGCCGGAGGTGAAGGTATCGAGAACGACTTTGCCTGAGGATACCCATACTTCGTTTTCGGATGATATGGGAGGGAAGGGGATGAGGGTGGAGGCGGAGACTTGGGCGTCGAATTGAAGACGCTGGACGAGCATTCCGAAGGCCTGATCCATGGTTGGATCTTGGGCGAAATCGCGAAGCTTGGAAAATTGCTGGAGTAATCCTGAGGCACTGATTGGTCCGCCACCGAGTGCGGCGACGAGGGCGGCGCGTTGGTCTGGGTCGCCTTCTGGATTTGGGTAGCGGTTGCGTGCGATGTTGAGGGAATTGATGAGATACTCGAAGGTGTTTACCTGGCCGTGGAGCTGGACGATCTGGCGCTGGAAGAGGCTTCGGTCGTTTGCATCTTCGATCTTGCGGGCTTCGGTGGAGAGTTCCTGGAGCTTGTCTCTTCCGGGGAGGAGTTCTTCGTAGGTGTAGCGGTCGCGGCGTTTTTCGTGACGCTTGAGGCCGAGGGAGGTGATGGTATCGGCGTTGTCTACGATGAAGGTGGGATAGGTCTTGGCGATCTCTGGGTAGAAGAGGCAATCGAGCAGCCATTCGGTGGGGGTGAGCTTTGTGCCATTGGGGAGCTTCATTGCACGCTTCCCGTGGAGGGCGAGCATGGTGAAGCGGGCGTAGGTATCGAGAGGCTTGATCCGGCCGCCTTCTTGGATGGGAAGTGTCTCCATGGTGGAGACGATTTCTTCATTCCAGCGGGGATTCGGTTTTTCAGCTTGGGCGAAAGCAGCGAAAGCGAGGAAGGAGGCTAAGATAGAGAAGAGCGTTTTCATGCTTTTTTTGCTTTGCGGCGAAGGAAGGACTTCTGGATGAAATGGATCACAAGACCTGCGGTGACCATGAAGACGAAATAGGTGGGCCAGTGGTCGGATGGGTTGGTGACGACGGCGAGCACGCTGTAGGGGCGGCGGTCTTTCTCTCCGGGCTGGGGTCCGAAACCTGATTGGAAGAAGATGAGGCCTTCGTCGCGGAGGGGCTCATTCATTTGTATCTTCACTTCTCGGTTGGCTCCGTCGGGGAAGATCTGGGTGATGTCGCTTTCGTAGACTTTGGCTTGCCCGGTATTGGGGTGGTCTTCCTTGGTGAATTTTTCAAGGCGGACGGCGTAGGGGGCTACGTAGCCTTTTTTTGCGAGCCGGATTTGGTAGTCTTTCGTGCCGGAGGTGATTTGGATCGGGGAGGTGATCATGCCCCAGATGAGGTGCTCCTTGCCGTCGATTTTGAGGGCGACGGAGGGGACGTTGGCCTCGCGCTGGGGATTGCGCTCGGTGGCGATGATGGTGGCTCCATCGATTACGGGGAAACCTGCGGCTTCGGTGGCGGGTCTGGCCTGGGAATTGGGAGCGTAGTGGGTGACTTCGATTGCGAACGGGAGTGCGGGCGAATTGAAGGTCTGGGGAGTTTCCGGCGAAGCCGCAGCGAATTGTTGTTCGGGGATCTCGAGGACGTCGGATTTATCGCTTGGGATGATTTCGATGATCCAATCGGTGTAACTTCGGTAGACGTTGGATGATTGTCCTTCGTAAAGCTTGATGGCTCCTTCGGTCTTGAATTGGAAGGAGACCCAACCGGCGAGGAGGAGGAAGAGGACGGAGGCGTGGACGATGAGCATTCCGAGGCGCTTGGCGTCTTTGCGGATTTTGAGAGCTAGGCCGAGTCCCATATTAATAAAGAGGGCGATCATTAATAGGTAGCCGCCGGGGAGGGGGATGCCGATATTCGCGCTGCCGATTTGTAACCATTCAATAAAGACGTAGCTTTCGAAGTATTTCTTCTGAGCTTCGAAGAGCCCGTAGTCGACTTGGCCAAGGGTGCCTAGCCAAACAATGAGGGTGAGGAAGATGAAAATGACGGTGGCGATGCCAAAGGAGGCTCCGGCATTTGCGATGCGCCAGGGGAGGGAGTCTTTAGTGCGGGAGGACACAGGGGAGATTACGGTGGGAGAAAAGAATTGTTTCAGGGGAGATTACGGAGGGCGGGGGGATAGCGACGCTCACCGAAGTAAGTGCTTTCCTTTGTCCTAGAGCACGGCGCGGAGCTCTTCCATAAGATCGATAATATCTTTTCGAAGATCGAAGAGTTCGTCGCGGGCGCCGGAGAGCCAGGCGTAGACGTTTGGGCGCTTGTGGTGGTGCTGGATGGCGTGGGCCGAGGCGTCTAGGGCGAGATTGAGCGGGACGAGGCTGCGCTTGAGCATGGCGATGACGAAGCCTTCTTCGGGCTCGGCTCCGTGGGCAAGGCCATCGAGAGCGGCGGCGAGCTTGCCTCCGACTTGGATGGTGGCGGCGGCAAGCTGGAGGACGGGGTTGTCGCCGGGGGCTGTTTCTCCGGCTTCGAGGCTGAGGACGTGGGAGCGCTCGCCGCTGGTCTGGATGGTCACGGCGAGGTCGAGTGCGCGACGGGTGAGGAAGTGATGGCGGTGATCGCTTGCGTTGGCGTCTGCGGGAAGGGCGTCGAATTGCAGGGGGGCGGTGTCGGCGTCGGGATCGATGAGGGTGTCGAGGCCGAGGACTGTCTCGAGGACTTTGGATTCGTCGGCGTGCTCGTGGAATTGCTCGAGGGCTGCTTGGTAGGCGTCGACTTGTTTATCGGCTTCGCGGAGTTCGAGTTCCCATTCGAATTCGTTGAGTGGGGTTTCATCATCGAAATCGTTTTCGTCGTTGTCGAGGAAATCGCTTTCATCGAATAGGGTGGTTTCGCCGGAGGCGTCTTGATCGATGGGCTCTAAGATTTCTGGCGGATTTTCTGGATCCCAGTGGGGCTCGGAGAAGTGGATTTCGAATTGATCGGTCTCGATGAAGACTGCGCCATTTGCGTCGGAATCCCAGGCGAAGTGGAGGCAATTGGTGATGTGGGTTTCTCCATCTTCTGCGGTGATGCTCACTTTGTGGGAGCTGGTGAAGTGAGCGAGGGAGCCTTGCTGGAGGGGCGCTAGCATGGTGGCTTCATGCTCATGCTCGGGGTGAAGATTGGTGAAGGTGAGGGTGCGAGCGAGGACATCTGCCTCGGGGATGCCTCGGAGCTGGAAAAGGACGGGAAGCTCACGCCCCACTAGCCAGATCCTTCCGGTGATCAGCCCGGGGATTTCGTTGGCGATTTCGCCCCGGACGATTGCGTGTGAAAATTGGATAGGCACTGAAAAAATGAAAATAAGAACGTGAAGATACTTGTTGGCTCCGGTGAGAGCGTGCGGAGGCGGGTGCGTGGTGTCAAGACGGAGGCGAGGGGGCTAGAAAATTTGCTAGATCAATGTGGGGCGCGTCCGTAAAGAAGGGCATGAATCTAAATCCCGCTTCCCCAGTTTCCTCGCGCCGCGATTTTCTTCTTTCGATGCCGATGGTGACTGCTGGGTTTTTGGCTCTTCGGGGGCACGTCTACGCGGGAACACCCCAGGTGCGGCAAGATCTTTATGGGCCGCTCGTCACCGATCCTAATGGGATTATCGATCTCCCTGAGGGTTTTTCTTACCGCATTGTGGCGAAATGTGGTGAAGAGATGGCGGATGGTCTGCGCCGCGCGGGTAAGCCGGATGGGATGGCTGCTTTCGGTACGAGGACTCCGGGGCAGGTCGCGCTTGTTTGTAATCATGAAGTCGGGCTCAGTTCGCCAAAGCTTGGGGCTTTTGGCGACGAGAATGAGCGTCTTGCGGATATTGATTCTGCGCTCATTCACGATTTCGATGCCAAGCACATCTTCCATGGTGGGACGAGCACGATGATCTACGACTTGAAGGAGCGGAAGCTGGTAAAACAGTGGCAAAGCCTTGCGGGCACGGATCGAAATTGTGCGGGCGGCCCGACTCCTTGGGGCACTTGGGTCACGTGCGAGGAGCCTGCTGATCTCGAGAGAAGTACCCGTGCACGGGAGCAGCATGGCTGGGCTTTTGAAGTGCCGGTGACGGATGAACCTTCATTGACGAAGCCGGAGCCACTGAAGGCGCTCGGGCGTTTTCGCCATGAGGCGATCGCGGTGGATCCGGAGTCTGGTGTTGTCTATGAGACGGAAGACCGGGGTGATGGGTTGATTTATCGGTTTCTGCCAAAGGAGAGGGGAAACCTCGCTGCGGGAGGCCGACTTCAGGCGCTCGCGATTCAGGGAGATCCGTCTTGTGATACGCGGAATTGGGAAAACCTTAAGGCACCGAGATTTCCTACAGGAAAACGCTTTGCTGTGGAATGGATCGATATTGATGATTCGTCGTCGCCGAAGGATGATTTGCGCTTTGTCTATCACAAGAAGGGAGCGGCTTGTTTTGCGCGTGGAGAAGGGATGTGGTTTGGGGAGAGCGAAATTTATTTCAGCTGCACCAACGGGGGGAGCACGCAAGCAGGGCAGATTTTCCGCTATAAGCCAAGCCCGTTTGAAGGAACCGATCAGGAATCGACTCGTCCTGGTGAACTCGAGCTGTTTCTCGAAAGCGACAGCACTGAACTCCTCGAAAATTGTGATAATGTGACGATGGCTCCATGGGGTGATCTCATTATCTGCGAGGACGGGATTGGTGAACAATTCGTCCGCGGCGTTGCGCGTGATGGGACGGTGTATAATATCGGTAAAAATCACTCTGGGAGCGAATTCGCCGGAGCCTGCTTCGCACCGAATGCGCCGCATCTGTTCGTCAATATTCAAAACGAAGGGCTTACTATTGAGATTACAGGGCCGTGGGAAAATCGGCAGTTTTCCTAGTTGCGGATAGATCTTGCATAATCAAGAAAACCCCCTAGCCTCGCTCCCCGCCAGATCCCCGGTGGTGGGGCGCATAGTGTTCTTGATGTATTGATGGAAGCGCCCCGCTTTGAGCCGTTTTCCCTCTGGTGGCATACCCATCATGGATACACGACCATTCAAAGACTTCGGTCTTTCGGACGCGCTCAATAGCGCCATCGATAAACTCGGCTACGAAGTCGCTTCCCCAATTCAGGACGCCTCGATCCCTATCCTTCTCGAAGGTAAGGACATGGTCGGCCAATCGCCTACTGGATCTGGAAAAACCGCCGCCTTCGGAATTCCGCTTATTGAGCGGATCGATTCTGATGAGCGCTTTCTCCAAGCCATCGTCCTCTGCCCGACCCGCGAGCTCGCGGTGCAGGTCGCCGGTGAGTTTCACAAGCTTTCAAGTTTCAAGCGCGGAATTAATGTGGTGCCTGTTTACGGTGGAGCCCCATTCGATCGCCAGGCTCGCTCACTCCGCGAAGGAGCTCAGATCGTCGTCGGCACGCCTGGTCGCGTGCTTGATCACATCCGCCGCAAGACACTCAAGCTCGAACGCGCCACCACTATCGTTCTCGATGAGGCCGACACCATGCTCGACATGGGTTTCCGCGAAGACATCGAAACGGTGCTCGAGCAAATGCCTAGTGAGCGCCAGACAGTCATGTTCTCGGCCACGATGCCGAAGCAGATCCGTCGCCTGATCGAAGGATACACTAATAATGCGGAGAATATCACCGTGGCGAACTCAAACGTCACCGCCCCGGATATCGACCAGCGATACTTAGAAGTCCGCTTTCGCTCCAAGACTGAAGTCCTCTCCCGTCTTCTTGATACCGAAGATGTAAATCTCAGCATCGTCTTCTGTAATACGAAGCGCACTGTCGATGAAGTCGCCGATTCACTCATCGCACGTGGCTATACATCCGACCGTCT
>CALAIY010000043.1 GCA_937922595.1 uncultured Verrucomicrobiales bacterium | reverse complement strand
TAGCGGTCTTTGGCTTAGCTCTCATATTTCGCCGTCGCCGGTGATATTACCCCGTGAAGGGGCTCTCTATTTTGAACTACTTGCGAATCTTGCTCAAAGCAGTTTACTTCGGATATGCGAAGTATTCTTACTGCCCTCATTGTCGCAGCCACTACTGCCCACTCTGCTGTTAATATAAACTGGGGCACTTCGGCCGAAAGCACAGTCAGTGCTGCTGCGGCACCTCCCCCGAGTGGTGCTCCCCAGCAGTATTTCTTTCTTGGTGGATTTGCGGATGGATTTACGCCCACGGCAGCCAACCGAGCTGAATGGTTCACTCATTGGACTACGGTGGGTTCCAAGAATTTGTTCTCGAGTGGGTTCTTCAACGAATCGAGCCGCCTTGAATCGAATTCCGGAGCTACCGCTATCGGAGGCCGCGCCTACGTCTGGGGCGTCGCGGGAAATGAATGGGTGCTGCTCACTTCGGATCTCTGGACTTGGCCAAACGCGAATAATCCGATCAATCCCATCGCTCCCAGTTTTCAAATTAGCCGAGCGACTACTGAGGCTCTTTTCGGCACGATCTCGGGTGATGGCTCCGCCGTGACCTTCGCGATTTCGAATAATGCCGACGCTCCGTCCGTAACCTCTGATCGCTTCCTTGAGCTCTTCAATCAGGATGACTGGGCGGCAGATCCCGACAAAGATGGCTTGAACAATCTAGAAGAGTTCGCCCTTGCGGGAAACCCCCTCTCAGCAGCTAGCCGACCATCAATTCTACTCGCCCCACTCGGGGCGGACTACCAGCTAGCATTTCCAAAAGGCACTCTGGATCGTGTGGCACTAAGTATTCAGCGGAGCACGACGCTTGCCCAGTGGCAGGGAGGCTTCCCTATTACCACTTCACGGTTCTCGAATCGCGATCTCGTCTCGTTTGCAGGAGACTCGGGGGGAAGAACCTTTTTCCGTGCTGTCTACACGCTGCGCTAGCCCCGTAAGCGGAGTCTTTTTACATTGGCTGCGATGAGTTGCTCACGCACTAAAGTCTGGGGAGAAAACGTGAGCAAGAACGCTCGCTTCATCTGTTCCAAGACTCGCGCAATGCGCTCCGTCTTCGAAGGCTCTTGGAGGTGCGCTTTCCAGAGGCTCATATTTCCGGTGACGGTTGTGATCGGCCAGCTCTGGGAAACCCTTGGTAGCAATTGCATCGAGCGATTGGCGGTGCGAGCGATTGCGTGTGAGCGACGATGAAATTCTAGAAATCGGTGAAGAACTGGCGAAGCAGCCTCACGATGCTTATTTCAAAGATTTCTTTTCGGATCAGGGACATGCGATTTCTTTTTTTCAAGGGCACCTTCCTGAAAAGGTGGCCAGGCTAGTGCGATGGGAAACGCTGGCGGTCGTTCCAGGTTCGTTTGTAGGCACCGATCTCAAGCAGACGCACAGCGACTTGCTTTTCACGATCGAGACCACTGGTGATCGGGCTCTGATGCTTTACCTGGTTTTCGAGCACCAGAGCAGGGTCGATAAATCGATGCCTGTCCGGCTGCTGGGCTATCAGTATGAAATTCTCCAAGATCATTTCGAGAAGCATGGATCCCCGTTGCCGCCGGTGGTTTGTTACGTTTTACATCAGGGGCCGGAAGAATGGACGGTCACCCAGCGCTTTGAGGATCTCTTCGAAATTCCGGAAGGTGAGCAACAGGCGTTGCTCGAATACCTCCCAAAATTTCGCTATGCTCTTCTCGATTTGAGCCAGGCGGATCCAGGAAAGGAGGAAGGAGACGCGCAGCTCCGTATCGGGCTTCAGCTGATGAAGCTGGCACGTGAGAAGCAAACCATCGCGTTTTTCCAGTGGTTGAACGAGGTCTTTGGGGATCGCTGCGATAGTTTTCCGGAGCACTTTATTGAGAAGGCTTTGCTCTATGCCTACTGCACTGATGACACGCTTGACGTGGAAACTGTCTACCGTAGCTTTGAAGGGAGCCCGAAAACTCAGAAAAAAGCTATGTCATTCGCCGAAAAACTTATCGAACAAGGGAAAGCTGAGGGGGAAAACCGGGGCGTCCTTCTTGGCAAAGTGCAGCTACTTGAGGAAATGGTAGGTGTGGGCGTGGATTCGAAGGCGTCGCTCGCGGAAATGGACGTGGCGGGGCTTGAGGTGCGTTTCCGGGAGCTGGAAGCGGTTTATAAGGAGCGTTTTCGCTAGGGGGAAAACTTAGTTTTTTCGGCTAGTAGTGGATCGCGGTGACGGCGTCTAGGTCGAAGCCGGAGGTAGTTTCGCCGGAGAGGGCGTTGGTTTTGGCTGTGTGTCTAACGCTGTCGCCATTGATGTCGGTGAGGCGGTTGTCTCCGGTGGCGGTGATGCGGATGTAGCGAATCCACTCTAGGCCGAGGGTGGCGAGATCGAATTGATCTCCACCGGAGATGGCTGGATTGGTGGGATCGAGGGATCCGATTTGTCTGGAGGTGGGGGTGATGCCGGCGAAGCCTGTGGCGTAGGCGTAGGGGCTTTCGGTGTTTTGGGTGATGCCATCGTCCAGGTAGTGGGGGATGTAATCGAAGGGGAAGGTGTGAAAGGTGATGCCGTCTTGGCTGACGGAGAGGATGGCGGGTTCGATGAAGGTGTCGCCGGCTTGGATGGCGTTGCTGTAGTTGATGAAGGGGTTTTCAAAGACGGTGAAGTCTGGGCCGGGGCCGTTGGTGATGATGTTGTCTTCAAAGGTGACGGTGATGCTTCCGCCGTTGGTGGCGGAGGCTCCAAGGGAGACGGTGTCGGTGGAGATTCCGGTGGGTGGGCCGAGGGCGCGGGGGAGGTCGTGGGAGCCGTGGGCGCTGGAGGAGAGGGGGGAGTAATCGGCGATGCCATCGGCGTGAGGATCGGCGTTGGTGGAGCCATCGGATTTCCCTAGGATGAAGGGGCGGAGGGTAAGTGGGGCGAGGGCGTCGGCTGGGGGAGGGGCGAAGTCTCCGGCTTCATCGAGGGCGAAGATGGCGGTGTGGAGCTGGGCGCTTTGGGGGAGGTCGGTGGCGAGGTGATGGGTGCTGGTGCCTTGGTAGAGAATGGTGCCGTCTTCGGGGGTGGTAGGTGGGTGGTGGGGATTGGCGATGAGGATGACTTCGGCGAGGGAGGGGTCGTCGGGGAGGGTCCAGGTGAAGGCGGCTTTGCGATCGGAGGGGAAGGCTTGGAGGTCGCGTGCGGGGGATACTGCTGGAGCGGCGAGGAGGGTGAAGGTGCGGGTGGCAGTTTCGCCGGAGGCGGAGGTGACGGTGGCGTCGAAGCTGAAATCGAGGGGTTCCTCTAGGGTGCCGGTGAGTTCGCCTTGGGGGGTGAGGGTGAGTTCTTCGGGGAAGGGGAAGGTGCTGCTCCAGGTGAGAGGAGGGATGCTGCCGGAGGCTTCGAGTGCGATGTCGAGCGGCTTTCCGGTGCGAGCGTGGGGGAGCTTTTCTGGGGTGGTGATTTCGAGGTCTCCGAGTTGGACGTGGAGGGTGGTGGTGCCGGCGATGGCGGTGCCGGATTGGTCGGCTACGACGAGGGTGATGGGGTAGAGGCCGGGTTCTTCGGGGGCGGTGCCGCTGAGGGTGGATGCGGTGGTGGCGATGGAGGGGGCTTCTTCGGCGGCTGCTGCCCAGGTGTATGGTGGGTAGCCGCCGGTGGCGAGGAGGGGCTCGCGGATGGCTTCGCCAGGGGAGGTGTTCGCGATTTCGGGCGGGGTGAGAATTTGGAGGGGGAGGGCTTGGATGAAAAGATCGGCGGTGGCGGTGGCTGTTTCGCCGGAGGCGTCGGTGGCGATGGCTTCAATTTGCGAGAGGGTGCCTTGGATTGGTGTGCCTGTGAGGGTGCCGGTGGTGGGGTCGAGGTGGATGCCTTGGGGGAGCCCTAGAATTGAGTAGGTGATGGGGGGGCGGGCTCCTTGGGTGGTGAGTTGGGCTTCGTAGGGTGTGTTTTGGGTGCCTTGAGGGAGGTCGATTTGGAGAGTGAAGGATGAAGGGTGAGGGGTGGTCTCTTGATTGTCGGAAGTGGTGCTGGTGGTGGCCAGTGAGGTGCCTGTGACGGTGAGTGAGAGCTCGATGGTGTCGGTCTTTCCAGAGGTGCCGGTGGCGCGGATGCGGATTTTCTGAGTTTCAGGATTTGTGGGGGTGCCTGAAATGGTCGGGCTGATAGGATTAAAGGTGAGGCCGCGCGGGAGGGTGCCGCTGGTGGTGGACCAGGTGTAGGGCTTGGTGCCGCCGGTGGCGGTGAGAGGAAGGGAAACCGATTCTCCGGTGGGCATCGATCTAGGAGGGACGGTGGTGATGTGCAGCGTTGCGGGCTGGTGACCCGGTGATTGGAGATTAGAGATCTCAGATGGGAGTTTTTGTTCTCCGGGCTCCTGTGGCTCTGGTGACGGGAGGTCGGTGGATGCTGACGAGTTCGCTGCTTTTGAAGTGGGGGCTTCTGAGCGGAAGATACTGGTGCCTCCACCGATGATGAGGAGGGCTGCAAGGAGGAGCGCGATGGGGGCGAGGCGGCGCATTTTACCTTCGGGTGCGGAGGCGGAAGATACCGGTGGGGGCGTGGGAGGTGGCGGTGAGGGTGTTGCCCTCTCGGCTGGCTCCGGTGGTGGAGGTGGCGGTTTTCCAGGTGCCTTCTTTGGTGAGGGTCTCGATGGTGGCTGGGGTGCCGGGGAGGAAGGTGGCGAGGGCTCCGTTTGCGAGTGGGGTGATGGTGGGGGCGCCGGTTTCTGGGGTGAGGCGGAAGACTACGGATTGATTGATCGTGTAGTCGGTGGCGACGAGGTAGATCTCGCCGGCCCACATTTCGATGGCTCCAAGGCTGAGGGAGGAGGTGGCGATTTCATTGATAGCAAGGTTCTTTGATTCTGTATCGATGGAAATGAGGGTGGAGAAATCGTGTCCGATGAGATTGCTGCCGGAACCATTCGCAAGGGCATTTAGTTGGCGTGGCAGGGTGAGATCAGCATCGGCGAGGGTGAGGGGGAGTGCGGTATTGTTGCTGCCGCTTAAGCTCACGATTAGGCTGGTGAAGGGCTCGTCTTGGGGGAAACGATAGGTGTTCCCGGTGTTGGGCTCGGCATACCAGAGGTGGGCTGTTTCTTCTACAAAAGCGATGGGGCCAGAGAAGCCACCCGTAGAGATGAGGAGGGTCGGCGTTTCTGGATTATCTGATTCCAACGTTGTAGAAATTTGGTTCATGGGTGCGCCGCTCTCAAAGAGGATTGGATTGCGGGAATAGATGTCGAAGCCAGCGAATTCGATGATGTCGAAAAGCTGGGGTATTTTGGTGAAACCGCCTCCTTGAAGGCGCTCGATTCCGCCGCTGCCAGTGGAGTTGGTGTAGGCAAATTTTGTGGGTGTGATGAAGGCGGCGAAGACGGCGGGCTCGATGCGGCGGAGTTCTTCGCCGTTGCGGAGGATGCGGGTGGCGGATTCAGTGCAGTAGTCTCTTTCCGTGGTGAGGAGGGAGCTATCGTTGGGATCGATGGCGAGGGCTTCGATGACCCAGCCGGGAGGGGCGGCTTGGATGGGGCTGATGGTCCAGCCTGCAACTACGTCGGGTGTGGGAAGGGGAGAGAGGAGATCGTGGAGTGCAGTGACGGTATCGATCTCGGTGGAGATTTGGCCGAGGGTGCCGGCGGTGGAATCGGTGATGGTGCGAATCCGGACGTAGGCGATCGAATCGAGGGAAATGGGGTTTCCCTGGAGGTCGATGGCATCGGAGATGTCGATGAGGTCGCCATCGGGGGAGACGTCGGCGTAGCCGGTGAGGGGGAGTTGCCAGTGGGGCTCGCTGTAGAGCGAGCGGCCGTTGGTGGCGAGGGTGATGGGCGCGGGTGCGGTGCGCGGATCGGCGGGGAGGGCGTCGTAATTACTGGGGCGAATGAGGTAGAAGGTCTCGTCTTCCCAGGAGCCGGGGGCTCCGGTGGTCTCGGCGGCGACTTCGATCATGCCGGGCTCGTGGAATCCGCCAAAGTTGTTTCCGCGGATGCGGATGTCTGCGCCGTCATTGTTGGGCAGAGGAAAGCGCCAGCCGAGGATGATGCCGGGCTGTCGGGTGGCGTCGGGGCCGGAGTAAGCGCCGAGGGAGAGGATGCCGGATCGATCTGCTGAGCCGAGTGAGGGACGGAGGGCGTTTTCGGGATCGGTGAAGCCAGAGGCGGCACCGTTGCCGGGCTCGAAGTAGTAGAGCTGGTCGGCGAGGGTCTCCCCAGCCCTGGCCACGCTTGTGGCCAGGGTGAGGAGAAGGATGATGGCTACTAGGCGCATCGGCGGCGGCGCAAAAGAACGGGTGCTACAAGGAGCGCGAGAATTGCGCTGCTTGGCTCGGGGACGGCGCTGGCGGCAAGTGGCTCGCCTGGGGCGAGCGTGCCGAAGACGCCGAAGCTCCATCCGTCGTAGGATCCATTAGCAAGTGGTCGGCCGGAGGGACCCGTGCTGGAACTGATCCAGGTGCCGGGGGCGTCAGCAGCGTAGGGTTCGCCGTTTGGCGGGAGGACGTGGGAGTTGTTCGCGAAATCGTCGGGATCATTGAAGACTTCGTTATTCACGAAGTAATTAAAGAAGGGAAACGGCTCGTCAGGGACGAATACGTCCGGTTGAGCTTGGCTGAGCGCGACGATGCTTCCCGTGGCATCGGGATCGAAGCTGATACCGGTAAGGAAGAGGCTGGATTCGCCTCCACGATTTGCTGATGTAAGCCGGGGATCGGCCTCGACGACATCGAGGAAGAGGTCGGCTCCGGTGCGAGATTCCGCAGAATCCCATCGGTAGCCCCAGGCATACGAGGTGGTGGTGGCTCCATCATTCCAATCGATTACGAGGGCTGCTTGGGAGTCGCCCGAGCCGACCCAGAAGTCGATATCATTGAAGGTGAAGGCGGCTTGCACCGAAATTGGAGCAAGGAGGAGGATGCCGGCTGCGCGGCAAGTGATGTTCATGTGGGTGTGCGAACGGGCACAGGCCGGGCGAAAACGCTCGGTCGAGACCGGTCTTATTTTGTTCGAATAAGGGTGTAGTGAGATCGACGGGGCGAAGTATTCGGACTCCTGGCTCAAACTCTCGCCCCCGCCTTCACCGGTTTGTGCGTGAGCACGTCTCGATTGGCATTATGGGGGCGAAATCGCCAGATACCGCAGCGACAACTGTCCCGGATTTTCACCGGGTTCCATGCGCCTCGTCTGGGCGAACGTATCAACATATCATGATGCGTCAATATGTTCGAGTATGTAGAATATGATTTAATGCGTTTGAACGGGAATAAGTGTCGTAGTGTCATACTCCCTAGGGATGTGAACGCGGGGCGTGTCCGCACGCCGTGCCTCCCAACGTCAAATCCAACCCAACTAAATTATTATCATGAAAAAACTTCTCTCGGTCATCGCCGGGGTGTTTGCGCTCGTGGCAGCTCCGGTTGCCCTCGCAGAAACCTCCGCCGAAGCACCAGCAGTAACGGCCACGACGACATACGTCGTGGAAATGACAGGCGTCACGTGAGGCGGCTGCAAATCCTACGTCCGTGCGGCGTTCAAAAAATTGGATGGAGTCCTTGCAGACGACATCAAAATTGCAGCAGGCGATAAGCCTGGAACTCAAAAGGTGACCTTCAAGTCCTCGAACTCCGAGATCACCAAAGAGATGGCCATCAAGGCTATCGGCGACAAGAAAGACCAGTTTGTGGTCAAGAATGTCAAGAAAGGCGAAGCAGCGGCCTAAGGCTTAACCTGCGGAACCGACATTAAGGAAGCATCGGTGGCGAAAGCCACCCCGCGTTCACTCTCCTTTAAGGAAAGCCCGGTCACGAAAGTGACCGGGCTTTTTCGTGCCTGTGCACACACTACCGCCTGCGGCGGAAACAGCCGAGCAGGCCGAGGGCGCTGAGAGTAAGTGCGGAGGGCTCGGGCACGGCGGACGTCTGGAAATCGAGGGCGTAATCAAACGTGCCGGAGTTTTCCCGGAGCCAAAATGTGTAGGTATCAGCGGCGAGGGGAGCCGTAAATCCGGTGCCACCGAAGTTTGCTCCAGCGTTGAGTTCGGGGAAGAGATCCATGCCGATGTCATCAGTCGTGACTGCTGCCGTGCCGAGAAGCGTGGTTGCCGAATTTACATCCGTAATTCCGCTTCCACGCTCGAAAGCGAAAAATGAGCCGCTGCCTCCATTGGAGCCTCCCGTGACGCTGTAGGCATCGAGCACCACAGCATCGAGGGTGAGTCCAGCAGGGAGATTTAGGATGAAGATATCCTGCCCGTCTTCGTTCGCTGGCGTGGCCGAGCCGATCAGGCGGTTTGAGCCGAGAACGAGGCTTCCGATTTGGGTGCCAGCGGCGGCATTGGAAAGTTCGCCATCTTGGGCTTCGTCCCAGAGGATTTGGGCAGAGGCAAGCGGAGCGAGAGCAAGAGTGAAGAGATGTAGGAGGAATTTCATCGCTCCGCATTCTATTCGAATTTCTCGAGTTCCGCTACCTACTAGAATGCTCTGGCGGGAGGACTTCCCAACCGTCTGCAGTCCGAAAACCGCCCGGCGCGCCCCCAGTAAATTTCTCTCTCACCAGCGCAAAGCGGCGCTCGGCAGTGGCTGCGAGGAAGATCATCGCTGCGATCACGATCATGAAGGGACCGGTTTTTCCGGTGATCCACGCAAGGGCGAAGAGCACTGCGATGATCTGACCCGCGCGCGCAGCAATATTTGTTGCGCGTGCGTAGCTGAAATTCGGTTTTCCCGCGAGGAATGCACGCAGTACCCGGCCCCCATCCATGGGGAAAGCTGGGATCATATTGAATAGTACCAGGCCCACATTTGCGATGAGTAATGCCGGGAAAAATCCCGTATCTGCAAGGACGGGCAGCGTATTTCCAAAGATTGCCGCCAGGGGAAATAGCATCACTGCGATTGCCACGTTCACCGCTGGTCCGGCCAGTGCGATGACCATTTCCTGCTTCGGCTCACGTGGAATATCCGCCAGCCGAGCGATCCCGCCAATCGGGTAAAGCGTGATCGAATCCGTCCCGATTCCATATTTTCGCGCCGCAAGCGCATGGCCATACTCATGTAGCGTGACACAGGCAAAGACAGCCAGGTAAAACGCGATCAACACCGGATCCAGCCCCGTCACACACAAAAGGAGGGCAAAGCTCCAGTGCACGAAAAGATCAATTCCGAAGGGAGAGCCAAGTTTTTTCTTCATACCTTATCAGACAGCGTGGATCGCTATCCGTTGAGGGAAACGCTTCAGCCGTGGAAAAGGAGTCGGATTTTGGAATCGCGCGGAGTGCTAGCCGAAGAGGTCGCTCAGCTCGAGAATTTGCACTCGCTCGGCTTTGGCTTTCTTTTTGAGTGGTGCGGAGGCGGGCTTTGAAGTGAGGAGGTGGTAGGAGATGGTCCAGCCTTTGGGGGGGGAGTATTGCTTTTCTCGGACTTGCTCGATGTAGGTGGATGAGAGATCGGCGGGCTTGTTGATCCACTTGAGTTCGAGGAGGCGGCTTTCTCGGTCTCCGGAGTTTTCTATTACGAGGTCGATCTGGGTTTTTCCGTCTTCCCAGAAATGGCCTACTTCGTAAGGGTCTTCGGTGAGCCCGAGTTTTTTTAGGATGGGTTCTTTGCTTGGGGGGCTCAGCTTTTGTTCGAGGACCCATTGGACGAGGAGTTCGAAGGCTTTCCCTGAGAAGTTTTCGATGTAGTAGCCGGTTTTTGATCCGAGGCATTTTTGGAAGAGGTTGGCTCGGATATTTTTGCGGATCTGGGGTGTTTCGCTGCGGAGGACTTGGAAGTAGAAGTTTAAAAAAGGATCCTTTAGGTAGAATTTGCTTCCTCTTCGGTTGGCTTTGCTTTTTCCTGCCCGTGTTTTTTCTCCGATGATTTGATAGGTGAGCAGTTGGTCGACGATGGTGCGGACGGTTGATTCACTGGTGATACCGGTTTTTTTGCGGATGTTTTCGAGGGTGGAGCCATCCTGCCCTAAGCTGCTCATGACCTTTTCTGCGGTGGCGGCGGAGCCTTTGGTGAATTCTAGATTGAGCACTTCTTTGAATTCATCGAGGAAGATGGTGTCTCTGGTGAAGAAGGCTTGGTTGATGGCTCGGATAAAATTCTGCCCGCTTTCGATGCGTTCCAGATAGTAGGGGATGCCGCCAGTCATCATGAAGGTGAGGCAGATCTGCTCTTCGGTCCATTGGGGGAAGTAGTGCTTTTTGATTTCGGAGAGGCTGAAGGGCTCGATCCAGAGGTCTGCTGCGGTGCGTAGGCGGTGGAGGATGGATGATTCTACGGAGGCGGTGGTCTGGGCGAAAAAACGCTGGGAGGAACCGCAGATGATGAGTTTGGCGTTCCCGGATTTTTCGAGCTGCGGCCAGGCTTCTTTCAGGCTGGCGGAGAATCCGGATTTCCTTTTGGCGATCCATTGCACTTCATCGAAGATGAAAATGTGCTGTTTTTTGGGGGTGCTCTGGCAGTGCCTTATGATGGCATTGAAGATGCGTTTCCAGCTGAGATCCGTGAGGCGGATGACGGAAAGGGAATCGTCTCCGGAGTAGCTTTTCCAGGCTTCGGCGAGGGATTTCATCAGCTGCCGGGAGCTCATTCCATCATCTCCTTGGAAGTAGAGCGCGCCGACTTGCTGGACAAATTCGGTGAGTAGCCAGGTCTTCCCGATTCTTCGGCGGCCTCGTACCATGAGGAACCCAGAATCGGGGGCGCTCGAAAAGGAATGCAGCCGTGTGAGCTCATCGCTGCGTGCGAAGAAGGTCTGTGCCATCCGGGAGCCTAAACCGCGAACTTATGGGGCGCAAGATAAGTTCGCGGTTTTGAGTGAAACCGCGAATCTATGTGAGTGTGGATAAGTTCGCGGTTTTGGGAGGAACCGCGAGGTTATACGCGTGTAGATAAACTCGCGGTTTTTGAGGGGGCTTTACTCTTCGGTGGGAGCGAAGAGGGCATCGAGGGGCACCTCGGATTGGACTACGTCCAGGGCTTGGGAGTTTTCCTTGATTCCTCTGGCGGTGATTCCGAGTGCGTCTTTAATTTGTGGGATGTGGTGGAGGCAGAGGGATTCGAAGGGCGTAGCCGCTCCAGGCGCGCCAAAATGGGTAAAATATGAAGCTTTGGCGAGGGATAATCACTTCGCTCCGGAAGCGACCCAATCGGTGAGGAGCTTGATTTGGGCGGGAGTGAGCTGTTTTTCCGCTGCTGGGGGCATGTGGCGGATGTCGGACTTTGGGAGATTTAAGCCTTGGATGAGAAGGCTCTTTGCTGGGTCACCTGGAACGATGGAGGGGCCGGATTCGCCGCCTTTTTTGATTGCCTTGAGCTTGCGGAGATCGAGGCCTTTCTGTTTCACCAGGAAACCGTGGCACTTGGTGCAGTGCGCTTTGAAGAGGGGCTGGATGTCCTCTTTGTAAGTGGGCGCGGCGCTGGCGGTGGTGGCGAGGAGGGCGAGAACAAGAAGCGGCTTCATGCAGCATCCTACGCGACATCCGTACACAAGAAAGGCGTCTCAACCCGTGAGGGGAAACGCCCATTGTTTTGGCGTCGGTGTTTTGCGATCTTATTGTTAAAATTGTTCGTTCCGTCGAGGTTATACCAGACCTACGCATCAACTTCGCATTTCCGGCCTGTTTTGCCTTCAATCCGCGCTTTGGCATAGGTGCCATCGTCAAACTGAACCCTGAAGTCTCGTTGTCTTATATTTGCGGCTTTCCATGTTGTTTCCATGTCTTTTGGAATTTCGAATTTGAAGGCTGGCTGGTAACCAGCAGTCGGAGCCGTAACTGGTTCAAATTCGTTAATCGGTTGAATCAGTATACAGCGGATTCAGCGCCTACCATATTTTCGGAAATACTCTAATGAGTCGAAATCACTTTCCGTCGCAGGCCACCCCAAATCACCGCTAAGCAAATCCTTTCGTAAGCCCTCGTATTTCTGATCGGATTTCGGGGTGTTTTGTGCAAGCAACGCGTCCAGTTCTCTCTCAGGGAAATAAGTTTTAGCGTTCGCTCTTTTTATTGCCTCATTATAGAGAATTTCTGCTGCTGCTGGGACGCTGCCTCTGCAGCCCTGAAAACATCAGGGCTTTCGGGGCGCTTTTTCCGGAGTGTGTTAAAAAGCTTCACCAGTTTCAATCTGGCGCAGATTCAAACTTCAAGTGCACGTCGAATCTGGGATCTAGCATCACGACAACGGAAAGCACTTTTCTTTCGTATGGAGGCCTCCCGCCCCGGAAAACAGAGGGCGCCGTATGGAAGAGGAATGCGTAACTCACTCATA
>CALAIY010000042.1 GCA_937922595.1 uncultured Verrucomicrobiales bacterium | reverse complement strand
GGGCTGGCTAGGTTTCCTGCGACGTGCCAGCAGAATGCTAGGATGGCGCATGGCACGAGTGCGATGGCGACCAGTATGCTAGTTACGCGTTTTCGGATAGACATTCGATATCACTTGAAACGACTTTGAGGCGAGGATCTTAGATGTGGATTGGTGGGCGCGAAAAGGCCGGGAGTTTTTCGCTCCCGGCCTTCGTGCTCAACTAGATGCGGAAAGTAATCCGGTAGGCCGGCTCCCGGTAGGCCGGCTCGTCACGCGGCTTCTTTTTCGGTATCATCCGAGGGTGCGGGCTCTACTTCTTCGCCGGCAGGGGCGACGGCTTCTATTTCGGAGCTAGGATTACTCTCAACGAAAAATTTGTGAAATTTTCCTGTAGAAACTGATCCAATGTCGCGGGATTCAATACTTTCTTCGGGATCTTCTTCGGTACCGTTTGAGACGGCCCCCTCTAGAAGGGCGTCATAGATTACAAATCCGCGCACGCCTACTGCTATCTTCTTTGGCATTGGTTCCGCAGATTCCACAGCGCGTTGTGCGGCTATCCAGGCCGCGGTACGAATGGTCTCTTTAGCGTCATCCGCAAATTTTCGGAGCTTAGGGACGTGGACGATGAAAAGGCAAACGCCTTCAGATTGCTGACAGTAGGTTAGAAATTCTCCTCCGCTCATAGAGATCCCTTTTTTCTTGGCGGGTTCGATCATGATGTTTCGAAACATCTTGATGCTATCTGAGAATTCTTTTGCCATCGCTTCCGCCTCAGGGGTGTTCCCAGAAGCGATCCCATTCCGGTGGGAATCGATTATATTATTCGCTTTCTCAAAAGCCGCCTCTTCAGGCGTGGCAGCTACAGATCCTCCACCAACACTAGAGACTACTCCGCCAATCGTGATGACAAAGGCGAGAATGATCAATAGAACCGCCCAAGCAATCGCAGGAATGAAGAAGAGTGAATGCCGCTTATTGAGAACGACCGGAAGGTTTGTTTTTGGATCTATGAGGGTCTGCGATTTCGTCTTTCCAATGGTTCGTGCATACAAAAGAACGGCTGCTGCACCAATCCAACCCCCAACCACCATCGCCCAATCTGATGATAGGTTCATCACTGAGGTGATTACGGCAGCGAATACAAAACCGAGAATATAGAAGATCGGAATGAGTATTCCGTGGCCTGACCAGATAAGCATAGATTAACATTTCGCACGTACCATTTAAATATCTAGCATAAAAACAATTATTTTCACATTTTTTGATGAGGAGGCCGCTATGTGGGCGCGAAAAGGCCGGGAGTTTTCGCTCCCGGCCTGCGGATTCTTTGGCACCTGCTAGATGCGGACAGGAATCCGGTAGGCCGGCCCGTCACGCGCTCCTATTTTTTGCCTGCTTTGTCTTCGTCCATTTTGGCTTTTACTTGCTCTTCTACTTCGGCGTAGAGGTCTTCGTCTTCTTTGAGGGCGTCTTTGGCTCCGTCTCGGCCTTGGGCGATTTGAGTGCCTTTGTAGCTGAACCAGCTGCCGCGCTTTTGAATGAGATCGTAGTCTAGCGCTAGGTCTAGGAGGCTTCCTACGGCGGAGATGCCTTCGTTATACATGATGTCGAATTCGGCGAAGGTGAATGGTGGGGCGACCTTGTTTTTGACGACTTTGATCTTAGTGCGGTTTCCGGTGACGGTGCCGTCGGTCTGCTTAATCTGGCCGATGCGGCGGATATCGACGCGGACGGAGCTGTAGAATTTGAGGGCGCGACCACCGGGGGTGGTCTCGGGGCTTCCAAACATGACTCCGATTTTTTCGCGAATCTGGTTGGTGAAGATACAGCAGGTGCGGGCTTTCGCGATCTGGGAGGTGAGTTTCCGCATGGCGGCGCTCATGAGGCGGGCTTGGGCTCCTACAGTGGAGTCGCCAATCTCGCCGTCGAGCTCGGCTTTGGTGACGAGGGCGGCTACGGAATCGAGGACGACGATGTCGAGCGCGTTGGAGCGGACGAGGGTCTCGACGATGCGGAGGGCTTCTTCGCCGGAGCTGGGCTGGGAGACGAGGAGATCGTCCATATTGACGCCGAGCTTCTTGGCGTATTGAGGATCAAGGGCGTGCTCTACATCGACGAAGCCGCAGAGGCCGCCGCGCTTTTGCGCTTGGGCGATGCAAGTGAGGGTGAGGGTGGTTTTACCGGAGGATTCTGGTCCGTAGACCTCGACGATACGGCCGCGGGGGAAACCGCCGACTCCGAGGGCGCGGTCGATGAGGAGATTTCCGGTGGGGATGACGTCGATATCGACGCGGTGCTCGTCGCCCATGCGCATGATGGAGCCTTCGCCGAAGTCTTTCTGGATCTGAGAGATGGCGGCTTCGAGGTTTTTCGAGCGGGCGGCGTTTGCCTTTTCCTTGGCGGGATCGGCTTTTGCGGCGGCTTTCTTTTTCACTGGAGCGGGCTTCGCTGCGACTTCTTCTTTCTTAGGGGCGGTAGTGCCTGCGGGGTCGGTGGCCATAATCGTGTATTAGGTAGAGGGGGAACGTTTTGGGTGTCTGAATGATTACTGTTCTAATGAACCTGTATCATCACCCTTGGGTTTCTGTAAAGGAAAAGATGTAGGGGTGCGCGTACTTTTTTGTGATGGAGGCTACATGCTGTCCAGAATGTCTTTATAAACCTGCATCCGGCTAAGCGTCATGCTGATGACTTGGTAGACGACGAGGAGCATGGCCACGACATAAATCACAGTGGAAAACACTTTTGCCGCACGTCCCGCGCTCTCGGCAGCTTCGCTCCGCTGGAGGGCCGCACATTTGGCGAGCTCTTTTTCCATCCCGCCGACTTCTTCGGCGGAGGCGACGCGACGGGAGACATCCAGGTGAATGGCAGGCTCGCTGAGCATGGGTGGGCCGACGGGATCGCCGGCGCGCGCGATATCGGCAAGGCGGTTTCCTGCGGCCAGCAGAGAGCCGGAGCCGGAGGATTCACCGGCAGCGGAGACCGCGTCCGATGTGCGCTGTCCGGCGAGGAGAAAAATGCCGAAGACGTGGCAGAAGCGAGAAAGGGCGAGGGACTTCCGAGCTTTACCCACAGCGGGGATACTATTGAGCAAAGTATCGGTGGCGGCATCGGTGCGCGCCTTCTCAGAAAGGCGGATCCACACGAAATAGCCGACGACGCCGATTGCGTAGACGATCAGCAGGGGGACGGCTGCGGCGATGAGAAATGCGGAAAAACTCTTTTGGGTGAAGCCGACGGGGATTGCCGGGAGAATACACGCGAGGTGGATGAGGACGGCGGGGTAGATGAGGGCACTGAGCATCTGACGGCGCGTTTTCACCGAGGTCTCGTAGACAGTCGCAAGTTCCTCGAAGGAGTCCGCAAGCCGTCCCGCTTTCTCACCTGCTTCTACAAGCCGCACCTCAAGATCACCGACGTCCACACTCGAAGCACCCAGCGCATCTGAAACGGTGAGCCCATGCTCGATCCCGTCCTTCACATCTCCCGCAAGCTGCTTTACGACCGGTTTCGCCCGGTGGTCGATAAGCGATTCACAGGCTTTATCGACCCCAAACCCAGCCTCCAGCAGCTTGGCAAACTCGTGGTAGACGTGGGCGCGGTCGGCTGCGGAAAACTTCATCGCCTCGAGCATAGCTCCAGACGACACCCTAAGGAAAGGTGTTTCCCCTGAAGGATATTTTCGGTAAAATGGAGCTATGAGACGCCACCCCTTCGTGATTGCTCTTGTGCTTTTCGCCTCTTCCGCATCCGCACACGCCGGGCTCGCCCGCGAAGAAGGTGCCACTTATATCGA
>CALAIY010000041.1 GCA_937922595.1 uncultured Verrucomicrobiales bacterium | reverse complement strand
CCATCTCCAAACTGAGGGATCGATATCGAACGGACAAAACCCGTTAGACAGGCCGTGCACATGTGGGGGACGTAGACTTTTCCTGACAACAAGATTGTTGCGCAACAGATCTGTTGTCCCAATGCAATGCTGGTATGGATCGCAGCACTGCAATTGGGGCATTTTCGACTCTTAAATTCTTACCGAAATCATATTTAGTAAGAATTATGGAAGAACTCGAAACCCGTCGGATCACTTCGAAAGGTCAGATTACGATTCCTTTAGCCCTCCGGGAAACTCTTGGGTTTTCAGTCGGAGACCGGATCAGTTTCGTGAAAACTGACGATGGTGATGTTCTGCTCCGTAAGAGCGCTCTTCCCGAAACTCTGTTCGGGCTCATGGACAAGTTCCTCCGACCCGAAAAAATCGGTTTCGCTTGGTGAGATGGATGAGGCGATTTCTCCGATTACCTCATCGGCACCATCTCCCAAGAGAAAGGCTGCACCACCACCTGGACATTCGATAAGCTTCTCCGTGAGAAGAGCCTTTTCACTCAAAAGCGGTCGAAGTGAGAGTGAAAATTCCCAAAATGGGAATTTCACATTGCGCGAAACGCATGGGAACTATACAATGTAATGAGGATCATTTCTAAAGCATCCCTCAAAGAATACTGGACGAAAGTGCCTTCCGCAAAATCTGAGCTTGATGCTTGGCATGCGGAAGCTCGGGCAGGTGACTGGCCGACTCCTGCTGCTGTGAAGGCAAAATATGGAAACGCCAGTATTCTGAAGGACGGACGGGTGGTCTTCAATATATGCGGCAACAACCACCGCCTCGTCGTTTGGATCAATTACGAGTTCCACACGGTGTATATCCGGTTCATCGGGACGCATAAGGAATACGATAAGATCGACGCCAACACTGTTTAATCCATGATTGCTAAAGTTATAAAAACGGAAGCCGAATACGATTCGGCGATGGCTCGCATCGAAGAGATTTTCGATGCCCGTCCTGCTACGCCCCAAGGTGATGAACTCGAGCTTCTTCTGATGCTCGTTGAGCGCTATGAGGATGAGGCATTTCCAGTGGATCTTCCGGATCCGATTGCAGCCATAAAATTTCGGATGGATCAGGGGGGCCTGAAAGCAAAGGATGTGGCGAAGTATTTTGGTGGCCCTTCGAAAGTCTCTGAAGTTCTTTCGGGGAAACGTGCTCTTAGCCTCACAATGATTCGTAATCTTGTAGATGGTCTCGGGCTCCCTGCGGAGGTGATGCTCCAGAAGCCGGGGGCGAAGCTCGCTTCCAATGACATGCTCGAACAGGCAAAAAAATTCCCCATCGCGGAAATGCGGAAGCGCGGCTGGTTCCCAGGCTTTGAGGGGACTCTGCCTGAGGCTAAAAATCAGCTGGAAGATCTGCTGCCCAAGTTTTTGGGAACTCTCGGCCCGGATGCCCTCGTGCCTTCGCTGAACCGCCAGCTTGTCCGATCCGGTTGTGAAAAAAAGGACGACTTTGCGCTGAATGCATGGCGGATTCGCGTGGTGACGCTTGGCCTTCGTGAAGACCTCCCTAATTTCGTCGAGGGTAGCGTAGATGCCGATTTCCTTCGAGGTCTCGCGCGTCTCAGCAACTTTAAAGACGGGCCACTTCTAGCAAAAGAGTATCTCAATAAAAACGGGATTCACTTTATCTGTGAGAGACATCTTCCAAAAACCCACCTGGATGGAGCTGCGCTCCTTCTCCCAGAAGGTTCTCCGTTAGTGGCGTTGACGCTCCGCCACGACCGCCTCGACAATTTCTGGTTCACGCTTTTTCACGAACTCGCACACGTAGCTCTCCACCTTGATGGGAAAGAGGAGATTACATTCTTCGACGACCTTGATGAAAAAGGGACGGATAGTAGGGAGAAAGAAGCCGATGCCAAAGCGCTCGAGAGTCTTATCCCGAAAGCCGAGTGGAGCCGTGCCCGCCTTAGCATTCGATCGAGTTCGGAGAAAGTAATCGAGTTCGCACGTAGGCTCGGGATTAGTCCCGCGATACCCGCTGGTCGAATTCGTCACCAGTCAAAAAACTACCAGCGCTTCAATGAGCTTATTCCAAGAGGAAAGCTGCGCGACCAGCTTGGCGTGTGATACGGGGGGAATGAATAGCGAGCAAGAGCATACCGGCACAAGCATTTTCACGCGCGATCCCTTTCCTCATGCCAACATGTGTGTGAAGACGATTTTGTCATTTTGTTCGAAATTGGCTCCGGACACCTCTTGCGAACTCTAGAGGCAACCCGCAAAATTAGCCCTCGCTTGATTCGCTAGCGGATACAGGAAAAAGCTGATTAAACCTCCTTAGATCTGGCGAATTTGAGAGCATTGAGTTGTTGGGATGCACTTTTGAGTGGCATCTTATGCACAGTGATTTCAGGTTGAATACACTAATATTTGATTTCACTTCATCGATATGGTGGCAGTGCAAAAAACTGCGATTATCGGCGAGGCTCAAATGGCAGCTTTCACACTTCCAGTCCTTCGACTTTTTGTATTCCGAGCTTATTTTGTTCCAGTCCGCCGGGTATTCATTTGCGAGATAGTCTTTCTCTAAAACAAATGCAACATCGTCAAAGCCTTGGGGAAGAATACTAGAACTAAGAAAGCTGGCGACATCGAAATTTCGATAATCGCCTGAATATCCCTTTTCTAAGAGAATTCGATGGCAGTTCTGACATAGATGAAGGCGGCGGCCTCCTTTTCGGAGTTCAGGTTTATACTCTTTGCCTCCGTTATGAAAAACCGGATAAACAAATGTTCCATCCGGACGATATGCTTTCCGCATCCGGTAGCGCCATTCATTGACCGTATTGCAGCCGACAAGGTGGTACTTATGCCAGCCGGAAACGGGATCGTCGAGATCGGTGGTTCGTTTTCCTCGACCTCCGGTGGGGCCTTGAGGAATATGGATGACTAAGCGAACAACGCTTCCGTCAGGGAGGATCTCATACAGGCCGGAGCAGCACTTTATAATAGATTCTCCGGATTCCGAGACGATTCCTTCCTCGAGTCTAGAGCGAATTTCACGAGTCTTTTCCGATATGCTAATACCTATCTCAGTGACGATGTCTCGAAGGCGGCGAAAATTGGTGAACATATATGCGTTCGTTTACTGGATTTCAGTGGCCTTGATGATTTCGTCTATTTGCTTCTGGGTCGAGGTCAAGATTCTGAAATCGACTCGGCGAGAGCGTGAGGCGTCCTCGGTTCCATCTTTTGAGTAGATTGGATCAGCAAAGGAGACGCCGTTTGCTCGGAAATTTTTGATTAATTGGCGCTTCTGTGGATGTTGATCGCAAAGAGAGTAGCAAAACGATAGAACCGAAAGTGCGCGACGTTGAGAGAGTTCAGCGTTTCTAAGGTATCGTTCGTTCTCGTTGTTTGCTCCCTCCCACATAGTACTAGTATGTCCTTCAATGCGGATTTCGGAGATTCTTGAGCGGAATTTGTCTTGGTAAATTACGCTAAGGTAACGAGGGAAAAAATTCTCCAAGATAGATTGAAACTTGGGATTAATGTCTGTCGATCCAGTGCCAAAAAGGATGTCGGGCTCATTGAATCGAACAGTGCTGTCTCGTTCGAGCGATGCTCCCCAGCGCAATAAGTCATCGCCGAACTCGTTTTTTAGATCTTCATAGAGTTGCCTTTGAAGTGTTACGTATGTTGACGTGATCCTTTTTACGATCTCATTAGACTCTTCGAGTCGATTTCGCTGTTCTTGAAGATCGATGTTGAGAACCTCAGCTTCGGCCGCGCGTGTCTTAAGTTCTTTCTCGTTCGATTGAGATTCGACCATATAGCTCACCGCGATAAACAGGAATACGATCATCAATCCGGCCATGAGGTCGGAGACGCTACCAAGAAAACTTGTTGGGCGAGGCATGCGTGATGGATGAATTGAATTCTACTTGCTAGTAAACCTTTGTAGTCCGTCGAGATAATCTCGATATGCTGATCCGAAACCTTCAGTTAGAGAGCTGAGTGCGCTTTCGAGTTCGTCGAGCGACTTCTTGAGATTGCGCTGTAGTGCATCGTTTGACTCACCCATTCGCGTCGTAGTATCCGCGATTGATTCGGACACCTTTTGATGCCCCTTAGCATGTTCTTCTAGCATACCGCTTATATTGTTTACCGCCTCGTTTGCATTCGAGGAAAGTGTAGCGAATCTATCAGTCACATTGAGTACTTCAGTTTCCGCAGAGCTGAATTGCTCTTTCACGTTTTTCATGACTGAAGACATTTCGTCAAGTGAAGTCCGGTGTTGTTCGGTGGTCGTTTGAGACTGACGAGTGAGAGCTTCAAGTGTTTCAAGCGACGTTCCAATTTCGCCTACAATCGTTCCAAATTGTTGCGTTTTTGGGAGATTCGCTTCGAATTGCGATTGGCATGAAGTGACTGCCTTACTGGATAAGTTAAGAGCATTCATTGTCTGTGCGACTTGGCCGGCATACTCATGCTGCCAATCTACGAGTTTCATACACGCCTCATTTAGTTGTTTGAAATTATCGCCAAACTGTTCGGTCAAATTTGAATTAAATTCTCGAATCACTGCTTCAAGGGCTTGGACAATCTCCTCGGTTGCTCCTCTTGAGAGTTTATCGAGAGTAGCCTCTAGCGTAGTTCGGATCTTTTGAGACTCGTCACGGATCTCTGTTCTCATCGCGGAGATGGTGTCCGCGACAGATTGATTAGTAATTCTATTCGACTCTAACAAAGATGCCAAGTCGCCAAGCGAAGATTTCAGGGAATCCGCTACAACATCTCCGGTATTGCCATTTTTTGCAGGAAAGAGTTTTTCAATTATTTCTGCGAAAATATTGAAAAATAGCCCTGCGACCGAGGTGGAAAATGAGATTTTTAAGCCTTCTAACAGTGGGCCGATGCTACTGCTGATGTCCGCTGTATCAAAATCCTGCAATCCTAGAACTACTCCGAGGAATGTCCCTAGAATCCCTACACCGGTCATCGCTCCTTTTAGATCGTGCGAGTCGCCACTCTCTTTCCTGTAATGAGTTACTATCTCCCATAAAAACAGCCCGATAATGATGATTGAAAACCACAGGTTGACCCCAGAGAACAGGTTTTGCAGTAACGTCGACATCTCCGATCCTCGTAAAAATACTGTGTATAGTCAATGGGCGGTAGACTCCCAGAGAATATAATTTTATTCGGTTCGATGGTCGACATTACCGAAGCGGACTATCTCATAGAATTTAGGTTTTGGCCGGTTTAAGAGTTCTGTGAATATCGGAACTAGGACGTCCGATGGAAGGTTGTGTTGCACTGTCCTTCACTGGCATGAGCCAGTTTACGAAGTCGTCTAGGATTAGGTAGAGGCAGGGGACTAGGATTAGGGTGATGGTGGTGGCGAAGAGGATTCCGAAGGCTAGGGAGATGGCCATGGGGATGAGGAATTTGGCTTGGAGATCGGTTTCTAGGAGCATGGGGAGGAGGCCTAGGAAGGTGGTGAGGCTTGTGAGGAGGATGGGGCGGAACCTTTTTACTCCGGCTTCCCAGGCTGCTTTGCGGACGGTGTGGCCTTGTTTGCGGTGGCGGTTTACGTAGTCTACTAGGACTAGGGAATCGTTTACGACGACTCCGGCTAGGGCGACGATGCCGCACATGCTCATGATGCTGAATTCGTAGCCCATGATGAAGTGGCCGAAGGCGGCTCCTACGAAGCCGAAGGGAATGACGCTCATGATGATGGCGGGCTGGACGTAGGATTTCAATGGGATGGCCATGAGGACGTACATTCCTAGTAATGAGATGAGGAAGCCTACGCCGATTTGTTGGACGGATTCGCGTTGGTCTTTTTGCTGGCCTTCGAAGCTGTAGGTGATGCCGGGGTACTTGCTGGTGATGTCGCGGAGGATACCTTTTTTTAAAGCGGCGACGGCTTCGTTGGCGTTGGCGGTGGGGATGGCGTCGTCGATATCGGCGGTGATGGTGATGGCGCGGCGGCGGTCGGCTCGGGCGATGGAGGTGTAGCCTCGGCCGTATTCTACGTTGGCGACTTCGGAGAAGGGAATTTCGCTGCCATCGGGGAGGCGGATCATCATGCGTTCGATGGTGGAGAGGGTCTCGCGTTCTGCTTTTGTGAAGCGTACCATGACTTTCACTTCATCGCGTCCGCGTTGGAGGCGCTGGGCTTCTTCTCCGTAGAACCCTTGGCGGGCTTGGCGGGCGAGATCGGAGAGGCGGAGGCCGAGGGCTTCGGCGGAGGGTTTGATGGAGAGCTGGAGTTCGCGTTTTCCGGTGTCGTTGGAATCGGCGATGTCGATGACGCCTTCGATGGTGGCGAGTTTTTCTTTCACCTGGGCGACGGCGTCTTCGAGTTGTTCGAGGTCTTCGCCGGACATCTGGAGGTCGATGGCGTTGCCGGAACCGGCGGCGAGGGATTGGAAGCTGATTTCTTTGGCGCCGGGGATGGAGCCGGTGAGTTCACGCCAGCGTGCGGTGAGCTGGGCGGCGGTGACGCTGCGGTCTTTGGCGGGGGCGAGCTCTAGTGTGATGTCGCCTACGTGGGATGCGGATAGCTTGGCGTCTTGGGCGAATGGATCTGAGATGAAGGCGAATTGTCCGGCGCTGGAGAGCATGTGGTGGACGACGGAATCGCCGGCGAAATCTTGGTATTCCTCGGCGAGCTGTTTCCCGGCACGGGAGATTTTGGCGATGGCGCGTTCGGTCTCGGCGAAGGGGACGCCGGGTGCCATGCGGACTTTGGTGGAGATGATTTCGGCTTCTACTTGGGGGAAGAACTGGAAGGGGATGTGGCCGAAGGCGACAAACCCGATGGTGACCATGAAGATACTCACGAAGCCGACGAGGACGACGTAGCGGAAGTGGAGGAACTTACCGAGGGCGGGGCGGTAGTATTTTTCGATCCCATTCTCGAGGCCATCGGAGAACATGCGGCGGAAGCGGGTGAATAGGCCGGGGTTTTCCTCGCGGGGTGGGATAGGTTTGAGCAGGGCCAAGTGGGCGGGGAGGACTAACTTGGATTGGAGGAGGGAGAAGGCGAGGACGGGGATGACGACCAAGGGGATATTTCTCCAGATTTTTCCGGAGACTCCGGAGACGCCTAACATGGGGGTGAAGGCGATCATGGTAGTGATGATTCCGAAGATCACTACGAGGCCGACTTCGTGGGTGCCGCGGGGGGCGGCTAACTTCGGGTGCTCTCCGGCGCGCATGCGGGAGAAGACGTTTTCCCCGACGACGATGGCATCATCGACGACGATTCCGAGGACGAGGATGAAGGCGAAGAGGGAGATCATATTGATCGAGATTCCCCAGAATGGCATGAGCCAAATGGCTCCGCAGAAGGCGACGGGGATTCCGAGGGCAACGAGTGCGGCGAGGCTGGGACGGAGGAAGAGGGCGAGCGCGATGAAGACGAGGACGAGACCGGCAATGCCGTTTCTCCGGAGGAGATCGAGACGGCCTTCGAGCTGGAGGGAGTCGTCGCCCCAGACTTCGAGGGTGACGCCTTCGGGGAAACGCCCCTGCGTGTCGGCGACCCATTGCTTGGCGGCGGTGGCGACGTCCATGGTGTCTTCGTCGCCGGTGCGGAAGATATTGATGAGGACGGCGGGCTTGCCATCGAAGGTGAGGGCGATGTCGGTATCTTCGAAGCCATCGTTTACTGTGGCGACTTCACCTAGGGTGATGCGGGTGCCATCGGTGCGGGAGACGAGGACGATGTCGCGAAATTCGGGGGCGGTGTATTTCTTGCCGGGGGTGCGGACGAGGATTTCGCCGGCGTCGGTGCGGAGGGAGCCGCCGGGGAGATCGAGGGAGGAGGCGCGGACGGCGTCGGCGACTTGTTGGAAGGTGATGTTATTTTGGATGAGGGCGTTTTCGCGGAGCTCGATGGAGATTTCGTAGTTACGGGTGCCGGAGATGGCGACTTGGGTGATGTCGTCGAGGAGGAGGAGTTCGTCGCGGACGCGGTCGGCTAACTTACGGAGGGTGGCTTCGTCGGTATCGGCGCTGATTGCGATGGCGAGGGTCTTGTTTTTGATGAGGATTTCTTCGATGCGGGGCTCTTCGGCTTCTTCGGGGAAGTTATCGATGGCATCGACGCGGGTCTTGATATCGGAGAGAATATTGCGGGTGGAGAAGCCGGATTTTACTTCCACGGAGACGCTGCCGGCTCCTTCGCCGGCATTGGCTTGGATGCGCTTGATGCCTTCGAGGTCTTGGATCTCTTCTTCGATGGGGATGACGATCCCGCGCTCGACTTCTTCGGGGGCGGCTCCGGGGTAGGGGACGGTGATGGTGATCCAATCGACGGAGGTCTCGGGGAAGATCTCTTTTTTGAGTCCGCCCCAGGTCTTGAGCCCCATGATGACGACGAGAAGCATGAGGAAGTTCGCGGCGACGTGGTTTTTTGAGAACCATTCTATGATCGATTTCATGGGAAAGGGGAAAGCAGGCGGGAAAAGGGAAAGGGAGGGAAAAGGCTATTGCTTTGAGTTGCCTTCTGCGGGGCTGATTACTTGGACTTCCATTCCGTCTACGGGGGCGGCTAGGGTGGTGGTGGCGATGCGGTCTCCGGAGGAGACGCCGTCTGAGATGTAGACGGTTTCGCCGGAGGTGCGGGCTACGGTGACGTCGCGGAAGCGGAGGCGGTCGTCGTTGTCTACGCTGAGGACTTGGCCGGTGCCGTAGAGGGCGCGGCGGGGGATGGCGATGGTATTATCGAGGGTGATTCCGGTGATTTCTGCGGTGACGAATTCGCCGGGGAGTAACTTCGAATTTTCGGGGAGTGCGGCGATGACACTTACTTGCCTGGTCTTGGTATCGACTTCGCCGGAGATACGCGAGAGGGTGGCTCCGATGGTTTCTCCGCGGGAGCGAAGGGTGATCTCGGTGCCGGGATTTTTTTCGATGAAGGCGAAGTCCTCACTGGAAAGGGGGAGCATTACTTCGAGGCGATCGGTGGCATACATTTCGGCGAGCGGGCTGCCGACGGTGACGTAGGATCCGACGTCGGTGGCGGTGGAGCGGATGCGGCCATCGTAGGGGGCGCGGAGGCGGGTGCGATCGAGGTTGCGCTGGGCGCGGGAGACGGCGGCTTTGGATGCTTCGAGGCGGGCTTCGGCGCTTACCATCTGAGGCTTGCGGAGGACGAGGTCGGTGGGCTTTTTTCCGGTGGTGCCGAGGCGTTTCCAATCACGCTGGGCTTGGGCGGCGCGGGCTTTTTCGGTGGCGACGGCGAGGGCGGCGTCGGCTTCTTCGGCTCGGGAGGTGGCGAGGGCGGCGATGTAATCGGCGTCGTCGATTGTAAGTAGGACGTCGCCTTCTTTGAAGGCGGCTCCGGTCTCGAAGTTATCGGCTACGGAGATGACTCGTCCGCTTACTTCGCTGGCGGCCTGGGTCTCGGTGCGGGCCATGACGCTGCCTTGGGAGGCGACGGTGAGGGATGCGGTGTCGGGGGATGCGGTGACGACTTCTACTGCGGGAATTACTTTTAGTGGCTCGGTCTCTTCTGCTTGGGGGGCGAATTTTTTGAGGGCGGTGAAGGCGAGGGCACCGATGATAATGATGATGGCGCAGAGGATTGAGGCGGAGACTTTGCTGAGTGCGCGGTCTTCTTTGTAGGTGTCCTCTTCTTCGGGAGGTGGTGTGGCTTCGGCGGACATGGTGAATAGTTTTCAGTGTTCAGAATTCAGTTTTCAGTCCCTTACTTCGTGGGTCTTGGCTTGAAGTCTCCGCCTAGGGCTAGGTGGAGGTTGATGCGGTTGTCTAGGCGCTGACGTCTTAGGGTGATGCGTTGGGATTCGGCGCTGAGGCGGCGGGTCTGGGCGGTGATGATGGTGAGGATATCGGCGAGGCCATTGCGGTAGTCTTCGCGGGCTTGGTCTTCGGCTTCTTTGTATAACTTGGCGGCGCGGCCGAGGGCGTCTTCCTGCCGGGCTAGGACGGGGTCGGTGGCGAGGGCTGTTTCGACTTCTTTGAAGGCGGTGATGACGGTTTGTTGGAGATCGTACATCGCGGCTTTTTCATTGGCGGTGCGTTGGATGATGGAGGCTTTTACTTGGCCGCCGGTGAGGATCGGCTGGAGGGCGTTGCCGGCGAGGGACCAGACGCCGAAATCTGAATCGAGGATTTTTGCGAGTTCTTCGGTGGAGGTGCCGGTGCTGCCGGTGATGCGAAATTGAGGGTAGCGGGCGCGCTTGGCTTCGCTGATACGGGAGCCGCTCGCGGCGAAACGGCGTTCGGCGGCCTGGATGTCGGGTCGGCGGAGGACGAGTTCGGAGGGGAGCCCAGCGGGCGGACGGGAGGGGACGCGCGTGAGGGTGGGTGTGGAGTTTACCGCGCCAGCGGGGTAGCGACCGAGGAGGGCTTCGAGCTGGCGGGCGGCGGCAGCCTTGGTGGAACGCTGGCCTTCTACGCCGGCGCGGGCGGTGGCGACGTCGGCTTTGGTGAGGCGGTAGTCGGTGGCGACGGAGAGGGTGGAATTGGCTGCGGTCTGGCCGGTCTCGAAGCGTTCGCGGGTGACGGTCTCGGTCTCGGTGAGGGCTTTGAGATTTTGCTCGGCGATGGCGAGCTGTTGGCTGGATTCGACGAGGGCGAAGTAGGCTTTGGCGACTTGGGCGGCGAGGCTGGCGCGGGCGGCTCTGAGGTCGGCATCGGCGGCTTGGGTGGTGGCGATGGCGGCGGATTCGCCGGCGCGGACGCGGCCCCAGAGGTCGAGTTCCCAACTGAGGTCTAGGGAGAGGCCGAAGGAATTGGTGAGGCTGCTGGCGACTTGGGGGGGAGCTTCTTCGCCTGCCGGATCACCGCCGAAGGGGAAGCCGATGAAATTCTGCTTATTCCGGCGCGAATTGAAGTTGGCGTCGAGGGTGGGTTTTCTGCCTACGGCGGCGAGGCGGACTTCGGCGCGCGCGCTTTCGACTCGGGCTGCAGCCGCTCGGAGGTCGGGGTTTTGGGCGAGAGCCTCTTTTACGAGGGCGGTGAGTTGGCGGTCGCCGAAGCGCGAGATCCATTGGTGATCGATGCCTGCTTTGGCTTCTGGGTGAGCGGACCAGGAGCCGGGGGCGGCGTCGAGTCCGGCGTCGCTGTGGCGTGGGGCGGGTGCGAGTCCGGCGCATCCGGTGAGGACGGCTGCGATGAGGGTGGGGAGAGAGCGATTGATCACAGGGCTGGAGGGGCGGTGAGGGAGCGGAAGCCGGCTGCGGAGTAGCGCACCATGAGCGTGGCGAGGTCTTCCGCCGAGATGTCTTCAGATTCGTGTCCGGTGTAGTTCGGCATTTGCTCGAAAAAACAGAGGGTGTGCGCCATGACGCCTACGGAAAAAAGGAAGTGCAGCTCGATTTCCGCGCGGCTTACGCTGGGGAGGGCGCGCTCGAATGCTGCGGTAAACCGTTTCACGACGGTCTGGAAAAGCGCTCCGATAAAGCGCGTTCGCTCCGGATCTGTCTCGCCCATACATCGGCCCATAAACCGGAAAAACACCTCCCGCTTTCGCTCGCTATCTCGGTAGATGGTCACCACGGGGAGGAAGAGTGCTTCGAGGATCGCTTCCAGCGAAACGGGTTTTTCGGAAGTCGCGGCGGCTTCTAGGGCATCGAGGAGCGCGAGTCTTCGGTGGTTAATCGGCTCGACTCGTCGGGTGAAGACTTCTTGGAAGAGCATCTCTCGCGAGCCGAAGTGATAGTTTACTGCGGCGAGGTTCGTGCCGGCTTCTGTGGTGATTTGCCGCAGCGAGACTCCATCGAATCCGTGCTGTGCTACGAGCGCCTCTGTGACGTCGAGAAGGCGGTCTTTCGTGGAGGATGGGGGAGTTTCTAGGGTGGTGGGCACAATTTAAACGAGTGTATGAAACGATAATTTTATACGGTTGTTCGAATGTCAATTCGCTTTGGGCGCGACTTGGCTCCGTATCGGCTTCAAAAACTAGCAACCAGCAGCTCTTTGGTTGCGCTTTTCTGAAAAAACGGCAGGGGGTCAGGGATGAAATTTTTTCTCGCCGTGTCTCTCTATCTTTATCCGAATGTCCCGGAGATGTGGGGTGATTCGATGGAGAAATGCGCAGCTCACCCTCCTTCGCAGATCATCGAATGATTCAGGCCGATTCCCAGCTTCTTCCCGATGGCACGCTGATCGTGCCAGCGGAGGCGACGTCCGATCTTTCGCGGAAGATTGCGCGGGCATTTTCTGTTTCGCCGGAGGCGGGGATGATTGCTTTGGCTACCGATGCCTTGGAAGAGAGCCTGCCTTCGGGATTGGGATTTTGGCGTAAATTTGCCCATTCGTATCTTACGACTTTGCGGCAGGCTCCACCTGAAGCGCTTGCGGGAGAGGGTGAAGAATCCCCGGCACCATTGCCGGAAACTACTGAGCTAGAGCGGCGGGTACAGAGCGCTCCACCTGCTCCCGGGATGGAGTATCTTACGCCCGGTATCTTGGCGGAGGTGTGGGATCGAATTGATTACTACATCGCGGAGGTAGCATCGTCTCATGCCGATGGAATTACTGGGTGGCTCAAGGAGCGCAATCCGCTTTGGGATCTTGTGGGACGTGTCACCTTCCACCTGGCGGAGAATAAGAGAAATGTAGATTACCCATTTGCCTTCTTAGCGACTTACACGCATCGGCTTGGGGAATCAGGGAAGTTACAATACGTTCCGCTGGGAAAGGCGCTGGCGGCCTATGTGGGGCAGAAGAATACGCGGGTGCTGAGCACGCTGCTTACTCCAGTGCGCGCGGCTGCTGATAGAAATAGTTTTGCGAAGCGGCTTGTTGATTCCAAGGATGTTTTTCGGGCGCAGGCGTGGGGGCCGAAAGAGGGCTATGAATTTATTCGTGCCGTCCCGGATTTTGAGGCGGCTGGCCTGGTGGTGAAAGTGCCGGATTGGTGGGAGGGCAAAACACCTGGGCGGCCTACCGTGAGTGTAGAGCTCGATGCGCGCGAAAAAACGACGGTTGGATTCGATAGTATGCTGAACTTCCGCGCCTCCATTGCCCTGGATGGAGAGCCGCTCAGCGAGGAAGAATGGGATAAGCTCATGAATGCGACCGAGAATCTCGTGACCATTCGCGGGCGCTGGGTCGAGGTGGATCGGGATAAGATGAAGGGACTCCTCCAGCATTGGAAGAAGGTGGAGGCTGCTACTGAATCCACTGGTGTGACTTTCTTTGATGGGATGCGTTGGCTCGCAGGAATGTCGGGTCTTTCCGCCGCTGGCGAAACGGATCTCTCTGCCCTCGGCACTGAGACCGATGCATGGCAGGAATTTACTGCCGGAAGCCAACTTAAAGAAATGCTCGCCGCGATGCGCGACCCAAATGCGATTGGCCATTCGGTAAAGCTAGGGCGCTCCCTCAAGGCAAACTTACGTCCCTACCAGCAAACTGGTGCAAACTGGCTTTGGATGTTTTACCGGCTCGGAATGGGAGCATGTCTCGCTGATGATATGGGATTGGGAAAGACGCTTCAGGTGATTGCGCTACTTCTTCAGATCAAAAAATCGGATAAGGGGAAACCGCCATCTCTTCTCGTTGTCCCTGCTTCGCTCGTAGGAAACTGGAAGGCCGAAGCCGAAAAATTTGCGCCTTCACTTAAGTTTTTCTGCGCTCACCGATCCCAGGTATCTGCTGCCGAGCTCGAAAACTTAGAAGCTCACTCCGCAAATTGCGACGCCGTGGTCACCACCTATTCGATGCTTCGGCGTCTCGATGGGATTGCCGATCGAGCATGGAATGTCGTGGTGCTTGATGAGGCGCAAGCAATTAAGAATCCTGGATCGGGTGTTACCAAGGCCGTGAAAGCTTTGGATGCCCGCGTCCGTCTCGCTCTTACCGGCACCCCAGTAGAAAATAGCGCGGGTGATCTTTGGAGTCTCTTCGATTTCATTAATCCTGGGCTTCTTGGGAGTTCGGCTAAATTCTCCCAGGCAACGAAGAAATTGGCCAAAGAAGGCGGCGAAGGATATGCGCCACTTCGGCGATTGGTCTCTCCATATATCTTGCGTCGTTTGAAGACCGATAAATCAATCATTGATGATCTTCCGGACAAAACGGAAGTCCGCACCCGCACTGGATTGACTAAAGGGCAGGCCGCGCTCTACAAAAAAGGCGTGCAACAGCTCACCAAGGATCTCGCTGATCCTACGATTGAGGGCATTCAAAGGAATGGTCTTATCTTCAGCTATCTCATGCAGTTCAAGCAGATCTGTGATCACCCATCTCTTTGGACGGGATCGGGGAATTTCCTCGAAAAAGATTCAGGTAAGTTCACTCGTCTGCGGGCTCTTGCTGAAGAGATCGGTGCGCGTGGCGAGAAAATGCTCGTATTTACCCAGTTTCGCGAGATGACGGGACCTATCGCGACCTTCCTCGAAACGATCTTCGGTCGCCCCGGTCTTATTCTCCACGGTGGTACAGCAGTTTCTCGTAGGCAGAAGTTAGTAAAACAGTTTCAAGAGCCAAGTGGGCCACCGTTCTTTGTGATTTCACTCAAAGCTGGTGGCACTGGACTCACGCTCACGGCAGCTTCTCACGTTGTTCATTTCGACCGCTGGTGGAATCCTGCCGTCGAAGATCAGGCGACTGACCGAGCCTATAGGATCGGGCAGAAGCGCAATGTGCTCGTTCACAAATTCGTTTGTCCCGGCACGGTCGAGGAGCGTATCGATAAACTTATCGAAGATAAACGCGAGCTAGCGACTGAGCTTCTCGGCTCCGGTGCGGGTGCAGAGAAGCTCCTCACAGATATGGCAGATGAGGAACTCCTCAATTTCGTCCGCCTAGATATCGATTCTGCTGTTTTATGAGAGTTCTCTTGATTGCAATTGCCTTTCTCATCTCGTCCAAGGCCCCATCCGCTGAGCTTGAGCTTTTTGATCGACTTATGGAGCGTTTGCTTCAAAAATACGATGTCCCTGGAGGATCACTAGCCATCTCTAAAGACGGTCGTCTTATCTATGCGAAGGGTTTTGGCTATGCCGATAAAGCGGCTCAGATCGAAGTGACTCCTCAATCGCGATTTCGGATTGCGAGTATTTCCAAGCCTATCGCTGGGGTTGCTATCCTCACACTTGTAGAGCGCGGGAAGTTAGCGCTTGATGATAAGGTCTACGATTTGATTGAGTCGGTGGCGCTTCCTCCAGGCCGGGAAATTCACCCACAAACGAATGACGTCACGATTCGGCAGCTCCTCCAGCATACGAGCGGCCAGGAAGGCCAGCGTTCTTCGGGGGAGCGCAGCTCTCCAATGCAGCCTCCAATTTCTCGGGAAATTGCACGGCTATACGGAATTCCCCATCCTCCGGAATTTCGCTACGTCATCGGCTATATGCGGAGCCTCCCACCAATCAGTGTGCCAGGGAAAGGCCATCTCTATTCGAATTATGGATATGCGCTTCTCGGGCATGTCATCGAAAAGGTCAGTGGGATGAGTTTCGAGACGTATGTGAAAGAGCACGTTTTGGCTCCCATTGAGATTACCGAGATGAAATTCGGGAAGACGCGACGCGCGGAGCGGTTGGCTGGTGAGGTGACTTATTATGATCTCCCTGGGAAACCGCCATCTCCTTCAGTGTTTGTCGATGAAGATCCAGACGCCTTTCCCTACGCGGCGTGGCATCATGAAGGCTGGGGCGCTGCGGGAGCTTGGATTGCTAGCCCATCGGATGTGGTGCGCTTCGTTAATCATGTTGATGGTCGCCGGATGCCTCAGATTCTCAGTCGAGATAGCTTGTCCGAAATGATTGCCCGCAATCCTATTACTGAAAAACGCCCGGGTTTTTACTATGGCCTTGGCTGGCGTATCCAGAAAAAGAAAAATGGTGAACACTGGTATCACGACGGCTCTTCATCAGTGGGTGCTGCTACCATGATGGTGCGGGCGGCGAATGGCCTGGTCTGGTGTGCTTCGTTCAACCGTCGGATGCCTGCGGGTCGTTCACTCTACAAAGAATTTAGCAAAGCCATGTGGAAGCTTACGCGCGAAACGAAATCCTGGCCAACCCACGACTTATTCAACTAATGACACCGAAAGACCTCCCCACCTATCTAAGACCACTGTTTTGGCTGCGAAATAATTTCCCACGCCCGGCGGTGGAGGCGGCGATTGCTAGCCGTGAAGAAAGTATCCCCCACCTGATCGCGGGGATTCGCTTCGTCTGCGAAGAGCCCGATGCCGAGGGGCCGGATGGCGAGGCTTACATGATGCACCTGTTCGCGATGTATCTCCTCGCCCAGTTCCGCGAGGAATCCGCCTGTCCGGAGATAATCAAGATGGTGAGGCTCCCAGAGGTGGAATCTCTATTGGCGGATTCGATTACTGAGGGGTTAAGCCGGGTCTTAGCGTCCGTGAGTGGGATGAAGACAGGGCCAATCAAGGAACTGGTGGAAGATACGAGTGTTTACGAATTTGTCCGCTCGGCTGCATTTGAAGCGCTCGAGATCATGCGTCATGACGGGCGGCTTGCTCCCCAGGATCATGACGAATATCTGATTTCGCTTTTTTCTATCCTGCCACGCGAGCGCGATTATCTTTGGAGCGCTCTTTCTTACGCCTGCGCGCAATACCAGGTGGTGGAAAGTCTGCCGGAGATCCGGAAAGCTTTTGCCGAGGGGCTTACGGATCTAATGTATGAAAGGCTTGAGAATATCGAAGCGATGATGGATGGAGCGCTTTCTTCTCGTTTGGAAGCCGCTGTTACTCGAGGTGTCATTACTGATGTCATTGATGAGATGAGCGGCTGGGCCTATAATCGACAAGCTCTAGCGCCGGCCCTTGATGATCGAGCCTATGGGGATGCCGAGGTGGAGGCGCCGAAGATAGTAGGCCGGAATGATCCATGTCCGTGTGGGAGCGGTAAGAAATACAAAAAGTGCTGTATCTGACGTGTCCTGGTATTATAACGACCGCTCCAGTGATTTCGCTGATGTGGAGCGCGAAATCAAAAAGCGCCGGAAGAAGGGTGAGGCTTTCGTGGCCGTCGAGGCTGCCACTGCTCGGGGTGCTCCTGCGGCGAGTTTTTGGGGAGTCGCTTGGTGCAAAAATATCGAAGCCTATCGTGATTACGAAAGCCGACTTCCGAGGGGGCGTAGTTATCTCCGTAAGGGCTCGGTTTATGATCTCGAAATTTGCGAGGGCTATATCTTCGCCTACGTCGCTGGGAGTGGCCTCTACGAAGTAGAAATTACGATCGATCCGCTGTCTGCGGCGAAGTGGAAAACCCTCAAGAAAAAGCTCGGAGGTGAAGTGGGTAATATGGTGGATCTCCTTTCGGGGAAGCTCGGACCAGGCGTCATGGAAGCCGTTACCGATCTTAAAGGAGGCCTCTTTCCCGATCCGAAGCAGATTCATGTGAACTGCAATTGTCCCGATTTTGCCACCCTTTGTAAGCACGCCGCTTCGGTTCTCTATGGTGTGGGGTGTATTTTCGATGAGCACCCGGAGAAGCTTTTTACTCTTCGCGCCGTAGATCCTGATGAATTGATCGAAGCTGCGGGCGGAGCGATCGCGAAGCTTGGTGATTCCCAAAAAGCATCTCCGCTCGCTGCGGATGAGCTCTCCGAGCTTTTTGGCATCGATCTGGCCGAGCCTGAGGCCGCGTTTTAAATTTCAAATAAACGCAAATTCATTGCATTTGGGTTGACTGCCCCGCAAACGCAATCTATTTGCAGTTAATGAAGACTCTCACGCTTTCTACATTCTCTCTCGCGACTTTACTGTTCAGCGGCGTTGGCGCTGCGGATACTGAAGTCGATCTTTTCACTGGTGAAGGTGTCGCTCTTGGGGGGGTGCTGTTTCCCCACTTGCATATCGCTGGGGTGGCTGGTGCATCCACTGCTAATGAAATTTCATCCTTATCGGGAGGGCATCACGACCCGCAGTCGGACGTGACGCTCCAGGCGCTTGAGCCGGGGCTATCGCTGCGAGCAGGAATGCTTGAGGGATTTGCGACTTACTCTGTTTCTACCGACGCGGACGGCGTCCTCGATGGTGAACTGGAAGAAGCATTCCTTAAGCTCATCGACTTACCAGGAGGATTTGAGATCCGGGGAGGGCGTTTCCTGAATCGTTTTGGATTTCAAAACGCCCAGCACAGTCACGCTTGGGATCAGGTAAACAACACTCTCTTAAATGGTCGTATCCTCCAGGAAGGTGAAATCATTACCGATGGCGGCGAGCTTACCTGGAATCTACCTACCACGAGCACTTTTCGTTCAGCGTTGTCTTTTTCCTACGGCCAAGCCCCAGCCCACAGTGAGGAGCACGAAGAAGAAGGAGAGGAGCCCGAATTCGAAGGAGAAGGCGCTCGCTTTATCGACGATTTTTATACAGCTAGCTACACCGCAGCGATCACTCCCGACGACTTTCATACCCACCGTTTTGTGCTCTCGGCTGCTTGGGGGGACAACGAGTTTGCCCGCCGCACGCAGCTCTACGGGCTCGGCTACGAATATGGCTGGCGGGAAAATGGTCTTGAGCTAGGTGGTCGCTCGCTGCGTTGGCGGACGGAAGTCGCCTATCGTCGCTTCGGCGCAGTATCGGGTGAACACGGCCACGGTGACGAAGAAGAGGAGGAGCATCACGACGAAGAAGAGGAAGAGCACCACGACGAAGAAGAGGAAGGCGAGCACCACGACGAAGAGGAGGAGGAAGAGGAGTCCCGTATGGCTACGCTCGATGATTTCGGTATCTACTCGACTGTGCTCTATGGCTTCAATGAGCACATCGAAGCGGGCGTCCGCGTCGGCTATGTGCCATCCGTCTCCGAGGCTGGTCTTGAAGAGCGCTGGCGCATTTCTCCGAGCCTCACGATCTCTGCTAATCAGCAACGCACTCTTTTCACTCGGCTCCAATACGATTATGATAACTTCGGCTCCGGTGATGAGCACTCCGTGTTCCTCCAGGTTGGGTTCAACTGGGGCGGCAGAGAAGTTCGTTAGAACTTCGAGGCTACGAACCATTCAAAACTAGCTTCGTGAAAACACTCCTCTCAGCCTTCGTTTTTCTGCTCCTTGCGTTGCCTTCGCTTGCGGGCATCAAAGTGGCTACGCTTCACCCACTATTGGATGATCTAGCCAGAAGTATCGGTGGTGAGCACGTGCAAGTGGTTCCGCTCCAGGAAGTGAATGGCGATCCTCACGCGTTCCGGCCGACGCCCTCTGCGATGGCGCGAGCCACGAGCTGCCAGGTCGTCCTCGCCTCTGGTAAAGGTCTTGAAAGCTATCTCGGAAAACTTAGGGATAACCTCCCCGCCTCTGTTCGTATCATTGAAGCTGGTAAGATGGTGCCTTCGCTCACAGTGGAAGAGGGAGCGCTTTTCGTCTGCTGTCCTCAGCACAGCCATGGCGCTGTCGATCCGCACTGGTGGCACAGTCCAGATGCGGTGCGGCGCTCCGCCCGCGCGGTGGCAAAAGAATTTGCCGCTATAGATCCGGCAAATGCAAAAACCTACAAGACAAACGCCAAAGCCTTCGGGAAGCGAATGAATGCACTTGAGCGCTGGGCTAAAAATGAGCTGGCTCAGATCCCGAAAAATGCCAGAATTCTTGCCACAGCACATGCCGCATTTGGCTACTTCTGTCGCGACTTCGGTTTTCGTGCCCTCCCGGTTCAGGGGCTTGGGCGTGAGCGGAAATCCACACCGTCTTACCTCGCCGAGACGATTGCTGCCATCCGTGAAAATAGCGTGCGCGCCGTCTTCCCTGAAAAGCAGGCGAATCCCAAAGTACTTCGAGCACTGGCCCGTGAAGCTGGGGTAAAAGTGGCCGGCGTCCTCGATGCCGACGGGGTTTCCAAGGGCATCACCTACGAAAGCCTCATCCGGAGCAACGTCGCTACGATTGTCTCCGCACTGAAGTAGCGCTCGCCAATCTCCCCGCTAGCATGGCGAGCATGAACTACATTTGGGAAACCTCCTTCACCGAACTTTTCGACCGCTGCCTCGCCTCCTACCACTCTGGTAACACGGATTTCACCAGCTATTACACGCCTCAGGATCAGGCGTTTCTTGCCGCTATCGGCTGCAAACCTCGCGAGTTTTTCGATTTCATCGAAGACCTTGCCGATATGGGTGGACCGTCCCGCGAGGCAGCGCTTTTGATCGCGGCTGTTCGCCGCGATTACTTCCTCGTGGTGCAGGAGGGAAAGCTCTCCTCGGGCGAATTGACGAATGCCCAGCTCCCGGGCCGAGATGCGGAATTGGGCGGTTTTCGCTGGCTCCCTCGCGTATTGGCGAAAGCCAGAGCAAAGCTCCGAGGCGAGCTCCACCCCGACGTGATGTATTGCTGTGGAGGGGACCGCAATTTCCTCAGCTCCAATGATATTCATCCGGCCGATTTCCTTCGCGCCGTCTGGGCAGCAGAGAAAGCTCCCGATTCAGATCAAGCGGTTTTGGACTACGTCCAGAACGCTCAGAAGTAACGCATCAACATATCTTGATATGTTGATGCGTCCGTGTAAGCGTCATCCTCGTTTCGCTGAATACTGAAATCTGAACCCTGAAAACTTCCCTTTTATGAGCACTACCGCAGCCCCCGCAGGGCAAGACTACAAAGTGGCCGATATCGGCCTCGCCGAATTCGGACGCAAAGAGATTAACATCGCCGAGCACGAAATGCCCGGTCTCATGGCCACGCGTAAAAAATACGCCGCAGGCAAGCCACTCAAGGACGTGCGCATCATGGGCTCGCTCCACATGACAATCCAGACAGCCGTCCTCATCGAGACGCTCGTCGATCTCGGAGCCGACGTCCGCTGGTGCTCCTGCAATATTTTCTCCACGCAGGATCACGCTGCTGCCGCAATTGCTGCCGCTGGTGTCCCCGTTTTCGCATGGAAGGGCGAGAGCCTCGATGAATACTGGGAGTGCACGGAAAACGCCCTCACTTGGCCTTGCGGCAAGGGACCGGAAATGATCGTTGATGACGGTGGCGATGCTACCCTCCTTATCCACAAGGGCGCTGATCTTGAAGAAGGTGATTCCTCATGGGTCGATGCTCCTGCAGAATCCGAAGAAGAAGGTGTCATCAAAAAGCTTCTCAAAAAGATCCACGCGGAAGACCCACTCAAATGGACCAACGTGCTCAAGGAGTGGAAAGGTGTTTCTGAAGAAACCACCACCGGTGTCCACCGTCTCTACCAGATGGCTGCCGCTGAGAAGCTTCGCGTGCCAGCAATCAACGTAAACGACTCCGTAACTAAGAGTAAGTTTGATAACCTCTACGGCTGTCGCGAGTCGCTTGTAGACGGAATCAAGCGCGCCACTGATGTGATGATCTCCGGCAAAGTCGGAGTCGTCTGCGGCTACGGTGATGTCGGCAAAGGTTGTGCCCAAGCTCTCCGTGGCCAAGGCGCCCAGGTCGTCGTCACCGAAGTCGATCCTATCTGCGCCCTCCAGGCCGCAATGGAAGGCTTCCGCGTCCTCCCAGTCGAAGATACCCTCGGATGGGGAGACATCTACGTTACCACCACTGGCAACAAAGATATCCTCCGCCTCGAGCACCTCACGCAGATGAAAGACCAAGCAATCGTCTGCAACATCGGCCACTTCGACAACGAGATCCAAGTCGACGCTCTTAACAACCACCCAGGCGCTACGCGCATGGAAGTTAAGCCACAGGTCGATCAATACACCTTCGAAGACGGTCACCAGCTCTACATGCTTGCTGAAGGTCGCCTCGTGAACCTCGGTTGCGCCACTGGCCACCCAAGCTTCGTCATGTCCAACAGCTTCACCAACCAGACGCTCGCGCAGCTCGACCTCTGGGCAAACAAAGAGACCTACGCCCCCGGCGTCTACGTCCTTCCGAAGCACCTCGACGAAGAAGTAGCAGCACTCCACCTCGAGAAGGTCGGCGCCAAGCTCACCACGCTTACGCAGGAGCAGGCGGATTACATCGACGTGAAAGTAGAAGGCCCATACAAGCCGGAGACGTATCGTTACTAAGATTAAAGGTAAAAGATTTAAGATTTAAGTCTTTTGCTCCAAGCCCGTCCCGCATCTGCGGGGCGGGCTTTTTTGTGGGCGCGGATGCTCGGTGTCTGCTAGCGTCCTCTATGAAAACCGCGAAAAAGCGAGATTGGGTAGTCGAGAAATTCGATAGCCACGAAGATCTCCGTTGTGCTCAGATCCGCTACTGGCAAGAGATGCCATCATCAGCCCGTACCGATGCAGCCTGGCAACTCGTCGTCGATTTTTGGAAAGCTAAAAAGAACGACCTCAATGAACTCAGACTTCAGAGAACTGTTACACGAGTTCGCTAAATACGATGTGAGATACCTGGTGGTTGGCGGCTACGCAGTCGTCCACTATTCTCAGCCACGCTTCACAAAGGACCTGGATCTCTGGATCGAGCCCAGCACAGAAAACGCGAGGGCTGTAGCAAAAGCGTTTCTGGCTTTTGGGATACCGCTGGTAGAGGTGACTGAAGACGATTTCGCGACTGAAGGCACCCAGTTTATGATAGGACGCCCGCCCGTGATGTTCGACTTTCTAACGTCGCTTCCCGGCCTTGATTTCAGTGAAGCATGGGAAAACAGAGAGATAGTCGATGATGATGATCTCCCCGTGTGCTACCTCGGCTGCGGCGACTTGATCAAAGCGAAAAAAATCGCAGGAAGGCGAGTGGATCTGGCCGATCTCGAAGAGATCGAACGTTCCGGGCACGAATTCCCTGGAGACAGCTAGAAACCAAGCCAAACCAGTTTCTGAGCGCGTTCGGAGTTTTTACGAATTTTTTGTGGCCAACGAAGCTTTCGCTAGAAAAGCGTAATGAAACTTTAGGGGCTTAAAGTTTCGTTAGAGATGCTGCAAGGAAAGGCCGGAGGTGTGGTTTTGCCCGTCAGATAAAGATTGCTTCCAAGGCAAGGATCGAAAAAAGCTTCATGCATTATGAAATTTCCCGCTCTTCTCATCGCGGCCTGCCTATGCCCTGTTTCTCTCCTTGCCGGAACCCACTACTACAAAGGAGAGCAATATTTTTTCACTGCGCTCAACGAAAAAACGCTGAGCGATGAGACTGTCCGTGTGACATTCGCGGTGAGACCCCCTGCAATGTTTTGTGGAAGGTCTGGCGTAGCTCAGGTGGTAGATTCGACGCTTCGATACGGCGACTAGAGAGGCTGCTAAAAAATTCCTTGAGCCGGAACACGATCCTGCTCGTGCCGTCTTTTTTGAAGTGGGTAAACAATATCTATTCGAAGGGTTCCCTGAGCTGAAAACCCACAAAGATCGGGAGTCATCGGAGTTGCCTGAACTTATCATCTTAGGGGATTCTGAGCAAGAGACCTATCCGTTTGCTATCCTC
>CALAIY010000040.1 GCA_937922595.1 uncultured Verrucomicrobiales bacterium | reverse complement strand
CGCCAGTGATACCAGCGCGAATAGTTTCTCAAGTTTTCTCCCGCCAGTCATGTGCGTGGCCTCTAGATCAAAACCCCTTTTTGAGGTGGCTGTCCCTCCGCCCTTTACTTTGGATTGCCTTGCTTGAGAAGAATAGATCCATCCCCCAAACCAATTTTCGGATGTCTCTTTTTTCTTGTGAGTAGTTCCATATTCGCGGGTATGCTTTCCTCCCACAATGGTGTTGCTCTTAATTCGGGCAATGTAGCTCAATCCTTTGATTGAGCCATTTTTCGCTTCCGAATTCGCGATCCATTGTCAGAACCTGAATATCTTCGGCCTCCATCAGGAGCAGAAGCTTTTGCATGATTGCACTCCGCTGTTTCGTGTTCGAGTTCCCACGTTTGGTCTTTTGGGGGAGTACTTTCCAGGCAATGGGAACCGCGATTTTGTTGACCACGACTCCAACTGTTAAAATGTTGATATGTCGCTTCCCGTACTTTCAGTTTGTCCAATCCATGGAGAGAACCCAACCCCCTGGAGGCTTGGGGATCTTTTGTAGGATAAAGCCACCGACAGAAGTGATGCAAAGGGATGATTTGAGAAAAAAATTCTGGAACCTCCGGTAACAACTTTCATTCTTTGCTCGGGAGAGATTTTCAGTAGCGAGAATGGTTAAGTTGACGGTTCGGTGCCGCAATAAGCTAGTAAGTAAAAGTGTGAGACACGTGAGGCGAGCGAGGTTGAGATCGAGGGCGCGAGTTCTGTGAGGAGATGTTTTTTGAGCACCCCAATTTTGGGGGACCTTCTGAATTGCAATCTTTTTTGGATATTTTACTGATAATCAGCGACTTAGGGGGTCTATTTTTGTCGTGTAGTGTGAGTTTCGATAGACATTCCCTGAGGCTACCCCACCGGATGCGGACTGGTAAGTCCACTCTCCTTTACTGCTACCCGCCGTTTTCGATGAGGACTTCCATGGCTTCGGCCATGGAGCGGGGGCGGTCGCTGGGGGAGCGGTTGATCATCCAGGCGATCCATTTGGCGATCCAATCGGGGAGGTCGGTGCGGTAGAAGTCGAGGGGGCGCATGGTGTGCTTGAGGTGGGATTGGACGACTTCTTCTGGGGTGTCTCCGCGGAAGGGGTAGTGGCCGGTGAGGGCGAAGTAGAAGAGGCAGCCGAGGGCGTAGATGTCGGTGCGGGCGTCGGCGACTCCGGTGGTGTCGAGGAGCTCGGGGGCCATGCAGTAGACGGTGCCGGTGGCGCTGCTTTTGCGGGTGAGGGTTTTGACGCAGGAGCGGGGGTTTGCGCCTTCGGCGAGGCCGAAATCGAGGATTTTGACTTCGAAGCGGCCGGCGCGGCTTCGGGTGATCATGATGTTGGCGGGGGAGAGGTCGCGGTGGACGAGGCCGGCGCGGTGGGCGGTGCTGAGGGCTCCCATGCATTGGAAGGCGAGCTCTCGGAAGCTTTCTTCTACGAGGACGCCGTCGCGGACGATGTTGCCAAGGGTCTCGCCGCGGACGAGTTCCATGGTGATGAAGGGGATTTGGTTTTCGAAGCCTGCTTCGAAGACGTTGACGACGTTTGGGTGGTTTACGGAGCCGACGGCGCGGGCTTCGGCGAGCATTTTCTGGCCGCAGCGTTCGAGGAGGGAGCCGCCCATGTCGACGACTTCGGGGAGGGGGCGCTTGAGGGCGACTTCGCGCTCAAGGTGCCTGTCGTAGGCGATGAATACTTCGCCTGATCCGCCTTCTCCGAGGCGGGAGAGGATTTGGTAACGCGAGCGTTTCTCTTGGCGCTCGGGGGCGTCTAGGAGTGAGGTCGAGAAGGATTCTTCGGGGTGAAACATGGGTACAGGATTCCATTATTAGAGTATCCTGCTATAATTTCAAGAAGAGATTGTCAAAACTGTGAATTTTGTCACTATTGATAGGCACTTTTGTTTCCAGAGATTTAGGAGTTTTTGGAGGTGAGTTGTTTTAGGTGTGCGACGATTTTTTCTAATGCGCGTGCGCGGTGGCTCATGCTGTTTTTCGTTGATGATGAGAGTTCGGCGAATGTTTCGCAGTGGCCTTTTGGGATGAATAGGGGGTCGTAGCCGAAGCCGCTTTGTCCTTTTTCGGTGGTGCCGATGAGGCCTTCTACGGCTCCATCGAAGGCGGCGATTTTTTTTCCGGCTTGGGCGAGTACCATGCAGCAGCGGAAGCGGGCGGTGCGGTCTTTGCCTTTGGTGCTGGTGGCGGAGAGTTCTTGGAGGAGTTTTGCCCGGTTTTCGGCGTCGGTGGCGTTTTCGCTGGCGTAGCGGGCGGAGTGGACGCCGGGTGCGCCGCTGAGGGGATCGACTTCGAGGCCGGAGTCGTCTGAGAGGACGAGGGTGTTTGGGGAGGTGGCTTTGCTGGCTTCGAGGGCTTTGATGGTGGCGTTTTCCTCGAAGGTGGTGCCGGTCTCATCGGCGGGGGGGATGTCTGGGTGGGAGGTGAGGTCGGTGACGGTGGCGAGATTGCCTAGCATTGCGGCTATTTCTTCCGTTTTGTGGGTGTTGTGGGTGGCGATGAGGAGGTGCATGGGAGGTATTAGATTCGCCATCCGGCGAGTTGTTCGGGGAGGGGGCAGTTTTGGCAGTCGGAGGTGTCTTGGAGGCAGAAGTCGTCGTAGATTTGGAGGAGGGCTTGGTGGTGGTAGGCTTTTTTGGTGAGTTGCTTGAGGTCTTTGTGGTGGGCGAGGAGGCGGGTGGCGGCGCGGCGGGATTTTTCGTTTTGGTGGGGGGAGGGGAGGGCGGCGTAGGTGTGCCAGAGGGTGTCGGTGATTTCGTTTTCTTGGAGGCGGTGGGGGAGGATCCAGTTGATGAAGATGTCGCTGGCGCGGGCGGCTCCGATGAGGGCGGTGGGTTTTTTGGTGGGGGCGGATTTGAGGGTGTAGTGGTGGGACCAGTAGGGGTGGTGGAGGCTGGTGAGGAATTTGGTGATGGTGCTAGGGGAGCCTGTTTCTGCGAGGGCGGCGAATTCTTCCCATTTGCTGATGATGAGGGTGAGGGCGGCGAGGCGGCGCTGGGGGTGATTGGTGGGGCGGGTGCCGGCTAGCTTCCAGGTGATGGCTTTGGCGGGGTGGGGCTGGTATTCGGCGCGGTGTTTCCACCAGGTGTCCCAGAGGGTGCGGAGGTAGGTGCGGGTGGCTTTGTCTTCTACGGATTCGTAGGTGGGCTCGGTGAGGAAGCTGGCGGAGCCGAAGAGGCGGGCTTCGGTGGTGCTGGGGTGGGCGATGAGATGGGTGAGGGGGTGGCGCTGGGCGAGGACGCGCATGGGGAGGCGGCAGCGGCGGTAGCCGAGGGCTTCGGCGATGCCTTGGAAGAGGGCTTGGTGGGGGGAGGTGGCGGCTGCGGTGCGGTGGA
>CALAIY010000039.1 GCA_937922595.1 uncultured Verrucomicrobiales bacterium | reverse complement strand
ATTGGCTTAGCTCATCTTCGTGGATCGACGGCGGAGAGTATAGCTCTCAGGCTCCAAGTAGACAGCTTATGGAAGCTCTCGCTGAATTTCGATTGCTGCCTTCGAATTCATGAACAACTTGCCGAACAAAACAGAGCACCTTAGCACTCTCATGGTCTGAGTTTCTGTGAGTCAATTGTAAATATATCACAAACTGCGTGACTGAATCCGCCCTGTCCATGAGAGTGGCCGGTGTCTTCAGACGTTCTGCTAAGAAATCTCCCGATGACCGGAGTCAAAGATGAAGCGCCTTCTAAAATTCATAGCTGCCTTCATGATCCTAACGATTATTTTGACGGTCGCATGGGACGCAATTTTCCCTGGGCGCGTTTACCTTTGCACTGACAGCGTTCCCTTCGACTACATTTCGCCTGGTGAGTGGATTCATGGCTCATTCGAAACGGTCGATTCGATTTCATCCCTCCGAGCGCGCGGAATGGAAGATCCTGACGCGATCATCAAGGGTTGGACTCTTGGTAGGCTTTGGGCGATATGGGGCGGCCTATTCGCAGCATCGATCTTACTTAGCGGAGTCATTGCTTATGTGAACTGGGGTCTGTCGGGAACAGGCTTATCCTCTGGAGCACAACGGGCAGAACAATGAAGGGTGTATCCAAGCCGAGGGACGAGGCCTTGGAATGCACCCATAGTTGAACAAGCCCGGCGAATTTGGTGGGGCTTATGCGTTTTGTGTTGGCTCCGCGCCCGCAGCGGTTTTGCTGTCCGCTGTGAATTACGGCTTAGATTTCGGTTTTATCCGGGCAGGTGGTGGGCGGAGTGTTGGATGATCCGGTTGAGCTAGTTTTTTGGCTCAATTTGGGTTTCGCAACGTGATTCACTTGTTGCCTGACCGCTGAGGGAGATTCTCCCGAAGCGCTTCCAAATCTCTCTCGTTGGAGGCGGTTCGGCGGGCACATCGACACACATGATATCGCGACTTGATTCTTCCGCCTCGCGGAACTGGCCTTAGCTCAGCTCACATGGTGGTGATGCTGCCCCCCACTCAGAAAATTGGTGTCGTGCTTCGATCGTGAATGCACAGGTTAGGCAGGAAATCTGTACGCTCCGATTTGCACTGAAAGGATGTTGCTGGATTGCTTCAGCTGGATTGTGAGATTTTGCGAAAGCCGAATATAGCCGTTAAAGGAGGCTGGGACACTAATCCCTGCGAATGATACCTGGATCGCGGCACTAGCTCGGCAACATGACTTGCCGGTTCTCTCGAGAGATGCCTATGTGCTTCCTGTAAAGGGACTTTCCCGAATTTAATTCTAATGAGAATCTTTTATGAGTAGAACTCCGCCACCTCTTCCTCAGGAATATTTTAATGAGGTTCCGGCTCCCAAGCCGATTCGGCTGCCTTTATGGGGATGGCTGTTGTGTGGTGGTGTGGCTCTCTTTGTTGTCTTGGGTGGGGGCTTTGCCATCTCTACGATCGCTAAGGATCCAGGGATCATTCATGGCCGCGATAAGGGATGCTTGGTGGCGACTACTATCGAAGATTGGCTAGAATCTGGGGGAGATTTGGGTGAAAAAATAGCGGCTCTTGGAGATGATGCCGTAGCGGATGATAGTCGCGATATCCATGCGATGAAGAATGCGCTTATCAAGCTGACCTCTGCTAAGCAAGTCGATGGCGAAGAGATTTCGCAAGTGGTGGAGCTCATTCAAGGGAGTGAGAATACTTGGGTGATGGTGACGTTTGATGATGAGGTCTTTCCGGTGATTAAGAGATGGGCGCGCCGTGTTGGAAAATCGGACGCGTCGGAGGAGGAGCAGGCAGGAATATTCGGGGGGCTTCGTGCGGCTGCTTGGAATTTTAGCCCTGGTGCAGGGGGCTTAATCGTCGAGCTCGTGAATGCGGGGTTTGCTCCAGATAGTGAGGAATGGAGTGGTGTCTTTGGGCTCATGGAGCCGGATGAATCGACGTTTAAAAAGATGATTCGCCGCTTCAGAAAATCCCCACCCAGAAATGGGATCGGTCGCGCACTCCTCAGCCGGGCGAATCGGCTTCGGCTTGATGGTGCTTGGAATGGGGATCACCCTTACGATTCTTTGGAGGGCGCGAAGATTCTTCGCTCGTGGCTCGAAGCAGATACGGAGGGGAGTTTTGATGCGGCGGTGAGTTTGGCTTTCGTTTCGAGTGAGATTCGAAAGGCTCTTTTACCGCTGGCGCTGAGCCATCCGGATAGCTCGGTGCAACTTGAAGGTGCTTGGGCGGAACTCGAATCTGGTGGCGATTCACCTGATCCCGCTGCGCTGAAACGCCTTATCACAGGTGCGGAAAATCTGGAGGAATCGACGGTAGCGACCCGCTATCTTGAAGAGACGGGATATGAGGAATCGGTGCCCGATATCGCGAATGATCCAGGGTGGCGCGCGAAGGCGCAGATGGTCGAGTGGCTTATGCATCCGGCAGAGCTTGGGAAAGCACCGCTTTCGATCACCGAGTATGACTATCAAGAACTCATCTGGCCGCCGAATTTGGAAGATGGCGTTCCTGCGGCTTCTGAACCTATTTATCTATTTGCCTTTACGTACTTAGATGAGGGCGAAGAGACGCCTTCGGAAAGTTTTGGCATTGTTCATAGCACATTCACCTGGTCGAATTTCGATAAGTATGATGCGCGTCCAACTGCCAAGGAGCTTTACGGCAAATTATGTGCGCTCGAACTCACCTGGGAGGAAGAGGAGGAAGATGCTCCAGAGGTGACGCCTTCGGAGGCGCTTGAGATGATCAAGAAAGCGAACCCCGATTTTTAGGGGGAGGGGTTTGTATCGCTTAGTGCATTTGCTGTATCTGTGCTTACTTCGGATTGGGTGTGAAGCGGACGATGCCGCGGATGGGTCTGTTTCCGATGTAGCGGTAGTAGAAGAGGCGGGCTTCTCTTCCGAGGGGGAGTTCGTCGATGAGGTTGTTGAATTGGGCTGCGGTGCGGACGGGGGTGTCGTTGAGGGAGTAGATGATATCTCCGGGGCCGAGTTTTTGGGCTAGGTTTGCGCTGGGATTGATTTCGGTGACGACGATTCCTGGTGAGGCGGCGGAGAGGCCGAAGCGTCTTCTTTGGTAGACGGTGAGGTTTCTCACGGTGATTCCAAGGGCGTCGCTAATTTTGGCGACGGCTTCTTCGCTGTTTCCCGGGCTTTTGGGGGTGAAGAATTCTTCGAGAGGGACGAGGGTGACTTCGAGGATGCCGGGTCTGCCTCCGGCGATGATCTGCATGGGGAGCGGCTTTCCAATGGTGCTTTTCCCGATGAGCCCGATGAGTTCTTCGACGGTGCCGATGGGGCGACCGGCGAAATTAAGTACGAGGTCGCCACGCTTGAGGCCGGCTTTGTCTGCGGGGGAGCCTTCGGTGACTTCTTCTACGAGAATTCCTCGGTCGTGGGGGGCATTGAAGTAACTGCGCTGGTATTCGGTGAGGTCGCGGGATTTACGGATGCCGAGATAGGCTTTTTCGGGTGCGCCATCGGCCATGATATCGGCGAAGATTTCGCGGGCGTCGTTTGAGGGAATGGCGAGGCTTACTCCGGCGTAGCTTTGGTCTGCGCTATTGGTGTAGATGGCGGTGGAGACGCCGATGATTTCGCCGTTGGTGTTTATGAGGGGGCCGCCTGAGTTTCCGGGGTTAATTACGGTGTCGCTTTGGAAGGTCTTGAAGTCGGCTTCGTCGAATAGTGGGCGGGGGAGGGAACTGATGATTCCTTGGGTGACGGTTTCCCCGAGGCCGAAGGGGTTGCCGATGGCGAAGACGATTTCGCCGACGCGCACTTTGTCTGAATCGCCGAAGGAGAGGGGGTGGAATTCTTCGCCTTCGTCGCCGATGATTTTGAGGACTGCGAGGTCGTTGTCCACTCGGTAGCCGATGCGTTCGCAGTTGTAGGTGCGTCCGGCATTGGTGGTGATGCTGATTTCATCGACGTTGTCGACGACGTGTTGGTTGGTAAGTACGTGGCCTTCTTTGGTGACGATCATGCCGGAGCCGAGGCCGGGGCGTTCGTGGCTGGCGTCGCCGAAGATTTTGACGTTGGAGAATTCGGTCTGGGTGTTGATGCTTACGACTGCGGGGCGGACGCGATCCATGAGGTTTGCGTATTCCTGGCTGAGGGCGGTGAGGCCGGGAAGTGTCTCTGCGGGAGGGGCGAGGGTGTAGGTCTGTGGGGTGGTTTTTTTTGCCGAAGGCTTGTTTAGGAAATGGAGTAGTCCTGTGCGCTGGGGATCGCGGAGATGGCTTGCGGCGGCGAAGATGCCGGCGCTGAGTGCGAGGACGATGAGGAGGACGAGACTGCGTCGTAGGGCGTCGGTCATGGGGGAATATACGGGAGAGATTCGAAGATTCTACACGGTGAGGGTGGTGCCTGCGATAGTGGTGGGATCTTCGATGATGCTGTGGAGCTGGGGGTTTACCCGAAGGGTGGGGTCGTCGCGAAGGATTTCCCAGGCGAGTTTCCTGGCGAGGCGGACGAGGGCGGTGTCGGTGAGGAGGTCGCCGAAGTGGAAGCGTCCTTGGCCGCTTTGGGCGAGGCCGAGGATATCACCGGGGCCGCGGAGCTTGAGGTCGGCTTCGGCTACTTTGAAACCATCGGTGGTGTCGGCGAGGACGGAGAGTTTTTCGATGGCATTGGGGTCGTTCTTTTTTCCAGGGACGAGGATGCAGTAGCTTTTGTGGGCGCCACGGCCGACGCGTCCGCGGAGCTGGTGGAGCTGGGCGAGGCCGAAGCGCTCGGCGTTGTAGATGACCATGATGGTGGCGTTGGGCACATCGACGCCGACTTCGATCACGGTGGTGGCGATGAGGACTTCGGTCTCCGCTTCGCGGAAGCGGGACATGATTTCTTCCTTTTCATTCGGGTGGACGCGTCCGTGGAGGAGGCCGCAGGGATGGGGCTTGAGGCGGTTTTCCCAGCCATCGAATTCGGCGGTGGCGGCTTTGGCGGTGAGGGTCTCGGATTCTTCAACGAGGGGGTAGACGATGTAGGCTTGGCGGCCTTTTTTGAGGTGGGTCTTAATGAATTTGGTGACGTCGGCGAGGGTGGCTTCGGCGCGCACGCCGGTGACGATGGGGCTGCGGCCTTTGGGGAGCTCGTCTATTATTGAAACGTCGAGGTCGCCGTAGACCGTCATGGTGAGGGTGCGGGGGATGGGCGTGGCGGTCATCACGAGGACATCTGGAGCGGTGCCGAAGGCGGCTAATTTCGCGCGCTGGGCGACGCCGAATTTATGCTGCTCATCAATTACGGCGAGGCCGAGATTTTTGATGGGAGCTTTGCCGAAGAGGAGGGCGTGGGTGCCGATGAGGACATCTGGCGGGGTCTCTTCTTTTTTGGGCTTCTTTTTCTTTTTACCCTTTTGCCACATCACGGGCTCTTCATCGTAAACAATATCGCCATCGCAGGTGGGCACTGATTCTTCGGCGGCTTTTTTCTTCGATCCCGTGCGGAGCCCAACGGTGATTCCGAGGGGAGTAAACCAGGCGCGCATGGTGAGGTAGTGCTGCTCGGCGAGGATTTGGGTGGGAGCCATTACTACGGCTTGGTGGCCGGATTCGACACAGAGCATAATGGCGGCTGCGGCGACGAGTGTTTTGCCGGATCCTACATCTCCTTGGAGTAGCCGACCCATGGGGACGGGGGCGTCTAATCCTGTGCGTATTTCTTCGATACAGCGTGTCTGGGCAGAGGTGGGCTCGAAGGGGAGATTGCTTAAAAATTGCTTCAATAGATCTCCTTGTCCGCAGTGGCGGGCACCGGGGCGTTTTGCCATGAGGCGTTTTCGAAGAAGTACATTGAGTTGAAGGGCGAAGAATTCTTCTAGGGCAAGATAGCGCCGCGCCGTTTCCAAGCCTTCGGCGGCGGGGGGGAAGTGAATTTGCCGCATGGCGGCGGCTCGGCTCATGCCGGCGAATTCGGATTCTTCCGAGGGCTTTCGCAATACATCGGGGATGGATGCGTAATCTACTTGCTTCGTGAGATCGAAGATTGCTTGCCGAATGGTGCGCTGCCCGATGCCTTCGCGTAGCGGATAGATCGGTACGATTCGCCCGAGGTGGGCGCTTTCTTGATCGCCTTCTTCTACGATTTCGTATTCGGGTTGGTCGATGGAAATCCGGCTTCCGAATTCTTTTGGTCGGCCGTAGACCACCACCTCCAATCCGGCTGCGAGGCTCTTATGCATCCAGGGCACATTAAACCACCGGCAACTCACGGTGCCTCCGAGGCCGAATCCGCCTCTATCTTCGATGGTGATTTCAAAAAATGTCCGTTTCCCCTGAAGGCGTTTTAATTGGGTATCTACAATCATCCCCCGCAGACAGACGGGCTCGATTGATGCGCCTTGGGGAAACGCATCAAACGTACTCCGATCTTCGTATCTTCGTGGATAGTGGCGAAGAAGATCGGCAGCGCTGGCGAATCCTACTTTAATTAGCGCATTCTTGGTGCGCGTGGCGAGAAATTCTAGTTCGCCGATGGGCGTCTGGGGGGCGACCATTGAGAACTAGAGCGGATCGTCGTGGAGGGTGAGCCCTTTCAAAATCTGGTTTGCGAGGCCGCGCGATATCTTCTCGGGAATGAGCGCGTGTGCATCGTATCCATCCAGTGGATCTGGCACGACAGTAAGTTCGGTCGGGTTCAGTGTGAATCTTTTTCCGATCAGTTGGAGATCTCCAACATTGATTGCCCCCACTTTTTCTAGGCGGTGCTCGGGAGGTTTTTCTACTCGTGCACGGAATAGATCCCAAGTCTGAACGAGCGGTGTGACAGCGAGGCGGCTTACAGAAGTGTTCGCCCCTTTGAATAGGCTAGCGGATACGCGACCCGTTGCGGGATCCCACTGATTAGAGCAAATTGCACGCGCGATATCCTCGCCCCCATCAACTGGCTCTAGCATTTGTCGCCGATGTGGCATTCGAGAAACGCGGGCAGGCTTGCGTTCGGAATGCTCTGCTCGATCCCACGGGACTCGAAATATAGTTCCGTTTGATTGGTTCCAAATTCAATCTGGATGGGCGAGCCAGAAGCGTCTTCCCACGCGAGTTCGAGAGTCCCCTCGTTCGTGAGGAAAAGACTCGGCGGTTTCCCTTCAGGAAATTCAAGAAGCTTGAGTGCAGAGAGGAACGTAGTTTGTGACCGTGGCTGGAGTGGCACGGTATCTTCGTTGCCCCATTTTTGGGAAAATGAATTGCGGAAATATTGCCAGCGGCCCCAGCCATGGACGCCGAGTTTTTCCATCACGAGCTGCTCGGCGGCACCTTCACCTGAAGTGAACGTCTTCACCTGGGAGGAGGCTACCCCGGAGGTGCCGGTAGCGAGGTCGGCGCTCGTTTCGTAAGCAGGGGATTGGGAGAGAAGCTGCATTTTTATTATCTTAGCCGTATTCTGGGTTCAGAGAATCTAAAAATTCGTCTTTCAAAAGACCGAAGAAGACTTCCTTGTTGAGCCGGTGCGCTTCTTCAAACCGTGTAATACCGGTTTCGAAGAGGCTGAACTGACTGGCGCCGAGCCAGAGATCGAGGTCAATAATCGTCCCGGATTCCGCTTCGTTATTTCGTAGGATCGAGGCCATATTATTCACCACCAGTCGTCCCCTGAATTCTTCGCGGTCAAAGATGGTGGTGAAGGTCATTTCGTTTCCCTGGAGTTTCTGGCCGTCTGCGTGAAGCCCAATGACAAGATCATTGGTCACGTCTCCAGAGAAAAAATTGATATAGCGTGTTCCGAGTCTTTCTGCGCCAGAAAGAAATGAGGTGTCTTTAAGCCTGCCGATCAGCCATTCGAGTTCGGGAAGTATGCTCGACCAACCTGGGTAGTCGTGGTGGGTGACAAGCGAGATCACGCGGGGGCCAAACTGGATCCTGAATTTATCGCCGTGGAAAACGTGGTGTGCTTGGTAAGTGAAGTCGGGGGTTGCCTGGCGGAACTCTTCTGGGATGTGGTAGGCGGGAAGTGTATCCACTTTAGGATACCTTTTGCAAACAGCTGCGTGAAAGAGACCGGGGAGTAATGAGGGGTCACGATCAGGGACGTAGCGAATCTCGAAAACTGCTTCGACAACCGGTCGCGGATTAACGCGCTGGGGGAGCCGATCGATTTCGCGGATTGCGAGAGGCGTCATTCTGAAGGGGGAGTTTCGGCAGCAGGCGGGGCGGGCTCTTCCTTGGGCTCTTCGGCTTTTGGTTCCTCTTCCTTTGGGGCTTCGGGCTCGGGCTGCGGAGCGTCGCCGAGCAGAGGCTCAGCGCTCTCAGGTTTTGACTCCTCTTTCTTCGGCTCGGCCTTTTTCTTCTTTGCTACGGGCTTGGGCTCTTCTTTCGGACGGACTCTTACGGCGTCCAGGGTGCCATCGGAGAATTCGATGACGTAGCCTTCGCCGATGAGCCAGCGGAGGTCTTTGAGGACGGCTACTTGGGCGGGGGTGAGCTGCTTGGGTGGGGCGGCTTCGGCGTCTTTGGTGGGGATCTCGGTGGGGATTTCTACGGTCTCGCCGGGGGTGGGGGCGAGGGCTTCGAGGAGATCGGTGACCTTGGGCTTGGGCATCGCGCTGATGTATTCGAAGATGGCGCGGATGCTATCGGATAGGGGGGTGTCGGAGATGAGCTGGTGAGGGCGGTGGGCGGCGGCGAAGAGATTCTTGCCGCCCCAGCGGAAGAGCTTGAGGCCTTCTTTTTCTAGCTGATTGCAGAGGGGGGCGATGAGGATGCTGGGGGCGCGATTGACCTGCATGGAGGCCATTTTGAGGTTGCCGAAGAGGAGGGGGGAGAGGTTTCTTCCTTGGATGTCTCCTTTTACGGTGGCTCCGCCGGCTTCGGCGAAGAGGATGTCGCCTAGGTGCTCGCGGATGTGGCGCTCGAGGTCGGCGCGGGTGGCAAGGCGTGTTGCTTCCGGTGCGGGTGCTGCTGCTTCTGGGGCTGGAGCGGGTGCTTCAGGCTCGGGGGTGGCTGCGGCTTCTGGCTCGGCTGGCTTTTCTTCTTCGGTGGGAGCTTGGGCTTCTGCTTGTGGCTCTTGTGGGGCTGGGGCGTCGGCTTCGGGGGTGGGTGTTTCTTCAGCTTTTGGCTCTTCTTGTGGGGCTTTGGCTTCGGGAGTGTCCTCGGTAGGGGGGGCGGGGTCTTCTGTTTTTGCTTCTTCTGGCTTTGGATAGACCCATTCGGTGCGTTTGCCGTTTAGCTCTTTCCATTTTTCTACGATTTCTTCGCCGGTCTCGATGCGGATGCGCTGTTTGTAGCGATCTAGGGACATGTTGGAGAATTCCTCGCGGTGGAGCTCTTGGATGGTGGTCTGGTAGCTGTGGTGATTGGGCGGGCCGAGGAGCTTGCCGGAGAATCCACAGACGGCGACGCCGGTGAAATTGCCTTTGGGGGGATCGACGGTGACTTCTTCGGTGCCGTAGTAGTCGCGAAGGGCGGGGGAGTCGATGAAGTGGCCAATGGCTTCTTCTTTGCTGAGCCAGAGGGAGCCGTCTGCGGTGCAGAAGGTGAGGGGCTTGGGCTGCTCTTTGGCTTTGGGGTCGGGGGCGAAGGAGACTTCGTAGCGGTCGCGACCACCGGCGACGAGCTTGGCGAGGTCGATGAGGGCGTAGGTGCGGCCGGTGCGCTTGATCATGGAGGCGAGGGCTCCGACGCCAGTTTTTGTGGGCTGGACTTTGGCGGTGATGCCGGGGGCGGTGCGGATTTCCTGGCGTTGGTAATTGCCGCCGCGTCCGCCTTGGCGTGGGCCGCCGCGTCCACCTCGGCCTTGTTGATTGCGTCCGCCGCCGCCTTGGGGGCGGTCTCCGCGGGGGGCTCCGCCTCCTTCACGGCGGTTTCCGCCCTGAGGGCGTCCACCACCACCGCCGCCACCTTGGCCGCGTCCTCTGCCACCGCCGCCGCCACCGGGTGCGCCGCCGCCGTCCCAATTTCCGCGACCGCCTTTGCCTCCACGACGTTTTTCGGGGGGAGGGCCGGCGTAATCGGCGTATTTATTGATGCCGGGGTCTTCTGTCTCAAGGTCGCTGACCCAGCTGGGGGCGAGGGTGAGGCTGGAAAGGTCGAGGCCGGAGCCTTTTTTTGGGTCGGAGGTGCTGTCGCTCATCTTGGTCGTACGTAAAGGGGGAGGAGCCTACCGGCGGATGGGGGGCGGGCTCAAGGGGTTTCCGGCGGAGCCGGGGGAATTTTTACTCGCAGGTGATTCTGCGGGTGAAACGCTTTATTGCAGAATGCCGCGCGCTTGGAGATTATTGAGCCGCCGGGTGACATCGATGAGCCCATCGATGACGGTCTGTGTGTAGCTGCGGCCGTCGGTGGTATCGACGCCGTGGCCGTCATTGAGGTCGCGGAGACCTTGGAGGGCGGCGTCTTCGTGGTGGAAGATTTCTACGAATACGGTTTTGAGTTTTCCTGTGCGGGCGGCGGCGGTCATCAGTGCTCCGATCCAGCCATCGTCGGTGCTGAGGCAGCCGCGGGTCGTTTTGGCGGAGGCGTGGAAGATGCCGAGTTCGTCGCGGGAGGCGAGTTCGGCGATCTGCTGTTCGTTTTGGGGGATGTTTAGTGTGGAATCGCCGCAGTGTGCTGCGTCCACGAGGAGCTGGAAAAATTGTTTCCCTAGAGCGTCGTTCAGGGCGCTGATGAGTTTTCCTGCGGTTGCGGCATCGGTGAAGGTCTGAAATTCGCCACCGCGTAGGAATTCGATGTGCCAGGTCTTTACGCCGCTGCCTTCGACACCTGCCTCGCGATAAGCTCGGGTGTGGACGGCCACGTTTTGCGCGATTGCCGCATCGAGATCTGCGCCAGTTTTCGCCTTTGCTCCCGGCTGCATCCATTCTTCGATCGAGGTGGAGCCTACATTTTCGATGCCGTATGTTTTTGCGACGTTCAGTCCTGAGACGAGCATTTCTACCACCTTATCTTCATCGGCTGGGTTCATTGGATCCGCTCCGCCGACCATCATTACGATGTGTACCGTGAGCCCAAGTGCCTTGAGGCCGGTCATGAGTTCTTTCGTGTCTTCCTCCGCGACGCCGGGGAAGACTGAGATTTGCGCTGCGGCAATTTTCACTGGCGATTGCTCGACGATTCTCGCCATTTCTGCGAGAACGACAATCTTGCCATCCGCATCGCGAGGCAGCCGACCATTATCATCCGGGACGAGACCTCCGACGAATTTTGTGTGGGTGGGGACGACGCCCAGCTCGATAGCGGGCTTGAGTGCAAGTGTGTGAGCCATTCTTGAGCCGTCGCGCTCACCCTGTCCGGCGTCAACTCAAGACCCAATCCTGGCGCGCGCCGCCCTCCGCCGCTATAGAAGCCACCCTTGCAGGAAAACACCCCCATAATCATCCTCGTCGGCACCCAACTCGATACCAATATCGGGATGGCCGCCCGCGCCATGCTCAACTGCGGCCTTCACCGCCTCCGCCTCGTCGCGCCGGAATTCCCCTGGCCTCCGCCCGCCCCCGCCTCCTCCCAGGCCTACGCCGCTGCCGCCGATGCCGACCACGTCCTCGATTCCGCCGAAGCCTTCCCCACCCTCGCCGCCGCCACCGCCGATTGCACCCGCGTCTTCGCCACCACCGCGCGCACCCGCGCCCGCGAGATTCCCGGCCTTGATATTGCCGACGCCGTCCCCGAAATCCTCGCCGCCCCCGGCACCACCGCTCTCCTCTTCGGTCCCGAGCGCTCCGGCCTCGACAATGCCTCGCTCGCCTGCGCCGATCGCCTCATCCACCTCCCCACCAATCCCGAATTTTCCTCGCTCAATCTAGCTCAAGCCGTCTTGCTTGTATCTTGGGAAATCCGCCGCTGCGCGGAAACCTTCCCCTCCACCCCCCACATCGAGCCCGCTCCGAAAGCCGATCTCCACGCCTTCCTCACCCGCCTCGAATCCTCCCTCGAAGCCGGCCGCTTCTTCCCCGCGCCAGATCGCCGCGCCGATACCCTGCAAAATCTCGCCGCCTTCTTCGGCCGCGCCACTCCCACTGCCGCCGAGCTCAAAATGCTCCACGGCGTCATCACCTCCCTATCTTCCACTCCCCGTAACTAACGTGAGCACTAAAGCCCAATCCGCCCACGCCGACGAAATCGCCCGTCGCCGCACCTTCGCCATCATCTCCCACCCCGACGCCGGCAAGACCACCCTCACGGAAAAACTCCTCCTCTACGGCGGCGCCATCCAATTAGCCGGAAGCGTCACCTCCCGACGCGCCGAGCAAGCCACCGCCTCCGACTGGATGGACCTCGAGAAAAAACGCGGCATCTCCGTCTCCTCCACCGTCCTCCAATTCGAATACGACGGCTGCATGGTCAATCTCCTCGACACCCCCGGCCACCGCGACTTCTCCGAAGACACCTACCGCGTCCTCTCCGCCGTAGACGCCGCCGTCATGGTCGTAGACGCCGGTAAAGGCATCGAAGCCCAGACCCTCAAACTATTCGAAGTCTGCCGCCGCCGCGGCGTCCCCATCTTCGTCTTCATCAATAAGCTCGACCGCCCCGCCAAGCCCCCACTCGAACTCATCGACGAACTCGAGCGCGTCCTCGGCCTCCCCCCCGTACCCCTCACCTGGCCCCTCGGCGACGGCCCGAGATTTCGAGGAGTCTACGACCGGGAAAACTCCAAAGTAATGCTCTTCGAGCGCAGCGTAGGAGGAAGCTACCGCGCCGGGATATCGGTAAGTGACATCACCGACCCCGCCCTCAAAGACGAATTAGATCCCAACCTATACGAAGCCTTCACCCAAGAAATCGAGCTCCTCGACGGCGTCTCCGAAGAACTCGACATCGAAGCCGTCCTCGCCGGAAAACAAATGCCCGTCTTCTTCGGCTCCGCGATGAATAACTTCGGCGTCCAACACATGCTCGAGCGTTTCCTCCAGCTAGCGCCCCCACCAATAGGCCGTAAAGCTGGCGACACCGAAGTCGATCCCCTCGCCGAGCCCTTCTCCGGCTTCGTCTTCAAGATCCAGGCCAACATGAACCCCAAGCACCGCGACCGCGCCGCCTTCATCCGCATCGTCTCCGGCACCTTCGAGCGCGACATGTCCGTCACCCTCACCCGCACCGGAAAAAAGATCCGCCTGGCAAACTCCCAGCGCCTCTTCGGCCAAGACCGCGAGACCCTAGACCTAGCCTGCGCCGGAGACATCCTAGCCCTAGTAGGTAACTACGATTTCCTCATCGGCGACACCCTCACCGAAGACCCCAAGATACACTTCGATGAAATGCCCACCTTCACCCCCGAGTGTTTCGCCTACGTAAGAAATCCCAGCACCGCAGCAAGTAAACGCTTTCGCTCCGGCATCGAGCAACTCCTCAAAGAAGGCGTCGCCCAAAGCTACGACGTCCACGGAGCCCTCCAAAAAATCCCCCTCATCGGCGCAGTAGGCCCCCTCCAATTCGAAGTCCTCCAAGCCAGGATGCTAGCCGAATACCAAACCGAAGTAATCATCGATCAAACTCCCTGGTCCCAAATCCGCTGGCTCAAATCCACAGAGCCCGTAGCCGACGAATCCGAAGCCCCCGAGATCCACCTCCCCACGGGCTGCTCCCTCGCCAAAGACGCCGCCGGCCAATGGCTCGTCCTCCTCCCAGATGCCTGGGTCCTCGGCTACCTAGAAGAGAAAAATACCGGCTACAGCTTTCAGGATCATCCCTTTCCAGTAGCCGCCGCCACGTAGCGTGACATTCCGATATCGAGTTCCCAAAATTATTCAGAATCTTCTACGAGCGCGCCACGATTTTCGCAGTTTTTAGATCGTAGCTAAAATCAATAATCGTATCATCGATTACCTTCTCGATAGCCTCTCCGATCACAGGTAGCGGCACGACAAACCACTCTTTGGGCTCCACGTCCTGGCCGAATCGATCTTTCAGCGCCAGGTCGAGGCGCGCGCCCGCGAAAAAGCGGTGGAGGAGCGATTCAAGTTTTCTCGGAGCGATATTTGATAAGTGGTAAGTCGCTACCACCTCGACATCTGCGAGCAGGTAGGTGGGGTCTTTTTTTGCGTTAGCCAATCGCGCTTTAATCTCGCCGGTCGTCACGCCGATCTTGTGGATCACGCTTTGGTTTTCTACGATCGTGGGGTGGTCAGATTTGCTCCTCAGGACGTAGATGCTCCCAGTAGTCACATCACCCTCTGATTGTTCACCGGAGAAAAGCGGGCCAATAGATGGGTTCGTGATTCGGCGGCTGCGGCTATCTTTATTCAGCGCGCGCTGGAATGAACGCATGAGCAGGTCGCTCTCAGTGCCGTTATCGAAGATCACCTGGAGCCGGGCGTCCGGCCGGTCGTAGCGGTTGATTGTCACCTCACCTTTCGCGAGCACGAAAGCCTTCTGGCCATCGAGGATGAAGAGATCGTCCTCGTTTACTTCCGCGTTGTCTTTGAAGGGGATGGTTTGCCGGATACTGGAATCGAGTTCCCTCTGCACGTTCTCGAATAGCGGTTTGAACGACTCAAAGTTTTTACACGGGACGCGCTGCGCGATTTCCTCGGCGGCGTGTTTCTCTTCTGTCGACTTCACGTGTTTGAGCTCGGTGATCGATTCCTCGGGCGAATCGTCTACTCCGAGCGCGGCGAGGAGTTCGGCATCGCTCGCTTCGATCTCGGGTGCATCACCGAGGAGACCGCCGGGATCCCGCCCGGTGAGGACTTCTCGACATTCTGCTGAGGCTCGGATCTGATCCAGCCGCACCGCGTAGAGGCGCTCGAAGATATCGGTGCCGCCGTGCTGTGGGGAGCGACCGTTTTTTTCGATGAACCCGGTGATCTCTTCGAAGCCCGCAATAATGCGTTGCTGGCGGGGATTGAGGTCGACGTTCTTTACGGGCTCAGTCTCCACGCCGAGCGAGGCGAGGAGTTCACGATCCGCATCTGTTGCGCGCTCAGCCACGGTTCGCCTCCTTTGCCTTGCGTTGTAGGTAGGCAATCCCCTCAGCCATCTTCTTTTCCCACGGGTCGCTCGCAGTGATCGAGGGTAAACGGCCTTTTTCGGATTTGAAAAGTGCTGCCCGTTTCGTGAGGAGCCGGGCTTCGTCCATCGTGAGTTGGATAGTTTTTCCGGCAATCACCGCTTCCACCTGCTTCAGACGCTCTTCGCTAATCGTTTTACTGAAGATCGCGTAGGCTTCACGGAAAGGATTTATCTGGTCGATGAGGTCGATATCGAGTTCGCGGACGTCCACGGCATACTTTCTGATCCCATCGATGAGCGCGGTGTTTTTGCTGTCGTCGGAGCCAGGATCTGCGACCGCGTTTTTTACCTGCTGCACGATGTTCATGGCGGCGACCGCCTGCTGGCGAACTGCTTCCTGATCTTCCGCGTCGAGTTCGGGAAAGCGATCTTGGACGATTTTTCCCATTCTTACCTGGGTGATCTCTTCCGGCACGAGTTCCTCATCAAACATCCCGCGCTCTACGGAAGTCTTATCTTGGACGAGGCATGTGATAAGTTCGTTCAAGTCCTCGCGGCAGATGCGCTGAGCTTCCGGGCTCTTTGGGACGGCAAGCCCTTTGATCTCCATCTGGACCTGGCCGGTCTCGTGGTTTATCCCCACGTTGCAGTGATCTGGATTGTAGCCCTCTTCTCCGTAATCGAAGCCCTCTACCGGGCCTGCCTCCGGAGTCTTGGGACGGAAATCGAAACGCGGTGCTAGCACCTGTTTCATGAGGAGGCTGGCCGCGATTGCTTTGAGGGTATCGTTTACCGCTTCTGTCACCGCGCTCTCGCTTGCGTCGGGCTCGGCGATGAGATTGGTAAACCGGGTACGGGTTTTTCCGGGGGCATCGCGGGTGGCGCGCCCGATGATCTGCACGATCTCGGTGAGGCTCGAGCGGTAGCCGATGGTGAGGGCGTGTTCGCACCAGATCCAATCGAACCCCTCTTTCGCCATTCCGAGCGCGATGATGATATTCACGTGGTCGCGGTTGTTCTTCTGCGCCGGGTCTTTCAGCGCGGCAGATACCCGGTCGCGGATTGCGGGGTCATCGTTTACCAGGTCGGCAATTTTTAGAACCTTACCGCCAGGAGTTTTTACCAATTGGAAGCCGGTCACCGGATCGGTGCCTTTCCAATCGCCCAGTGTGTCGAAGATATGCTCGACCTCTTTGATCTTATCTTTCGTGCTCTCGCGCGAATTAACGTTCGGGATATGCACGATGGTGCGCTCTTCAGGATCGAGCACATCACCGATTTTATCGACGTAACTATCTGTGTAGAAATAGTAGCCGATATCAAGCTGCTTGAGGTGCGCGTAGCCGCTGAGCTGCTCGTAGTAGGTGTAAGTGACGGTATCGAATTTCGCCTCGTCTTCTGGCGAGAGCACTGCCTCGGCGTCGCCGCGGAAATAGGAACCGGTCATCGCGAGAAGGTGGATTTTATCGCGGGCGATCAGATCGGTGAGCTGCGCACCGAGCTTGTTTGCCGGATTGTCCGATACGTGGTGGAATTCGTCGATCGCGATCAGGCGATCATCAAATGCTTCGATCCCAAACTTATCGACGGCGAAGCGGAAACTCGCGTGCGTGCAGACCAGGACTTCGTCGTCGCTCTCAAGAAATTTCCCTACGGAATCGACGACGCCGAGGTCGCTTCCCGGGGCATCGCAGAGGTTCCAGCGTGGCTCCACTTTCCAATCTGCCCAGAAGCCGAATTCGCTGAGCGGCTCATCGTGGAAGCTTGAGCCAATCGATTTCTCGGGCACCGCCACGATCACCTGCTTGAGCTTCTGCTTCTGTAATTTATCCAGCGCGATAAACATCAGTGCACGGCTCTTGCCCGAGGCCGGCGGCGATTTGATCAGCAGATACTGCTCGCCGCGTTTCTGGTAGGCACGTTCCTGCATCGTGCGCATGCCAAAGGAATTCGAGGCAGCAGATTTTGAGGGCGGCGAATAGCTTACGGAGATGGCGGGTGGGGAACTCATGCGGAGGGAAAACGGGTGGGCTAGCCGGGGGGCAGGGCTTTCTTCTTTGCGAGAGACTTCTCTAAAGCTTCGATCTCTGCGATGTCTAGCGTATCGGCAGCAGAAGCCTCGGCGGTTTTTCGTGATGCATCGAAATGTTCGTAGCGCTGGTGGGCGATCTCCTTCATTTCATCGCTGGTCGTGTTGCCGCTTCCGACGAGGATTGCCTGCCCGCTGAAGCGCAGCATGTCATCCACGCTCTGACGCCAGAAATCGAGCGTCAGATCACGTTGTTGTTTCACTCTCAGCTCCGCTTGCTCAAGGAAAATCACGACCAGACGGTTGAGCGTATCGATCTCATCCGGATCGAGGTAGTTCTTTGCGGTGACGACATCGGTTTTCCGGACGCGCGCGCCCTTCCAGCTCGTGAGCGCCATGTTTTGCATCGAGGCATCGGCGCGCTCAAGAACCAGCTCGGCAGCGGTGTGCCCCGTGGTGGCGAAGAGCAGCTTGTTTTGCACCTCGGCAAAAAACTGGTGGGTCTTCGCCTGGGTGATCTGGTAGTCCGAGCTGAGGGCAAAGAGGTCGCGCACTTTCTGGTAAAAGCGTTTCTCCGAAGCGCGGATCTCGCGGATCCGCTCGAGAAGCTCATCGAAGTAGTCCCAGCTCTCGGGCTCCTTGAGACGTTCGTCATCCATGAGGAAGCCTTTGGTGAGAAACTCCTTCAGGTGCGTGCTCGCCCACTGGCGGAACTGCACCCCACGCGGGGAGCGGACGCGGTAGCCTACCGCCAGGACCGCATCCAGGCGGAAGAGCGTGAGGGGGCGGCGCACCTCTCGTTTGCCCTCGATTTGAACTACCGAGGATTCCTCGGTAGTTGCCTCCCGGGTCAGTTCGCCATCCTCGTAGATGTTCTTCAGATGGAGGCCGATATTATCTTGGCTCACAGAAAACAGCTCGGCCATTTCCCGCTGCGTCAGCCACACCGTCTCGCCAGCGATGCGTAGATCGAGGCGGGTTTTCCCATCTTCGGACGTGTAGAGGATCAGGTCGCTCATGGCTTCGCGCCTCCGGTGGCGGTCATCTCGGTGTAGAGTTCGAAGAGTTTTTCTAGGCGCTCGGTGTCGTTTTTGAAACGGCGGCCAATGTAGATGCGCTCCAGCACCTCATCGTTGCGGTCGTGCGCCGCCCGCAGGTTTTCGGGCATTGTGTCCGGATCGTAGAGGTCTGCGATGGTAGCGGGGAAGTGCGCCTCGCGCGCGAGCAGGATGTTTTCCGCGCAGCGGGTGAGATCAGCTTTGTTAGCGTCGGTGAGTTGCGGGACGGGGAAAGTGTTCCAGCCGAGGGTGCTTGAGTAAGAAAAATCTGTACGCATACGAACGCACACGGTTCCTATCCACACCCAATGAAGCCTCGAAGCGATTAACGCCATGTTCCAAAGGGGTGCGTCGTAAAGAGCGAAGCACTTGTTCGAGACTACAGTGCTTTCAAGAAAATGATCAACGGGCAGATAATCTCTGTTTTCTGAAGAAACGACGGGCACCCCAATAAAATTTTTGCTCGCGCACTTCATTTCCCGAAATTGGTGTGGTCGCATAACCATTCCATTTGAAATTGCGTCTTTCGATCCGGATCTCTTAATCTGACATTCCTTGATTCGGATTCTAATATCGATAATCGATAAGATTTCTTCTGAGGGTTTATCGTCAAACCAAAAGCAATAGCCTATCTTGGCATTTATTATTTCTGTTGAGCCGCAAAATCTTCGGATAAAATCAGGGCGCAGTCCGCTTTCTAGGTATTGATTTTTCTCTTCGACCGTAAAGCGTAGGTGCTCAGACAATCCATAATAATTTCCCTTTACCATTTCCGAAATTCTGGAAACAGGGCTATTTGTTGGATCAACCCAATGGTTTTTTTGAGGGAGAAGATACGCATTGATATTTTGCGTTTGAATACTGTGTTCTCCGTCAAATAAAATCGGAGAATAGACTTCGATGCCGCCTCCGATGATAACTACCGTGACGCCTGCCTTATCACTGGCTAGGTTTGCCCATTTGAACGATCTTACCGCAAACGAAATTCGCATCCCTCCGCTAAACAGGAATCGCCAGAAGAATGCGACATGTTGTCCTTGGGCGATGCTATTTGTTGCTACGAATGCAAATTGGGTTTTTGAGGTTCGCGCATATAGAATAGATTTATAGAACCAACCGCAAACGTAGTCTAGAAGACCCCATTTTTTAATTGTGTGCCCAAAAATTTGTTTCAGGTCTTCTTTCTGAGCAGGAGATTTTTTCGCGTTTCCTTTATACGGCGGATTCCCGCAAATAAACGTCTCCCCACCTTCATTCTCGAAATCGATCTCCGATGGATCCATCGGCGTTTCGAATAAATCATCGGCGCGGTTTTTCACGCCTTTGCCGGTAGGGGGACAGATGCTGAGCCAGTCCAAGCGGAGGGCGTTGCCGCAGGTGATCCAGTTTTCCCGGTCGAGGGGGAGGAATTCGGCGAGGGCTTCTTTCTGGCCAAGATAGAGCACGTCGCACTGGTACTCCGCGATGATGAGGGCGAGGCGGGCGATTTCGGCGGAGAAGTGGCGGAGCTCGATGCCGCGGAAGTTGGTGAGCGGGATGGCGGAGCGTTGGTGGTGCTCGCTGCGGCGGTCGTTGACCTCGGCTTCGATGGCGCGCATTTCCTTGTAGGCGATGACGAGGAAATTTCCCGAGCCGCAGGCGGGATCGAAGACGCGGATGCGGGCGATGCGCTGGCGGAGGTTGAGGAGCTTGCGTTTGTTGGTGCCCGCCTCATCGAGCTTCTCGCGCAGCTCATCGAGGAAGAGGGGATTGAGCACTTTAAGGATATTCGGCACGCTGGTGTAGTGCATGCCGAGTGCGCCGCGCTCTTCGTCATCGGCGACGGCCTGGATCAT
>CALAIY010000038.1 GCA_937922595.1 uncultured Verrucomicrobiales bacterium | reverse complement strand
CCGGCAGGCGTGAGCCGTGGCGCAAGAATGATAGAGGCAAGAATAGACAAGGAGAAAAAGCTCAAAAAAATTTACATGAAGATCTCCAATGATTGAGCAGAAAAAGCTCAAATATCATTCTGCGTCTCCTGACCCCTTTTGTGACCCCTTTTGCTCGGGAACTAGCTCAAGCACGAGCAAAGACCCAAGCGCGAGTCAAAAGAAGAGCGGGCGCGGAATCGATCTTATTTCACTACACAGATAAAGCATCTGCAGCATTGATCGGATTCACTCACGCAATGATAGCGACACCCAAATTCACAGGAACGACCGCAGTCTTCCCCCCCGGAGCATATGCATCAGACATCTCACCATGGTCACCTTCTCTGACACAGCGCGAGCTTTCAGCATTATTTTACGGTGGTGCAGCCAATCGCGATGTCAGCTGGTTTGTGGCACTTAGAAAAAGGGATTTCATTCGGATTCCGAGCCCAGGATTCCCCAATTTCTTTTACAGACCTTCTCTTCCAGGTATCCCCGTTCCTGTTAGCCCTATCACCATTGGACCAAACCTTATGACCCCATGATAAAAATCGACGTAATGGCATTTGATCGACGATCCAATTCGGAAACGGTTCTTGGTACACTTGAACAAATTCCTGAAACCAACGGCAACGATTGTCAGATTTCTAAAATATTTACGATAGGCGGAAAAATTAACCTCAAATTTGAAGGTTTCACCGATCAATCAAGAGTTAGCATCATGGCAACCAAAGACGGCGTTCATTGGGTTACATTCTGCGCAGATGCCGAACCTTACAAAACCACCTTTAGTTTTTCACTAGATGAAAATAATATGATTCACGTATTGTTCAGTTAGAGCTAGGAAAACGGAAATGGCCCCAGGAAACGTAATATGATATCGTAGGTATCTCCGCCGGTGAGTTAATCCCCGCTTCCCTCGCGCTTCCGACTTAAAGTTAGGCACCGAGCGCCCGAATCCCCCATCGAACCGGTGGCCAAAGGAGGCTGCGGCGCGCACCCGATTCCGTTGGTGGATCATATTCATAAAAGCCCGCTGCCGAGTTCCCGCAGGCCGCGTGGTGTCCCGGCCTCGTGTGCCCCGCCCTTCGGCCTGCGCGGGCTAGTCTTCAGCGTTCTTCCCCGCGCCAGTGGGCGCGAGCCCACAGCTTACGACTGCAAACCACCAACCGCCATCTACACCGCTGTCTTAATCGAGCACCTTCGATCCGTCTACCGAGCATCCCACCCGAGCGCTCAAGAACCGGAAGACAAAGCCCCCAAAACGCACTAGAATAAAACATGAGCGTGATCGCACTTGAAGCCGAAACGATCCACTACAACCGCGAGGGCAAGCCCACCGAGGTCGTAATCCCGTACTCTAAATACATAGAGTTCGTCGAAGCCTACGGCCTCGACCTCACCAAAGAAGAAGAGGAAGGAATCCTCGAGGCCGAAGCCGACCTCGCCGCCGGGAACAAAGAAGCATTCGCCAGCATGGAAGAAGTCAGACGCGAGTTCGGGTACACAAAATAGACTTCCACAAACGAGCGCAAAAAGCGCTCAAACGGATGCCCCAAAACAGGGTCGTCCAAGTCCTCGACGCCATCGACGCCATCGACGAGCTTGCCGCGATGGACGACCCCTCCGAGCACCACAACGTCAACCTGATGCAAGGGAAATGGGCAGACCGCTACCGCCTGCGCGTCGGTGAATACCGCGTCATCTTCAAGCTCCTCGACCAGGACGACGAGCCTCCCACCCTGCTGATCTACGTGTCCCACATCGGCACACGAGGTGACATCTACGGCTAAAACCTTCGTTCCTTTAGCCGCTCTTAAGCCGCTAAAAAGCACCCGACGAATGGGCTACACGATCACAGAACCGCGTCCCAAAAAAACGCATCCCCCCTGCGAAAAACGCTCCTGGGAAAAAATCGCGCCCGCGAAAAATTCGCCTACGAAATCCCGTCGCAAGCCCTGGAAGCACTAGGAAAAATCGCCCCCACCCCTACGAAACTCGTACTGGGTGTGTGCGATTACCACTTCGGCCACGACCTCATCGCGATAGACCAGCGAGAAACCGCCCTGGGTGACTGGGAGCAGCACTTCTACAGCTACGACGCCTTCGGCATCGATCTAGCGGTCACCGGAACCGCCGAAAACGCCTACCGCTAGACTGGGGAGCAGTTCGACGCTGACCTCGGCCATTACTACCTTCGAGCTCGCTACAATGATCCTAATATCGGGAGGTTCCGTAACTTGGACACCTAGGCGGGTAGAACTGACGAATCGCTCTCGCTACACAAATATCTATACACGCACGCAGATCCGACAAACAATACTGACTCAACCGGTAACATTAGGAGTCGTTCCTAAATAGGTCCTACAGATCGAGGATAGGTTTCGGTTTGATTGTGTAGTTCCATTCAGCATGGAACTTGTTACGTTCTATTTCGATCATTCGCATTTGCGCTGCTGTCACTTTGATCCCGGTTGGATATTTGTTATCATCTAGCTGCGCCTCCACGCTGAGCCCGGCAGTGGTCGTTGTTGATGATATCAGGTTGAGCACCGTCTCGAAGCTCGTGAGCGGTCGCCCCCTCCAGTTCATGCTTATGTAGCTAAACAGCCGGTGCTCTATCTTGTCCCACTTGCTCGTCCCCGGTTCCCGGCGGGAAGTGCGAGACCGTAATATCTATTCCGATTTCGTTGCTGAATTCCTGGAGCTGTTGTTTCCAGAGTCTCACTCGGCTCCCGTTGCTGCCGCCACCGTCTGCGGTGATCACAATCTGTTTTGCTTCAGGGTAGCTCTCTGCCCCTGCGCTCCTCCACCAGCGGCGTATCGATTCGACGGCGAACTCCGCCGTATCCTTGTCCATACCTACGTTCACCCACCCCTGGTTGCGTCCGATGTCGTAGCCCCCCACTTCCTCGGGCATCCCTTGGGGGTGCCATTCCCTACCTGCATTTTTGAACTTCCCGATGAATTCTTTTTTCTTCGAGGCTACCGACTACCTGGTGGCTGATCTTGTGTCCTCTCTCGCCCAGCTCTGCGGACAGGCTCCGAAGGCTTTTACATGTCCAGCGTAGTGCAGATTCCGGGTCGCCCCGGGTCGCTGGGTCAATCAGGGCGTTGAGATCATCGAGTAGCCCCTGGCTCGTTTCGGTGACCGGCTTCCTCCCTGCACCGGTGTTCCGTTGCATACCCGGTGGGACGGAGCTTTCCGGGTTCTCGATCTCGCTGATACCCTGGTAGGTCGTGGTACGTGACATACCTGTGACTCGGCTCACCGCGGTGACACCACCTCTGCCGGCGGATAGTGCTTCTGCACCGGCCCAGATACGTCGGGTTCTCTCATTGAAAGTTAGTTCGAGACTCTTGAACCTGGCGGCAATTCCTACTTCTAAATATTATACATATAGCTATTGAATCGAAGTTGCGTTCGTTCAACTTATTTCAAAACGGATCCTTATTTCATGAGGAAACCGCCTATTCTTCTTCTATATCTTCGCCGCCTAGTTGGAGGAGGACGAAGTCTTCGTCCCGCTTGTCGGTGATGCCGAGGAGTTCTTTTGGGGCGAGGGCTGCGAAGTGTGGGAGGAGGAGTTTTTCCTGGAAGACTCTTCTTGGGGTGAGGATGTGGGTGGTTCCTTCGGGGATTTCTGAGGAGCGGGTGGTTTCGGTGTAGCCGGGGGCTAGATAGAAGAGGAAGGGGCGGATGCCGGGGCTGAGGATACAGAGCTGGGCGTCTTGGGGGAGGGCGGCGGCGATTTCTTTGCCTATTGGGCGGACGTCGTCTTCGGCTTTGGCGGCGGGGAGGACGGCGGCGGCGTAGAGGATGGCGATGCTTGAGGCGAGGCAGGCGGAGGCGATGGCTTGGGTGGCGGGGGTGCCGCGCCTTGCGAGGATGAAGCCGAGGGCGATGAGGAGGACGCAATCGATGCAGCCGAGGGCGAACCAGGCGGCGGAATTAAATTCCCAGCTGATGGCGAGCAGGGTGACGGGGGGGAGGCAGAGAAGGATGGCGGCGGCGAGGGCGAGGAGGACGCGGTTGATGCTGCGCCAGCCGAGGAGGACGTCGCGGTCGGGTTTTTCCTGGGGATTGAGGCGGGCGACGGCGAGGGCGAGGAGGAGGGCGAGGGCGGGGAGTCCGGGGTCGGCGTAGCGGGCTTCGGAGCTGGGGAGGAGGGTGATGATGAGGGCGGTGATGCCGGTGCCCCAGGCGGTGCCGCGTACCCATTGCTTGAGGCGCGGGGAGTCTCGTTCGTCGGTGAAGGTGCCGAGTGGTGCGCCATTGCGGCGTATGGCGCGGAGGCGGTAGAGAAAGACGAGGAGGAGGAGGAACCAGGGGAGGAAATTGATGAGGACTTCGAAGGGGGTGAAGATCCAGGAGAGGACTTCGAAGTTTTCCGGGGCGAGCCTGCCGATGAGTTGATCGAGCCAGACGTCGCTGGATTTGGGGGCGGTGGATGAGATTTCTTGGGTGCGCTTTGAGACCATGGAGCCCCAGATGGTGACGGGGGCGATGAGGGGGATGAGGCTGGCGAGGTGCTCACGGCTGATGAGTTGTTTCCAGCGGTTGCTTAGGGCGAGGCACCAGCAGACGGGTGCGTAGTAGAAGAGGAGGTGGACGGGGCCTTTGGCGAGCATTCCGAGGCCGAGGAAGATGCCGGGGAGGAACCAGGTGATCCAGGGGTTTCCCTTGTTTACCCAGGAGGCGGACCAAGTGCCGAAGGCGAGGGCGGTGCAGGCGATGTAGAGGGGCTCGATTTCAGCGAGCCTGCCTTTGTCGAAGATGGCGGCGCTGGTGAGCAGGAAGATGGCGGCGAGTATGCCGACTAGCGGTGACTTGGCTAGGGCGCTGCCGGCGCAGGTAATTCCGAGGCCGAGGATGAGAATGAAGATGGCGGAGGGGGCGCGGGCGGTCCATTCGTTTTGGGTGCCGGTGAGCTTGAAGCTTGCGGCGACGGCCCAGTTGATGAGTGGGGGCTTGCGGTTGTAAGGCTGGCCTCCGATTTGAGGGAGGATGTAATCGCCGCTTTGGAGCATGGTGCGGGCGGGCAGGATGCGGCGGGCTTCTTCGCCTTTGAGTTCCTGGGTGCCTAGGCCGGGTAGATAGACGAAGGCCCAGAGGAGGAAGATGATGAAGAGGGCACGGGGGCGGGTGAGCCAGGATTCGATGGGGGGCCGCGTGTGTGCGGTGCGGATCTCGACTGGGGGGACGGCTGTTTTCCCGGATTCATTTGGTGAATCTCCGTCTTCGGGTTCGGGTTCGCTCGGGTCGCTATTCTTCAAGTTGTTGATCCTGGCGGTTTCTCCGGCGGGGGTCAAGCACACGGAGGGAGACGAATATTAGGGCGATAAGGCCACAACAAATGCTGAAGGCGTCGCCATAAATTGCGTAGAGGGTGGTGGGTGGTTTTTCAGGGATGGGGATGGTGAAGGTACGTGCTTGGCGGACGAAGGTGGAGCCGGTGTCGGGATCGGCGACGATGCCGGTGACGCGGCCGAGGGGATCGATCACGGCGGAGATGCCTGAATTTGCGCAGCGTATCATGGGGCGGCGGAGCTCGATGGTTCGGAAGATGGAATTGGCTAGGTGCTGGCGGGATTCGGATGATTCGCCGAACCAGCCGTCGTTGGTGACGTTTACGAGGAGGTGTCCCCCACCCTGCTGGACAAATTTTCGGGCGTGGCGGCCGAGGGTGTCTTCGAAGCAGATGGAGGGTGCGATCTCGATTCTGGTGTCGCCGAGGCGAAGTGGGCGGTGGTCTTGCCCGGCGTGGAAGTCCCAGGGGATGAAGGCTCCGGCGATCCAGCGGAATGGGGGGAAGATGTCGCGAAGGGGGACGTATTCACCGAAGGGGACGCGGTGGACTTTGTAGTAGAGCTGGCGCTGGTGTACGGGGTCGTGCTGGAGAAGGGCGACGCCGTTGTAGAAGGCGGTTTCGCCTACGGCGATATTGGTGCCGAGGAGGAGGTGGTGGTCGCCGGCGCTTAGATTTTGTGAGAGGTAGCGGAGGTTGAAGTGCACATCGAGCGGCATTGGCAGGACGGATTCGGGCCAGACGACGAGATCGAGATCGTCCATGGTGGTGACGTAGGGCGCGGTGAGGGAATCGAGGATCCCAAAGATTCGCTCGGCTTGATTGCCGTCCCACTTTTCGTCCTGAGGGATATCGGGCTGGACGATGAGGGTGCGAAGGTCGCGGGTGGTACCAAAATCGGTCTGGAGCTTGGTGACTCCGTAGAGAACTTGGCCGATGACGAGGGTGGCGACGAGGGCGAAGTCGGCGTGGGGACGGAGCTTGCGGCTTCTAAATTCTCGCACCATGCGCCAGACGAGACCGGTGCCAGTGCAGGCGACGAGGGCGACGGTGAAGCTGAGGCCGGTGACGCCGATGAGGTCGGCGGCTTGGGAGAGCGTGGGATCGGACCAGTGGGCGGCTCCGAGACCATTCCATCCGAAACCGGTGAAGACGATACTGCGGAGCCATTCAAGTCCGGTCCAGGCGGCGGCGGAGAGGAGGGCTGCGGCGAGATTGCGCAGGGAATTGGTAAAGAGGCCTGGGGAATCGAATTCGAAGCGCGGCTTGCCTAACGTGGCTACGAAAACTGCCCAGAGGGCGACATAGAGCCCTAGGTAGGCGGGCAGCAACATGGTGGCACACCAGAGACCGGCGCGGGCGATGCCTTCGGGCGCAAAGATGGAGACGGAGCTTACCCAGCCGACTGAGATCGCGAAGTAGGCAAATCCTGTAAGCCAACCGAGCCGGAAGGCGCGGCGACGAAGGTGCTTACCGGTTTCGCGCAGCGACCAGAGTGCGGCGACGAGCGGGATGAGCCCGAACCAGATCAGGTGGGGCTGGTCGTGATTCGGGAATGCGAGGCCGAGGAGGGTTCCCGAGAGGAGGGCTAGAGCCGGAGGGAGGTACCTTTGGGAAGCAATCACAGACTGAAGCCTGAGCTATGAGAGCCGCTTTTCGCGGTCGGCATCGATCCATGCGCCGAGGGATTCGAAGGATTTCGAGACTTCAGCTTTGGCGGAGGCGAGTTGATCATCGGTAAACTGGGTGCCTTTGGCAGGACGGCGGTTCCCAAAGAAGTAGAATTTCATCTTGGGCTCGGTGCCGGATGGGCGAACGGCGAAGGTGCGGCCGTCTTCGAGATCGTAGATGAGCATGTTTTCCGCAGGGATGAGATCGCCTTCGGAATCCTTGAGGGTGCCGGTGCTGAAATCGCGCACTTGGGTGACTTTGGAGCCATCGACTTCGGTGGGCGGATTCTGCTGAAAGGAGGCGACGAGCTTTTTCATTTCTTCGGCGCCTGCGGCTCCATCGAACTGGACGTTTTTGGTGAGCTCATGGAAGAATCCGTATTCACGGTACACTTCATCCATAAGATCGACGAGGGTGATGTCGCGCGATGCGGCGTAGGCCGCGAGCTCGGCGAACATGACGACGGCACCATTGCCGTCTTTGTCGCGGATGAAATCGGCACCGAGGTAGCCGTAGCTTTCTTCGCCACCGAAGATGAAGAATTTGCCGTCTTGGAGGTGGGCTTCGCGCTGCTCGGTGGTGGTCATGCTGCGGTATTTCGCGCGTATATCATCGGGGAGAGAGCGCTCGTATTTACCTTGCTTGCCGCCGATGTATTTGAAGCCGGTGAGGGTCTCGACAGTGGGGACGCCGTAGGCATCGGCGATCACTTCCTGGAGGGGCGTGGTGACGAAGGTCTTTACGATGACGGAGCGATCTTTATTGGCGTCGTTGATGATGCCTTTTTCGAAGAATACTTTGGTGCGGTACCATGCCATGAGGGAGCCGATCTGATTTCCGCTGAGCAGCGTCATCTTGCCAGCGCCATCACGAACGGCGACGCCAAGGCGATCGCAATCGGGATCGGTGCCCATGACGATATCTGCGCCTTCTTTTTCAGCGAGGTCGAGCGCCATTTGAAGCGCCTCGGCGTTCTCGGGATTCGGCGATTTTACGGTGGGAAAATTTCCATCGGGCACATCCTGCTCGGGCACTGTGAGGTAATCGAAGCCCAGGCGCTCGAGGACGGTCGGGCCGTGCACGCTGCCAGTGCCGTGGATGGCGGTGAAAACGAGTTTTAGGCCCTTGGCCTTTTCAAGTAGCTCGGGCTGAAGAAGGAGATCCTCGAGGCGAGTAAGATAGGCTTCATCGATTGCAGAATCGAGAATGGTGACAGTGCCAGGATCCGAAGTTTTTTGGAAGTCGGTGCCGGTGATGGTATCGATACCAGCGATGATTCCCGAGGCGATTTCAGAGATGATGGGATCACCTTCGTTCCAGTAGACTTTATAGCCATTATCATGCGGCGGGTTGTGACTGGCGGTGTGCATCACCCCGGCGTGGGCATTGAGATGGCGAATGGCGAAGCTTAATTCCGGAGTCGGGCGGTAGGAATCAAAAAGGAACGCATCGCAGCCGAGATCCGCGACAATCTGAGCACAAAATTCGGCGAACGGACGCGAGTAGTGGCGGGTATCGTGAGCGAAGACGACTTTCGGACGTTCCGTGACGCCGTTTTCCTGAGCCCATTGCTTGAGGTATTTTACGAGTCCTTGAGTCGCACGCGAGAGTGCGGTGTAGTTCATCGCATTCGTTCCGACGCAGGGAAACTCAGGAGGAGTGCCGGTGGTGGCGCCTTGCTCGGCTTTGGTGACGAGGCGTCCGATGGTACGCCCCCGAAGCCCCGAGGTGCCAAAGCTAACGTGCTTGAAAAAACGATCGTTGAGCTCTCCCCATTCGCCAGACTCAACAAGCTCGCTCACACTCGAACCATCAAGCATCGAGGTGCTGGACGAGAGATAGGATTTGAGGTTTGTAGCGCTTGCTTCGAGGAGGTCACCTGCGGCGACGGCGGCATCGATTTTTTCGAGAGACATGATTAAGAGATCGTTTGAGAGGAGATAATTATAACGCGCGCAGACTAGAGCCCGACCCAGCGAATGCAATCTCCCGTGAACCCGCTATGATTCCCGATGAATTTTGACAATGCACTGGCACGACGCGTAGCAATCGTGGAGGAGGGGCACACAAACGCCTTCCGAGTAGCAGATGGCTTGGCCGATGGACTCCCTCCCGGAACCGCTGTCGATTCATTTGCCGGACGCTGGCTCATTCAGACAAAAGGAGAAAACCCGCCAAAATCGCTAGTGACCGCCGCTGCGGAGCGGGCTGTTTCTGTGTGGTGGAAACGATTAGACCAATCTGTAAAGGAGTCCCCTGCCCTTCTTGTCGGTAATGACGAAGCAGAGGCATTCGAAGCATTGGAGCATGAAGCTCGCTACAAAATCGATTTTCATGCAGGCTACTCTCAAGGGATTTTCCTCGACCAGCGCCTCAATCGCCAAGAAGTCCGCCGACGCAGCGATAGCGGCTTACGCGTCTTGAATCTATTTGCCTACACCGGTGCATTTTCGGTAGCGGCAGCGCTCGGCGGTGCCACGACGACGACGCTCGACCTATCAAGCCCTTATCTCGAATGGGCGAAGGACAATTTTCGTGCCAACGACCTCGATCCCGCAGAGCACTTCTTTTGCAAAGGCGATGCACTTGAGTGGCTTGCTCGCTGGAAAAAAGCAGGACGCACATTTCACGGAATTATCGCTGATCCACCCACATTTTCACGCCACGGAAAATCGACATGGAAGGTCGAACGCGATTACGCCCAACTCGTAAACGCCTGCGCGGGAGTGCTTGAGCCAGAAGGCTGGGCGCTCTTCTGCGCGAATACCCACCGCGCTTCTCACCGATGGTTTGCCGACGAAATCCACACCGGACTTAAGCACACTCACCACGCTAATTCCGTCCTCCACGAGCCCGGCATGCCACCCGAATTCGCCAGCTCAGACCACCTTCATGCCGTATGGGTCGGATAAGCACAGCTTTCCACTCGCATTCCCCACGTGGGCTCGCTATGGATTCCCTGCTATGCGCGTGCTCCGCTACACTTCGAAGAACTACACACGATCTCTCAATGCGCTCGATAGACGCGCTGAGCCTGCCGACGATGTCCGGGATACCGTCACTACCATCCTCAAAGACGTCCGGGAAAACGGCGACAAGGCCGTGATCGCCCTCGCCAAGAAGTTCGACAAAGCCACTCTCACCCCCAAGACTCTCGCCGTCACCACAGCGGAATTTGCCGCCGCCGCAACAGGTGCATCCGCAGCAACGAAGCGCCACGTCAAAGCCTCTCACAAGAACGTCCTCGCATTCGCTAAAAAAAGCCTGCGTAAAGATTGGAGCATGAAAAATGCCCAAGGCGCAGAAGTCGGCGAAATCTTCCTGCCCTTCGAGCGTGTCGGCTGCTACGTCCCCGGCGGGACAGCCCCCCTTATCTCGACCGCAATCATGACGGTCACCCTCGCCGCCGCCGCAGGAGTCCCCGAAATCGTCGCCTGTACCCCATGCGGCCCCGACGGAAAAGTGAATCCCTCCCTTCTCTACGCACTACACGTCGCTGGAGCCACCGAAGTCTACAAGATAGGCGGAGCCCAAGCCATCGCAGCCCTCGCCTACGGCACCAAAACAATCCGTCCCGTCGCAAAAATCTTCGGCCCAGGAAACCGCTTTGTCGTAGAAGCAAAACGCCAGACCATCGGCTCCGTAGCAATCGATCTCCTCCCTGGACCATCCGAAATCCTCATTCTCGCCGACTCATCAGGAAACGCCGCCTTCATCGCCTCGGATCTTCTCGCCCAAGCCGAGCACGGCGGCGACAGCCAAGTATGCTTCATCACCAATTCAGAAAAGCTCCTCGAAGACGTCCAGCAAGAAATCAAAGCACAAGCCAAAACGCTCTCTCGTCAAACGCCCATCAAGAACGTCCTTAAAAACGGCACCACCCTCGTCCTCGCCGAATCCCTTGAGCAAGGAGCCGAAATCGCAAATACCTACGCACCCGAGCACATCACCCTCATCACACGTCGCGAGAAAAAGATCATGCCGCTCATCCGCACCGCCGGTGCGATCTACCTAGGGAACCACTCAGCCGTTGCCGTCGGTGATTTCCTCGCCGGCCCAAGCCACACCCTCCCCACTGGCGGCGCAGGAAAATCCTTCCCCGGACTCACCGTCGACATGTTCCAAAAGCGCACCAGCATCGTCCGCATCAATCCTGACGCAGCCACCAAATCAGCCCCTATTGTGAGCGCACTCGCATCACTCGAAGGCCTCGATGCCCACGCCCACTCTGCCAATATCCGTGCAGGCATCAAAAAGCCCTAACACGCATCTGATTCATGAAATTCGTTTACTGGACCGGCTGGACCTTCTTCAAATGGGTCAATAAGACCTTCCTCGATTTCCAGGTCATCCACCCGGAAAAACTCATCCAATCCGGCCCCGTCCTCGTCGCTAGCAACCACGCCAGCTTCCTCGACCCACCCACCATCGGCGGAGCCTACGACGATTCCATCTACTACCTAGCACGCAAAACGCTCTTCGTTGGCCCCATGGGCTGGCTCTACCGCAATTGGAATGCCATCCCTGTAGACCAAGAACGCCCCGATTTCTCCAGCCTCAAAACCGTCATCAAGCGACTCCGCGAAGGCAATCGAGTACTCGTATTCCCCGAAGGCGAACGCACCACGACCGGCGAATTCCTACCCGGAAAACCCGGAGTCGGCCTCATCATCGCCAAAGCCAATGCGCCCGTCCAGCCTATACGCCTTTTCGGCACATTCGAAGCCCTCCCGCGAGGCGTCCACTGGTTACGCTGCTTCCGAGTCACTCTCGTCGTCGGAGACCCTATCACCTTCACCAAAGATGAAATCAAAAAAGAAGGCGTTTCCACCAAGGATAGCTACCAAGCCGTAGCCGACCGCGTCATGGAAGAAATCGATAAACTCCAACTCCCCACGAACCGGAGTATCTAATCTAATGCCATCCAAAGCTTCATCTCAGCTCTTCTGCATCGATTGCGGAGAAGCCACACCACTCAACGAAGGAAAACGCCCAGCCGCCTGCGTCCACTGCCAATCCACCTTCCCTTCAGCGGAAACTTCCGGCACCGACATCCGTCCCATCCCTGCCTCCGGCATGGAAACCGCCGACAACGAGCCCGACCTCGATCCCGACAAATTCTGGGAAATCCCCGCCGCCTTCAAAAGCCGTGAAGAAGCCAACGCCCACCACACCACAATCCGTCGCCGCAAAATTGGCACCGCCATCTTCATCCTCATTCTAGGAATCGCAGCCACCTACTACCTCAATAAAAACGCTCCCCCCTATCAATTCAGCGAGCAAGTAGAAGCAGCCACCGCACCCGGCTCCCCAGAAGCCGCACTCCACACCAAAGCCATCGAGACCGCAGTCACAGCCCTCCAATCTATAGACTGGTCAGAACTCAAAAAATTCATTCCCACCAGCGAGCCAACCCACGCTCGAATGGCACGCTTCTATAGAACCAACAAATTTCAACAACGCGACGTCTTCAAAATTGAATCCGTCACAGGAGACCCCACGACACAAATCTACGACGTCCGTCTCCACCTAAAAAACGCCCCCACCCGCAGCATCAGCGTCGACCTCTCTGGAAACACCCCACAAATCCACTGGGAATCATTTGCCAAGTATCCCAACTGGACCTGGCAACAATTCGCTAGCCGCAAAAACAACACCTCCCACGAAGTCTACCTCCACGCAAAACAAATTGCAGCCAGCAGAACCGCCATCGAAGATATCGGTATCGCAGCCGAAAACGCCGTAGGCCTCGCCCTCTGGCACTCCGACCCCTCTCGCCCAATCTACTCCCTAGTCGATAAGACCACCACCACCGGCCAAGCCATCATTGCAGCCACCAACAACGAATCTGGCACCAAACTCGTCCTCAACCTCATTCCCGCACCCGAGCCCGCACCCTCGTTTCTCGTCATCGTTCGCGACCTCGTCCAAGAAGGCTGGTAATACCTCCACTCCCCCGTTGAAAATCTCAAAAAAAGCGCAGTATGGCCTCCGAGCAGTCGTCGCCATCGCCAAGGAATCTGCCAACGCAAGACCAGTCGCAATCGCCACCCTTGCCGCCTCAGAAGAGATCCCCGTAAAATTCCTTGAGCAAATCTTACTTTCCCTCAGAAAAGCAGGCCTCCTCGAAAGCAAACGCGGCGCAGGAGGAGGCTACCGCCTCTCCAAGCCAGCCAATCAAATCTCACTCGCCGGAATCATCACATGGATCGATGGCCCCTTCCGCCCCTTCGAATACACAGGCAGCCGAGGCCTCGATGAGACCTTCATGGAACTCGAAAAACAAGTCGAAACCTTCTTCTCTGCCACCACTATTTCCGATATTCTAGCCAAAGACGCCGAATCCCAAGTCCTCGCATTCGACATCTAAAGAGCACCTCCGGAAACCTCCGCCCCCTCAAGCGAAATAATTAATCTGGAAAGCAACAAAACTGCGACTGCGAAGATTTCCTCATGCTCAAAGGCAAGGAAGTAGCCGAATGAGCCCGGAAAGGGGGCAAAATTGCAAAAAGTGTGGAATCGAACGGTTCCACCGCTCAAAAACTGGACTGAAGGAGCAAGGAAGAGCCGCAGCCTTGAGGAGTAAACTTGGAGAAAAAGCGCGAGATTCGAGCCGCTGGATCAGATCAATAGGTTTTCGGAGGTGCCCTAAAGGCACTTTTCACGATAAGATTGAACGCCGCCCCCCGTAAGGAGACCTACAGGGACATGCAATTCCGTTTGCCTGTCGCTAAACACCATTTATAGTTTTTCTAAGTATTTATACTAGCTTAATTTTCAAACTTCCCGAAAGACCCTTCGCCCCTATGAAAAAATTCATTCTTACCAGTACCATCATCGCCTTAGGAAGCGCTCTCGCTCCCGCGGCGAATTACAAATCCGTCGAAGAGGTCACCAAAGGATACACTAAAGTAGTATCCACTCTCGACGGCTCGAAAAGCTTCTATACCATCTGGAAGCGAAACAAAGACAATCAACTTCTCGCCGAGCTACCCAAGCGCTACGCCGGGCAAAAACACTACATCGCCCTCACCGTAGCCAGCGGCGAGACCTACGCAGGCCTCCAATCCGGAGAGCGCTACGTCTACTGGAAGCAATACGACGACAAGCTCGCCATGATCGAGCCCAATCTCGCAATCCGATCCACCGGAGACAACGAATCCAAATCCTCAGTAAAGCGCCTCTTTACCGACAAAGTCATCCTCGATGTACCCATCCTCACCATCGTGCCCAAAGGCGGCCCGATGATTGATCTCGATGCTCTTCTCATCGGCCAAGCCGGGAAATTCTTCGGCGCAGACGCCGGAGGCATCCAAAAAGATCTCATCCAAATCAAGACTGCCAAAGCATTTAAAAACAACGTTGAGATCGCCATCGAAGCCCCTGTAAGAGGCGGCCAGCTCCGCACCTTCCACTTCTCCATCTCTCTCATCACGGAGAACAAAAACTATAAGCCCCGTGTCGCCGACACCCGCATAGGCTACTTCACCACCACCTACACCGATTACGGCAAATTCAAGCAAGACGAAGTCGTTCAGCGCTACATCAACCGCTGGCACCTCGAAAAAGCCGACCCCAAGCTTCGCCTCTCCCCGCCGAAAGAGCCCATCGTTTTCTACATCGAGCACACCACCCCAATCCGCTACCGCCGCTGGGTGCGCAACGGAATCGAAATGTGGAACAAAGCCTTTGAAAACATCGGTCTTATCGACGCTGTCCAAGTCCACCAACAAGACGCCACCACTGGCGCTCACATGGACAAAGATCCCGAAGACGTAAATTACAATTTCGTCCGCTGGCTCAACAACGGCGTCGGCACCGCCATCGGGCCCAGCCGTGTCAATCCCAACACTGGCCAAATCCTCGACGCCGACATCATTCTTACCGACGGCTGGATCCGTAACTTCTGGCGCCAATTCCACGAAGTGCTTCCTGGAGTTGTCACCGAAGGCTACGCTCCAGAAACACTTGCCTGGCTTGAGCAACACCCAAACTGGGATCCACGCGTCCGCCTCTCCGCACCATCCGAGCGCCAGACACTCATCGATGCACGCTCCGCTCAAAGCCACCTCCAGCACCTCGGCGGCCACCCCGCAGCCAATGTCGATACAAGCTTTATCGGTGACGATGAATACGACGGTCTCTCCGCCCGCTACTCCCAGAAAAACGGCCTCTGTCACGCCGCCAACTGCAAGGCTCATGGCATCTCCATGATGCAAATGGCTCGCACCATCACCGAGTTTGAAAATGCCCGCACCCAAGCGGCTTCCGAAGCAAAAGAAGACAAAGACCTCACCCCGGAAGAAAAGAAAACGAAAGATGAAAACGCCAAAAACGCACTAGCGAACGGCACCAACGAAGAAAGCCAAAACGATGACACCGAGCAAAAGCTCGATGGAATCCCCGAATCCTTCATCGGCCCCCTCCTCGCCGACCTCGTTGCTCACGAAGTCGGACACACCCTCGGTCTCCGCCACAACTTCAAAGCCTCCTCCATGCTTAGCATCGAAGAAATGAATACGGAAGAAGTGAAAGGCAAGCGTCCCTTCGCAGCCTCCGTCATGGATTACATCCCCGTAAACATCAACGTCGAGACCGGCAAAGTCCAAGGAGACTACGCCATGATCGACATCGGCCCCTACGACATGTGGGCAATCGAATACGGCTACACCTTCGCAAAAGACCTCACCCCAATTCTCGACCGTGTCGCCGAGCCTGAGCTCGCTTACGCCACCGATGAAGACACCTGGGGATCCGATCCCCTCGCCCGCCGCTACGATTTCGGTAAAGACCCACTCACCTTCGCAGAAAACCAAATGCGCCTCGTGAAGAAAAACCGCGCACTGATTCTCGATGGTTTTGTAAAAGATGGCGACTCCTGGGCAAAAGCCCGCCATGGCTACCAGCTCACCCTCAGTGAGCAAACAAAGGCACTCTCCATGATGGCCAATTGGATCGGAGGAGCCCACATCTACCGCGACAAAAAAGGAGATTCTAATGGCCGCGCCCCCATCGAAGTCGTCTCCGCAGACACCCAACGCAAAGCACTCGCCTTCATCACTGAAAACGCATTCAATTCCGAAGCCTTCGGCCTCACACCCGAACTCCTCAGGCACATGACCGTCGATAAATGGTGGGATGCCGGCACTCAAAGCCTCGGCACACGCTTCACCGATCCCGCCTGGCCCGTTCACGACAGAATCCTCGGAATCCAAGCCAGTATTCTCACCTCACTGATGAACCCAAAGACTCTTGAGCGAGTTTACGACAACGAATTCCGCGTTCCAGCCGATGAAGACGCCCTCACACTCCCCGAGCTTCTCGCCACCCTTCGAGGCTCCATCTTTGATGGAATCAAAGAGGCCGCAGAAAACCCTCCAGAAGGTGGTTTCACCGCTCGTAAGCCAATGCTCAGCAGCCTGAAGCGCGACCTCCAAGAAGAACTCATCGAGCGCCTAATCGACCTCATCGGCCCCTCCGCAGAATCCAATTCCTCGAAAAAGCCCATCCAAAAGCTGGCCGCCCAAGAGCTCGGAACCATCGCCGCCTCCATCCAGACGGATGCGAAACTCGATCCCTACACCTCGGCTCACCTCGCCGATGCCAAGAAGAGAATCGAAAAAGCTCTCGACGCCGATTACGTGATCGACGTAAGTCGTCCTGCTTCAAGCTCCACGATCTTTATCAACGGAAAAACTAGCTCCGCCAAAAACTAACAAACCCACCAACCAAAAAAGGGGGCATCGGAGAAATCCGGTGCCCCTTTTTTTGTGCGAACCTGCAGCTTTATTTTCGAGCCTTCTGCTTCGCAGCCTTCTCTTTTTTCGCAATCTGCTTATACATATCAGGCCAGTAATCCTCGCCCACGATATACCCCACACATCGCGCCTTTCCGCAGCGGCATGGGTGGCTTTCGTAATCCTCCGCATCGAAGCCATAGTTAAAAGACAACTCAGTCCCATCTTCGATATCCATCAGCGCCACCACCCAGATACGCCCCTTCACGATATGCACCTCGCAGTTTGGATCGCATGAATGATTGATCAGCCGTGCAGGATTCCAGGGAAACGCTCCATCCACATCATATTTCTTATTCAGTGTAAACAAATAAACCGCCCCCCCACCAGTCTCCAATGATCGCGCCCAATGTAAATCTCCACGGCGCTCAGACTCCTCCTTCGTAATCTTCTCACCACAATATTCGATCACTCGCTCGCCATTCCAGATGGCACCCGCAGCAAAGACCCCACTCCCGTGGATCTCAGAATCCCGCACTTCCCACAATCCCGGCCCATCCGGATCCTCCATCCGAGTAAATTTGCGGGGCTTCGGTAGTTCTTCAATAATAGTGCTCACGTTAGTAGGTCGCTTCGGCGCATAGCATCCGTAGCCTAATCTCGACGCTGGGCAAAGAACCAAGCCACGAGTTTTTCATCCTTCCAGCACGGTCGCCAGCTATTATGCTTCACCCCTGGAAACTCCGTGTATTTCACCGAAGAGCCAGCGGCCTTAAGCGCAGCCACCATCTCCCGACTTCCCGACACTGGCACCACCGGATCATCCGCCCCATGAAAAGCCCACACTGCCACATCCTTTAAACGCCTCGCCAACGAAGGATCGCCACCTCCACAGATCGGCACCGCCGCCGCAAAAATATCAGAATGCCGCGCAAGTAAATCCCACGTCGCATAGCCACCCATCGACATCCCTGTCACATACACTCGCGAAGCATCCACCTCAGGCCTAGCCGCAAGCGCCTTCACCAGCGCAGCCACCGAAGCAAGCTCGGAAGTTTCTGCCGTCTTTGAAACTTCATAACTTCCCTCATCCCACTTACAATCCACCCACCGCCTCTCATTCCCACACTGTGGCATCAACACAAAGCACGGATGCTCCGCCTGGTGCTCAGGAGACACGAGCACATTAGGTGCCCACCAAGTATCGGTAATCTGAGTGGTATTATCGGCACCGCGCCCTCCCGAGCCATGAAGGCACACCACCAGCGGCAATGGCTTTTCCAATGCCCCAGGTGTGAACAGCCGGTAAGGCACAGCGCCCTCTTTCCCCTCAGAGCACGCCGCAATCACACCAGAAGCATCAATCGCCGAAGCAGGAAGCCCAAGTGAACTGAAAAATGCTGCCAACGTCCGGAAAAAATTCATCCTCATGCCCCAACCCTGACACTTCGCTTAGCCCCGTCAAAAACCAATTGCTCGCTACGCTCCCCCGTTCACCTTTATCATCCGTTTCTTCCAAACACTTTTTCACTCTTTTTCCTTTTTTTATGAGCAACAAAATTCGCATGGGCATGGTCGGCGGCGGCCAAGGAGCTTTCATTGGAGGCGTCCACCGCATTGCTGCCGCCATCGACCAGCAGATAGAACTTGTTTGCGGAGCATTTAGCTCCACCCCGGAAAAATCTATCGCTTCCGGCCTCGAATTCGGTCTCGATGAATCGCGTTGCTACGGCACAATGGAGGAAATGATGGAGAAAGAAGCCGCTCTCCCTGCCGATCAGCGCATGGAATTCGTCAGCATCGTCACGCCGAATCACATGCATTTCCCCGCCGCAAAAGCAGCTCTCGAAGCAGGCTTTCACGTCCTTTCGGATAAACCCGCCACCTTCAATCTCGAGCAATCCAAAGAGCTCAAGGAAATCATCGAAAAAAGCGGCCAGCTCTACGGGCTCACCCACAATTACACCGGCTACCCCATGGTGAAGCAGGCGCGCGAAATGGTAGCCTCAGGCAAGCTCGGCAAAATCCGTAAAGTCGTTGCCGAATACCCACAAGGCTGGCTCGCAACCAAGCTCGAAGACTCCGAGCAAAAGCAAGCCGCCTGGCGCACTGATCCCACCAAATCAGGCGCAGCAGGCTGTATTGGCGACATCGGCACCCACGCGGAAAACCTCGCCGAATACATCACCGGCCTCGAAATTGAAGAACTCTGCGCCGATCTCACAGCCTTCGTCGATGGCCGCCTCCTCGATGATGATGGCAATATTCTCCTCCGCTTCAAAGGCGGAGCCAAAGGCATCCTCCACGCCTCCCAAATTTCCGTAGGCGAAGAGAACAACCTCAGCATCCGCATCTATGGCGAAAAAGGCGGCCTTCAATGGCACCAGACCGAGCCCAATACCCTCACCGTAAAATGGCTCGAAGAGCCCACCCAAATCTACCGCACTGGCCTCGGCTATCTTGGCGAAGCAGCCGCAAGCGCCACCCGCACTCCCGCCGGCCACCCCGAGGGATACCTGGAAGCATTCGCAAACGTCTACAAAAATTTCACCAATCACATCAAAGCCCTCAAAGCCGGGGAAACTCCCGGCCCCCTCACCCTCGATTACCCCAAAATCGATGATGGTATCCGAGGAATGGCATTCATCGAAGCCACCGTTGCCAGCTCCAAAGATGGAGCCGTGTGGACGAAAATGGATTCATTTCTTAGCTAAATTTTAAACCTCACATTCTTATGTCACGTCCCGTAACTCTCTTCACCGGCCAGTGGGCCGACCTCCCAATTGAAACCATGTGCGAGAAGGCTAAAGCCTTCGGCTACGATGGCCTCGAGCTCGGCTGCTGGGGAGATCACTTCGAAATCGACAAAGCAGATGAAGCTTACTGCAAAGACCGTGCCGCCCTACTCGATAAGCACGGCCTCAAGCGCTTCTCCATCTCCTCCCACCTCGTAGGACAAGGCGTCTGCGACCTCATCGACGAGCGCCACGCCCAAATCCTACCCGATTACATCTACGGCAGCGGAGATCCCGAAGAAGTGCGCCAGCGCTGTGCCGAAGAAATGAAGAAAACGGCCACCGCCGCAAAACACTTCGGCGTAAAAACCGTAAACGGATTTACCGGATCCTCGATCTGGCACCTCTGCTACTCCTTCCCCCCCGTCCTTCCCGGCCAAATCGATAAAGGCTACGAAGATTTCGCAAACCGCTGGGGACCGATCTTCGATCACTTCCAAAATGAAGGCATTCGCTTCGCCCTCGAAGTACACCCTACCGAAATCGCTTTCGACATCTCCTCTGCACGCCGCGCCCTCGAAGCCGTGGGCAATCACCCCGCCTTTGGCTTCAACTACGACCCCAGCCACTTCGGCTACCAAGGTGTCGACTACGAGAAATTCATCTACGAATTCTCCGACAGAATTTTCCACGTCCACATGAAGGACGTCTCCTGGAGCGACACCCCGAAAGACGCTGGCGTCTTCGGCGGCCACGTCGATTTCCACAAGCCTGAGCGCTACTGGGACTTCAAGAGTGTCGGCCGCGGAAAGATCGACTTCGAGAAAATCATCCGCGCGCTTAACGAGATCAATTACACCGGCCCGCTCTCCATCGAATGGGAAGACGGCGCCATGGATCGCGAATTCGGAGCCACCGAAAGTTGCGCCTTCACTAAGAAAATCGATTTCCCCGCGTCCAATATCGTGTTCGACGCACAGTTCGCCGAGTAACCCCGGCGCAGCGTCCCCGTTTCCCATCGGATAACAGCCCCCGGCCCTCTTCAAGAAAGGCCGGGGGTTTTTTGTGTCGTGATGTAGCCACGTTGCACTTCGGACGACACCACGAAAAAGGGGCTCCCGGAAAACCGGGAGCCCCTTACAGAGTATCTTTCGAAGAGTCTTACTCGCCGGCTTGGCCGGGGCGGTATTCCTCTTGAGCGAAGCGGAATGCTTCGTCGAGGCCAACGAGATCGGAGCTTGGACGGAGCGCTTCGAAGGCGGCAGTCTCTTGCTTGAGCTCCTCTTCGGAGTAGCTGGCGGCCTTGATTGAGAGACCGATACGGCGCTCAACTTTGTCCACCTTGATGACGCGAGCTTCGACTTCGTCGCCAACATTGGCGATGTCTTTCACACGGCCAACGTGCTCTTCACTGAGCTGCGAGATGTGGACGAGGCCATCGATCTCGTTTTCGAGTGCCACAAAGGCACCGAAGCTTGCGATCTTCGTGACGGTGCCTTTCACAAGGTCGCCGACTGCGAAGTGCGTATCGATGTCGGACCATGGATCGTCGTCGAGCTGCTTGATTCCGAGGCTGATGCGCTGATTGACCTTATCGATCTCGAGCACGGTCGCTTCCACATCGTCGTTCTTCTTGAGGATCTCGGACGGGTGGTTAATCTTGCGGGTCCAGCTGAGGTCGGACACGTGGATCATTCCATCGATGCCGTCTTCCATTTCCACAAAAGCACCGTAGGCGGTGAGGTTGCGGACCTGGCCTTTGATCTTGGAGCCAATTGGGAAGCGGCTTTCAATCGCGTCCCATGGGTTTGCGTCTAGCTGACGGACACCGAGGCTGATCTTCTGCTCTTCCTTGTTGATTCCAAGGATGACGGCTTCGATCTCGTCGCCCTGAGTGAGGACGTCCTGAGGCCGCGTGATGCGCTTGGTCCAGGAGAGTTCGGAAACGTGAACAAGTCCTTCAACACCTTCTTCGACTTCGATGAACGCTCCGTAAGGAACGAGCTTCGTGATGCGACCTTTGACGGTGCCGCCGATTGGGTATTTGGATTCGATGTTTTCCCAAGGATTCTTGAGCATCTGCTTGAGGCCGAGGGAGACGCGCTCCTTCTCCTTGTTGACGTCGAGGATCTGAACGTGGAGCGACTGACCCACTGCGACCATTTCGCTTGGGTGGTTGATCCGTCCCCAGCTCATGTCCGTGATGTGGAGGAGTCCGTCCATGCCTTCGAGGTCTACAAACACACCGAAGTCGGTGATGTTCTTTACGAGGCCATCGACCTTATCACCAATAGTGACCGTCTCGAGGAAGCGAGCACGCTGCTCAGCACGCTCGGCTTCGATGACTTCACGACGCGAGAGAACGATGTTCTGGCGCTCGTCGTTGACCTTGACGATCTTGAATTCGTAGACGTTGCCGATGTATTCGGTGAGGTCTTTCGGTGGGATGATGTCGATCTGCGATCCAGGAAGGAACGCTTCGACGCCGACGTTGACCATAAGGCCGCCTTTGACGATGCTTTTGACCTTGCCTTTGACGAGTCCGCCATCGTGGAAAACTTTGACGATTTTGTCCCAGTTCTGCTTGTGGGCAGCTTTCTCCTTGGAGAGGACGATCATGCCCTCATCGTTTTCGAGTTTCTCGAGGAGAACCTCGATCTCTTCGCCTACTTCAAATTCTTCGTCTTCAAATTCGTTGACGGGAATCGCGCCCTCGGACTTGTAGCCAATATCTACGAGGACGACTTGTGGTTTAATATCGAGGATGGTGCCTTTGACGATCGAGCCTTCTTTATATTCGGTGAAGGTCTCGTTGATCAATGCCTCGAGCTCTGCGGATGCAGTTTTCATAATGCTTGGGTTTGTAAGGTTTGGTTGTTGGTTAATCGGATGCCGATGTTCGTCCCGTTTCTCCTGATAAAACCGAAGCTCTATCAGATGCACCCTGCCAATGGGACGGCCTACAAGCCGGGTGCGAAAGGACGTGGAGTCTAATTGGCTGTGAGGGACGCGCAATCAGAGAATTCGGAGATTCCCAGGTTTTCCAAACTTTCGGAATAAACCGTATTTCCAACTCTCGGGAACTTCAGATCGAGAGTGGTAGTCTCACAAGGATTCGAACCTTGACTGTCTGAACCAAAATCAGAAGTGCTACCATTACACCATGAGACTATTCGATGCTCTTGCCTCGGAAAAACCGTCGGCAAGACGGGCGGGTGTTATGCCACGTGGCGCGGTTTAGCGCAAGTGGAGAATGCCAATTTTATCAAAATCCTGAAGCACAGATCACCGGCTGAGATCCGCTTCGTAGAGCACCTTGAAGCCACTATTGAGAAGGACTGATGCACCGAACTCACTGTCCTCAAGACAGAATGCCAGCACGGGGCGGTCATTCGGACGGCAGAGCAAGGGGTAGCAGAAATGCACGTTCGTCTCGGCCTCAAGAAGCGCAGCGAGGCAATTCGCGAGGTGGGAATTATCAGGCAGCTCGATTGCCACCAGCTCAAGCATGCTGTGCGGAATCCCCTTCTCGATAAAAAGTGTCTCCACCGATTCAGGATCTGAGACAACGATGCGAACGACGGTGCCATCCATAGAGTCCAGCACACTCACACCAAGAACCTCAGCCATCGAATCATTCACCATTCGCACCACACTGAGCAGTGCTCCTGCGCGATTGGGCAAGAAAACGGAAAACTGCCTTACCGGCACGCTCTTTTTGGTCGCGACGTCTTCGTCTTCGTTATCTTCGGATGCAGCCATAATGAATCACCCTCTTTACCCTAATTTTGCGTTTTCTGCCACACCGAAGCGGGTGCGAACAACCTCGGCTGAGGCATCAACGGCAAAAACTGTCCCACATGTTTCCGCGCGCTCAGCAGGAACTAGGAAAAACTCCCCTTTTTGGAAAAGCCTACCACCACACGACACCTGCCCCTTGGCGACGCCGAAGTAAGCAAATTCACCAGCGCATGCCACCTCCCTCCCTTCGCCCTCTGCGATCGCCCAATGATCGACCCTGAAGTGAGGGCAATCCGCGCGCGATTCGCCATCACAAGAATCCATTTCTGGCTCAATATCCGCAAAATCGATACACTTGAGTGATTCATCCACGTGAAGCTGCCGCTCTTTTCCATCGAGCCCCTTACGATTCCAATCGAAAACGCGGTACGTCGTATCGCTATTTTGCTGAATCTCGTAGATCACAAGCCCTCCACCGATGGCATGTAGACGTCCGCTTGGAATGAAAATTGATTCGCCTACCGAGGGCGAAATCGAATGAATCAACGTCTCCGTAGTCCCCTCCTCTACCGCCTTGGAAAACGCATCCTTTGAAGCCCCCCTTTTTAATCCCACGTAGAGACTGGCATCGGAATCCGCCTCCACAATCTGCCACATCTCCGTCTTAGGCTCGCCGCCAAGGCTTTCCGCAATTTCCGCAGGTGGGTGGACTTGTACCGAGAGTTTTTGGCGGCAATCTAAGATTTTAACGAGAATTGGAAAACGCTCGGTAGCGGGCGCATTCGCTCCGAAGATGGCATTTCGCGCTTCAGGATCTCGCCAAAGCTCACCCAATTGCTTGCCATCGAGCGCTCCACCCGAAACCACACTTTGCGCTTCTGGACGATCAACTAACTCCCACGATTCCCCGAAACAACTCCCAGATTCTGGAAGGCTTTTTTGAAAATCCTGCAGTCGCCGTCCTCCCCAGACACGTTCCATGACTAACGGTGAAAAAGAGATGGGTTCTGATACCTTCATATTTAATTTTCAGACATATACTATATTTTAATAAATTCGCCCTCGTTTTATAAGGATTTTCTCCGCCGTCAGCCATTCAGCCTCAGTGTCCACATCTTCAAGCGAGTAGGGCGCAACCGACACCGATAGCCCAGCCCTCTTTGCAGCGGCGAGACTATCACTTATCACATGCTCCGTACTCCAACGAATTTCGTGAAAAACAGCTGTAGACCTCTCATTACGAATAGTCACTGACACATAACCACCATCTTTCGCAGGCACAAAACAAACGTCCACTTCGGCATCAATCTCCTCAAAAACGGCAGCATCAAGCCCAATGCAATCCGTCCCAATCACAGTGACTTGGCTCGCCCCCGCATCAAGCCCTGCCCTACAAGCACCCTCAAGACGCTCCCCCAGCCCCCCATCGACCTGTGGGAGCCAGCGATTAATCGGGCGCAACCCACCAAGCCAAGCTCGCATCACCTCCTCCGCCTCAGACGTCCCAGGTGCATAAGATACCCAGACATCCACGGATTTCGGCAGCAAACGAAGCGTTTCTTCCGCGAGCTTACGGTAAGCAACCACAGCCGCATACTCTCCGATGGTGGCCGCCAATCGCGTTTTCACCCGCCCGGCCTCGGGCACTTTTGCAAATACGATCACCAAACTCTCCATAAACCCTTAAGATTGTTGAAATACTAATATACTTGAGGTAAAACCATGGTTGTCCTAGCCGCCAAGCATCATGCTCGGGCGGCACCCCGATCCTATGAGTGCCCGGCCTAAACGCAAACGCCCCCAAAAAACCGTCGAAGCCCCCAGCACGACACAAAACGACGTCATTGCGCTCGGCCTCATTGTTTTTGCGATCATTCACTTTCTCGCACTTATCACCTACACACCAAGCGACCTGCCTGCAGCGGTAAGCTTCTCCGCACTATCCACGCCAAATTCTCCGGCACATAATGTCATCGGCCCCCTCGGAGCATTCCTCGCCGGATATTCGATCTTTATCTTTGGCGCAGCCGCCTACCTCATCCCTACGGGACTCTTCTGGTTTGGCGGAATGAAGATCCTTTCACGCCGCCCTGTTCCCTTCCGTGAAATTGTAGCACTCACCGTCCTTGTCTTTGCAGGCTCCTGCCTCGCCCACTTTCAGCCGTGGTGGTTTGAAGACTGGGAACACCGCTTCAATACCCTTGGCCCAGGTGGCTGTGTCGGTGCCCAGCTCGGCCAAGAATTCTTCGTCGCCTTTATCGGCACAGGTGGCTCAGCCATCCTCGTAGGTTTTGCTTACGCCTCAGCCGCAATCGTACTCACCGGCATCGCCCCCATCGATTTCCTTCGCGCATCGAAGCACGGCATCGAAGCCCTCCGTGAATCATTTGAAGAAAACCGAATCGCTCGTGCCGAAAGCGCCGCCGAGCGCGCCGAGCTTGAAGCCCGCCGTGAAGAGCGCGCCCTAAAGCAAGAAGCCGCAGCAGCAAAAAAAGCCCGCCCCAAGCGCAAGGCTCCAGCAAAGCGCAAGACAGCTACCGAATTCTCTCAGGACGACCCCTTCGATGCCACCGAACTTGATCCTGCCGAAGCCGAAACAGCGGAACTCGAGCTCCCCCTCGCTGAAATCCCAGCCACCCCGGAGCCTAAAATTATCGATTCCTCCGCCCGCCGGAACGATGAGACCACCGGCCTCCCCAAGATGACCCTAGCGGATCTCCGCAAAAAACGCGCTGGCGACAATCCCGCCACCGGCCCTGGCTCCGCCACCTCGCTCGACGATGCATTCGAAGACTACGATCTCCCAGATCTCGATCTCCTCGACTACGACGAAAACGCCGAAGCCGAACCCGCCGACACCTCCGAGCTACTCGCGCTCCAAAACACCATCGTGCGCACCCTTGGCACCTTCGGCATCCCCGTCACCCCCGGCGATATCACCCGTGGCCCCACAATCACCCGCTACGAAATCTACCCCGGTGAAGGCCTTCGGGTAAACCGCATCACCAGCCTTGAAGCAGATATTGCCCGCGCCACAAAGGCAGAGCGAATCAATATCATCGCGCCAATCCCCGGCAAAGACACTGTCGGCATCGAGATCGCAAACGACATCAAAGTTGCCGTCCCACTCCGCGAACTCTTCCAAGATTCCGCCTTCACCGACACCAAATCAAAACTTCCCATTGCCCTCGGCAAAGACGTCTACGGCAACACCATCATCGCCGACCTCGCAGCCATGCCGCACCTCCTCGTCGCCGGTGCGACAGGCTCGGGCAAATCCGTCTGCATCAATTCGATCATCGCATCACTGCTCTACCAGTTTACGCCAGACCAGCTACGCTTCATCATGATCGACCCGAAAGTGGTCGAAATGCAGATCTACAACTCTCTGCCACACCTGGTCATCCCAGTTGTCACCGATCCTAAGAAAGTGCTCCTAGCCCTTCGCTGGGTCGTCAATGAAATGGAGCATCGCTACCAAGTCTTCGCTAAAGAAGGCGTGCGGAACTTCGATTCCTTCAACAAGCGCGAGCGCAAACAGCCTGAGCCAAAAATCGATCCTGCCACTGGCGAAGAAATCGCACCAGAGCCGGAATCCACCGAAGTCACCATCGACCTCGATGCCATTGCCGACGAGCTTTCAGCGCCGTTCGATCCCGCCAAAGCCGCCGATGAACTCAAGAAAGTCGCCGTCAAAATCGAAGAATCCACCCGCGATCACGCAGGCTGGTCCGACGCTGAGCCCGGCCCGACCGACGAAGAAATGGCCGATGATCCGGACCAGATGAAAATCCCGGACCGTTACCCATACATTGTCGTCATCATCGACGAGCTTGCCGATCTCATGCAGACGGCTCCCGCCGATGTCGAGCTTGCCATCGCTCGCATCACCCAGATGGCACGCGCCGCAGGCATCCACCTCATCGTCGCCACACAGACACCTCGCGCCGACGTCATCACCGGCGTCATCAAGGCCAACATCCCCTCCCGCATTGCCTTCCAGGTATCCTCCGCTCTCGACTCTCGGGTCATCCTAGACACCAAAGGAGCAGATAAGCTCGTAGGCAAAGGAGACCTCCTCTACCTACCTCCCGGCACCTCCAAGCTCCTCCGAGCCCAAGGAGCCTATCTCTCGGACGACGAAATTTCGCGCATCGTGAAGCACTGTGGCGACCAAGCAGACCCCGTTTTCGAGCAAACCGCGAAAGCAGCCATAGAAGGTGGATCTAACGCCGAAGCCGATGACCTCTCCGATGAAGATCTCGATTGCCTCGAAAAATGCCTCGAAGTAATCGCTCAAGAGAAAAAAGCCTCCACAAGCCTCCTCCAACGCCGCCTTCGTCTCGGATACACCAGAGCCGCTCGAATGATGGATATTCTTGAAGCAAAAGGCATTATTGGCCCCGGCGAGGGTGCTAAGCCACGTGAAATTCTTGTCGATCTTAATGAAATAGTCGTCTAATCGCGATTTTGGTGTATAATTACCATATGAACCATACTTTCAATCCAAGAATCCCCGTTTTCCAGCGGTCATTTTAGCGGAAGGATTGCGCCTGTGTATCCGGCAAAAACCGGTTTCCTCTGGCATCCTTTATATTCTCGCTTCACCTTACCTTCCGCCAAATTTCATATTTTTTAACTCCTCTCTTCGAGAGATAACCACCCGTTAATCCCGCACGCTCTCGTTTCATACGAGAAGCAGCCACCCCACCAAAAAAGCCGTGAGTACAGCAATCCTCACATTCCAGGTCAGCCCAGGCCAAGACATCGAGTTCCCATTGAACGCCGATTCAGTCACACTTGGCCGCGATCCTTCAAATGCCATCGTGATCCAAAACTCTTGGATATCGAGCAAGCACGCCCGTTTTTCTCGTAAATCGGACGGCTCGTTTGAGGTTCATGATCTCGATTCGCAAAATGGCATCGAAGTTAATGGAAAGCGCATTGTACGCTGCAACCTCCGTCATGGAGACAAAGTGGCATTTGGTCAGGTAGATGCACGATACATCGTCCCCGAAAATGATACGTCTCGCGAGGCGAAGACCGCCTCAATCCCAGTAGGGAAAGACTCAGAGCTACAACACACCCTCCGAGGAGGAAACCGCGCCGAACTTGAACGCTCACTCGATACCCTCCGCGACGAGCAGGCCTCCCTCACCGCCGAGGTCGAAAAACTGAAGCAGATCAAAAACGGGCTCGATTCCGCGTCCGAGCACCAGCCCGCAATCGATAGCCTTCAGACAGAGCTTGATGCCCTCCACAAAGAGATCGCAGAAGCAACAAGCGCACGCGATGAAATCTTTCAAGAATCCTCCCGCACGGAAAAGCTGCTCAGCGGCCTTACCGGCAAAGTAACCGAAGCGAATAAAGAAAAAGCCGCTCTTGGTGAGGCCATCGCTGCAAAAGTGCGCGCAGAAGCCTCCCTCAAAGCAATCGAAGCCAAAGTACACGCTTCTGAAAATCTCCGCGACAGCATCGTGGGAGAGCTCAGTAGCCTCGAAGACAAGCAAAAAGCGCTTTCGGAAACCGTCAGCAAAAAGAAAGAGGAAAACTCCAGCCTCAACGAAGAAAAGGAAGAGCTCGAGAAGGAGATCATGATCCTGAAGGCAAGCTGCGAGAAACAGAAATCCATAAGAGAATCAGCGGAAGCAGAACTTGCCGAGCTTAAAGAAGCCATCAATAGCGCCGAGACCTCCGGTATCGAAGCCAAAAAGGTTCAAGCCGATCTCACCGCACTCCACGTCCAAAAGACAAGCCTGGAAAACGAACTCTCCACACTAAGGGAATCCGTCGCCACACTCAAAGAAGACACCGCGAAAGCCGAAACACTCCGCTCCGAAGTCTCCAGCCTAGAATCGACCATCGCGAGCCTCGCCCCGCAGGAAAAGAATCTACAAGAGATCTCTGAGAAACTTTTAGCTAGCGAAAGCGGGCTCTCCGAGACAAACGAAACACTCGAAGCCGCAAAGAAAGATCTCGAAAGCGCCGAGCAGGCGAAAACCGAGATGGAAAAATCATCCGTTTCGCTCAAAGAGCGCGTCGCCGAGCTCGAAGACCAAAAAGAAACTCTCGAAGCTGCCCAAGATCTCGAATGGGGCACCGTCCACGTTCTATCGAAAAATCTCATCCGCCGAATCGACCTTCTCGACGATCTTCTCGCCACGGTTCGCTCGAGCGACAAAAATCCCGATTTCGTAGATCAGCTCGTAGCCCTCCGCGAAGCTCTTCTCGATATTCTCCGCGAGCATTCAGTAGAAGCCTTCCACTTCCCCGAAGGCACCCCCATCGATCTCAACACACGAAAGCGCATCCTTATTCTCGGCGGCGCTGAAAACTCCCCCACCGGCAAAGAAATTGCCACCACAGTACGCCCCGGCTATTTCTGCTCAAACGGCGACCTCGGAAGCGAAACACTTCTCAGGAAGGCCGAAGTCAAAATTGCTTAATTGTCCTGATAGTCTAAATTTATCTTGCTGTTAATCCCCCGCACCAGTAAACAGCTTATTCCTTCTCTTTAATCCCACCCGGCCTTCCCACACACTTTTCCATGGCAGAATTCGTAGGCATCGACCTCGGCACGACCACATCCGGACTGGCATATATACGCTCGGATGGGAACCCCGAAATTGTACCCAATGGAGACGGTGAGCGCATGACGCCATCCGTTGTCTATTTTGATCCCGATGAAGAGGTAAAACTCGTCGGCTCAGCCGCCCGTGATGGCGGCGATCCATCGCGCACGATCTACCAGATCAAGCGCTTCATGGATAATCCAGACTACATTGTAGACATCGATGGAAAGATGTGGACCCCCACCGAGATCTCCGCCATCATTCTCTCGAAGCTCTCCCGCGAATGCTCAAATATCGTTGGCGATATCAAAGATGTCGTCGTCACCGTTCCGGCAAACTTCAATGAATTTGCCCGAAAAGCGACCATCGCCGCCGGTAAAATCGCTGGCCTCAATATCAAGCGCTTGGTAAACGAGCCCACCGCAGCCGCCCTCTACTACGCTCACGCAAAGAAGATCACGGGAAACACTCTCGTCTACGACCTCGGAGGCGGCACGCTAGACATCACCGTCCTCGATATCGGGAAATACGGCGATTTCGAAATTTTCACATCTGAAGGAGCTCGCCACCTCGGCGGAGCAAACTTCGATGAGATCATCCTCGATATGATCGCCGGTCAGTATAAAGACCAGCGTGGAGCTGATCTTTACGATTCCGATGCCCAGAAGCGCAGGATGCTCCAGGAAGGTGAGCACCTTAAAAAGATGCTTTCCAAGCTCCGCAAGGCCTCGGAAACAGTGGGCAATGATACGGAAGGAATCTCCCGCGTTGAGCTCACTCGTGATAATTTTGAAGATGCCGTTGATCGCCTTCTTCTCCGCACAGAAATGCTCGTGGAGCAGGCATTGCTCTCATCAAACCTCACAATTGATGAAGTAGATCACGTCGTTCTTGTCGGTGGCTCCACACGGATGCCCGCCGTTCGCGAACTCCTTGAGCGCCTATTTAAAAAGCCCGCGCTCTCCTGCGGAAATGTAGACGAATGCGTCGCCCTCGGTGCAGCACTGTTCTCCAAGCAGTCCCTCACCGTTCACGAAGTTTGTAACCACGGCTACGGAACCCTTGCTCTTGTGGAAAATGCCGAGACTGGCGAGGAACTTTTCCTCAACACAATCGTCATCAACAAAAACACTCCTATTCCCTGCTCGGAAAGTCAGACCTACGTCACATCTGAGGACAATGAGCAGCTGATCGAAGTGGAGATTACCCAGGGCGAAGACAGTGATCCCAAATATGTAGACGTCATCGGTAAAATCGGTCTCGAAGTGCCTGCTGGACGCCCAGCAGGATGCGAGATCACCGTGACTTACGCATATGATGAAAACCAGCGCGTAAAAGTGATCGTGACTGATGAAACAACCGGCAAATCCAAGCAGGTAGCCATTTCTTACAACGGCCAGGGCGTCCTCAGCGATGAGGAGATCGAGCGTAAAACGGCCTACTTCCGCAATCTCCAGATCGAATAATCCAGAACATGTTCGGAAAATTTACCAAGAAAGCCAAAGAGCTTACCCAAAAGCATAAGCTTGCTGATGACCTGCGCAAAACCCAGGCCATCGCGACCAAGAAGACTGCTAAGGTCGAGCCAGCTCCAGCTGCGCGCCAAGTCACCGAGCCGAACGCTATCAAGCGCCCTGCCGCACCAGATCCTGAAGAAGAGCCAGAAATTGGTGATGACGTGCCAAAAGCACGTGCCGAATGGCTCAAGAAAGCGCGCAAAGGCCTCGATGCCAACGCAAGCCCAGAGCAACTTTGCGAGCTCCGCGACGGCATGACCAAAGACGAACTTCGGAGCCATCTCGCGCTCCTCTATCGCCGCCACAATCGCGCCGCATCATCACTAGATGCAAGACTCCGCGCGGAAGCAGATACTATGCTGAACGCAATCGTAGAGTGCCGAAAGCGATATCTCAGCTAGGAAAATATTGTGGCGCTACCTTATAAGCCCACTAGCTCGCTAGCGCGAAGCGTACCATAACCAGTCCTGCCGTGCGAGTCTCACTACGGGTGACTTCAGCTCCAAGAACGGCTCCCACAAGCCCCTCTTCCAGCGTATGCACACTGGGAAATTCCGCTGCAATCAGCGCCATAGAATCGTGATATTCGATCAACGCCCCCTCCTCAGCGAACCATTCAGATCGGCGCCCTTCGAGGCTACGAATTTTTGAAAACGATTTCGCGCGCTCACCAATCCCTCCGCCCTTCACCTTAGCTCCGTATTTCTCGGATTCGTTTTGGAAATGCTGGTAGAGCAAGCGGTCTACTGCCATTTCACCTTGGGCATTTTTCACGCCCTTCAGTAGACTCAGCGAGAACTCCTCACCGACTCCAGGAAAGAGCGGTGCCACCTTATGCGTGAGCCTATAGATTTTCTCCGGACGTCCGACTTCCCTCGAACGGCGCCACGTATCGAGGTAGCCCTTTTTTTCCAGTTCCACACAATGCTGCTTCACTCCCATGTAACTCATGCCGAGCCGCTTACCAAGCTCACCAACGGAAAGTCCTTCACTCCCTTTGATCTCATAGACAATATCGACCCAATGCGGGCGGGAGAAATCACGTAGAACGTTCAAAAACATCGGTAACTGGCACATTCCGAAATGGTTTTGATCTCGGACTCCGGAAGATTGGCGATGAACAAGCCTGCGGTCAATCAGCAAAACATGAGAGGTTTCGGCAGAACTCAAATTGCCATAAAAACTAGAGGAAAAAGCGCAGATTTTTGTTATGTTTATCCAGATAATTTAGTGAAACCTGATAGTATTTCACGAGCTATATCTTCCTCACTTCGAATGCGTGTCATTGCTTTTCAGATTGACCTCGCCTGGGAACGCCCTGGCGAGAATATGGAAAAACTGCGCTCCGATCTCAAGCGCACCCCACCCGAGAGAGGGAGCCTAATTGTGCTCCCAGAGATGTGGAGCACGGGATTTTCTGTCAGCTCTGTATCTTGCGCAGAACCACCCGGAGGTGCGACCGAGACCGCACTTCGAGAGATTGCTCAAAAATACGATGTGTATTTGATTGTAGGTCTCGCCGTAAATTCCGATGACATCGGAAAAAACCAGGCCGTGCTCTTCAAGCCAGACGGAAGCGTCCACCCCGATCGGTATACGAAACTTTTCCCCTTCACACCTTCAGGCGAGGCTGACACCTACCCACCCGGCAAAGACATCGTGCTTTGGAAAATTGGCGGGCTCACAGTGGCTCCCTTCATTTGCTACGATCTCAGATTCCCCGAGCCCTTCGCTCAAGCAGCTCTGGCCGGAGCAGATACTTTTGCCATCATCGCAAATTTCCCAGCTCGTCGGCAATCGCACTGGGATCTTCTCCTGCGCGCCCGGGCGGTGGAATGCCAGGCATTTGCAATCGGAGTCAATCGCGTGGGCTCCGATCCAGCGCTCGAGTATTCGGGTGGCACAGCCATCATTAATCCCTGGGGCGAAACGCTCGATTCCGTAGAAGACGCGGCTTCAGGCATTGCCATTTCGGATCTTGATCCCGTGATTGCCGCTGAAGCACGCACCTCTTTCCCTCCTCTTAGCGACCGCCGACTGGCGGCTGCTCGCCCTCTTCCCCAATTGACCTCTTCCCTTTTGGCCTCCACATGAGCCCCTCAAAAGCCCCCCCAATCCACGTCGCCGCGACTTTCACTGCGGATCCGCTGGCCGATGTTTTCTCCTTTTGGGCAGAAAAACTCGGAACCGAATCACCGACGGGGGCAGTCACATTTGCACCCTTTGGCCAAGTCTTTCAGGAACTGCTCGATCCAAATTCGGGCGCTGCCACGGAGAATGGTGCCGCCGTTTTTCTAGTTCGTGCGGCGGATCTCGGCGAAGACGCTGATCGCTTCCTGGAGACATACACGGATTTTGTCGGTAAGCATCCGGGACGCACGCACCTCCTGCTTCTTTGCCCGGATAAAAATTCCGAAATGCCTCTTACGACGCCACAAGTTCCAGGCGCGGAGGTGCTCACAGCCGATGATGTGGCGGCACTCTATCCTGATCCCGATCCTTTTGATCCTGAAGCAGAGGAATTAGGCAATGTTCCTTACACAGATACGTTTTTTGCAGCACTTGGAACCTTTCTTATCCGGAAGCTTCGCGCTCAATCAGCAAAACCAATAAAGGTGATCGCGACCGATGCGGACAATACGCTCTGGGGTGGAGTCGCGGCGGAAGATGGATCAGAAAAACTCGAGGTATCTACCGGACATCTCGCATACCACGCCTGGCTCAAATCACAGGCGGATGCAGGCGTCTTGCTCGCAATCTGCTCGAAAAACAACCGCGAAGACCTCGATAAAACATTTGAAGAACGCGAAGACCTCGGGGTACATCTACAAGATTTCACTGCGCTGAAACTTGGCTGGCAACCCAAATCGGAGAGCCTGCTCTCCCTAGCGAACGATCTCAATGTAGGGCCGGACAGCATCCTTTTTCTCGACGATAACCCGACAGAAATCGCAGAGGTTCGCGCACGGGCATCCGAAGTGACCGCGATTCCGGTGCCCGCAGAACCGACAAGCTACCCACCATTTCTCGGACATCTTTGGCAGCTCGATCATGGAGCATCCTCGACTACTGCCGATGAGACCCGAGCTCAGGCATATGAAGATGAGGCAAACAGACGTGAGGCACTGGGCGGTTTCTCATCCTATGACGAGTTCCTCTCCAGCCTAGACCTTGAGGTAACACTTCGTAAGGCAACACTGCTCGACCTCCCGAGAATTGCGCAGCTCTATGTGCGGACGAACCAGTTTAATACAACTGCCCCCACCCAAGGACAGGCGTCCGATGAAAATCATTGGGTGGTGACGGCGAAAGATCGCTTCGGCGATTATGGATTAGTAGGCACCGTACACGCAGAAGAGCGTGACGCTGGACGCACCCTGCATGTGCCAACCTTTCTTCTTAGCTGTCGCGCGCTTGGAAAAGGCGTGGAGCACAAAGTACTCGAATTCCTCGCTAGGCTTGGCCCCGAGACTCTCTCGATCTCACTGAAAGATACCGGAAAAAACGCGCCGGCTCAGAAATTTTTCAATTCCATCGCTGGCGCTGAGCGTGATGTGAATACAGTCATCATTTCGGCGGAAAACGCACGCAAAGCAGCTCAAAACGTTTCAAAAATTGCTGACATAGATTCAAATGAACCGGCCGATAAAACCGCGATCCAAGAAAAAATAGCTCAGTCAAATTCTGCAGCTCTTTACGGCGAAATCGCAACATCGCTCCGCACCGCTACACAGATTCGAGACGCAATCGCTATGCGCACTCGCTCGCGCCCAAAGGGAGCACCTTTCTGTATCCCTCCGGTCACGCCCTCACAAAAAGTGGTCGCAGCAGCGTGGTCCGCAGCACTCGGAATTCGAGAAATCGGGCAGGACGACCGCTTTGCCGACCTCGGAGGTAAAAGCATCCAACTCCTCCGCGTCTACGCAGCCTTGCCAGAGCCGAAGCCAGAATTTACGGCACTCTTCTCCCATCCTCGAATGGCCGATCTAGCAGCGCATCTCGATACCTTGACAGTAGCAGAGGTCGCACCCGAGAACGGTTCGTATCCCAATACACCAGCGCCTATTACCGAGCCTCTGGCTCAAGCACCGAAAAAAGTTAAGCCAGAATCGCTCGAGTCCCCAGCCAATGAAGTCGCAATCATTGGCTATGCCCTTCGGGTTCCCGGAGCAGAAACGCCGGAAGAATTCTGGGATCTTATCGCAAACGGCCGTTCGGGAATTTCGACGCTTACTAATGAGCAGCTCACCGCAGCAGGATTCGATCCGGCAGCTCTACGCGAAGACCCAGATTTCGTAGCCGCTCGCGGCCTAATGAAAGATCCCACCGGCTTCGATGCAGCATTCTTCGGGATGCTGCCAAAAGAAGCGCGGATCACAGATCCACAACAACGTGTTTTCCTAGAGCTTTGTTGGGAAGCATTGGAGCGTTCCGGCACCGATCCCTACCGCTACACTAAAAACATCGGAGTATTCGCCGGTGCTTATTTCGATTCCTATCTTCTCGCAAATCTTTGCTCTGATCCCGCATTCCTTGAAAAAACAGTACCCGGTATCCAGGTCGGTGATCTCCAGACTGAGCTTGGAAATGACAAAGACTATCTTGCGACTCGCGTCGCCTATAAATTCGATCTACGAGGCCCGGCATTTACTTTACAGAGCGCTTGTTCATCTTCGCTTGTCGCAGTGAGCCAGGCTTACGAAAGCATTCGCTCAGGCGCATGCGAGATGGCGCTCGCGGGAGGTGTCACAATCACATTTCCACAGGAAAAAGGCTACCATCATGAAGAAGGTAGCATCCTTTCGAAAGATGGTGCCTGCCGTGCCTTTGATCATCGAGCTTCTGGCACCGTCTTTAGCAATGGTGCAGCCGTCCTCGTATTGAAGAATCTCGCCGAAGCAAAAGCCGATGGAGACCCCATCCTCGCAATTCTCAAAGGTTCTGCACTCAACAACGATGGCTCAAAAAAACAAAGCTTCACCGCGCCGAGCGCCGAAGGCCAAGCAGACGTCATTCGCCGTGCCCATGCCATCGCAGGCGTCACACCTGAGACCATCACCATGGTCGAAGCCCACGGCACCGGCACACCACTGGGCGACCCCATCGAACTCAGCGGACTCACCAAAGCATTCCGCTCCGGCACCGAGCAATCCGGATTCTGCGCGATTACTTCCGCCAAAACCAACATCGGACACCTCGATACAGCATCAGGCGCGACAGGCGTAATTAAGACAGTACTCGCACTTCAGCACCGTGCGATTCCACCACTTGCAGGGTTCGAAAAACCGAATCCAAAAGCACCTTTCGCAGACAGTCCATTCTACCCAGTATCCACCCTCGAAAAATGGAATTCGCCTCCCGGCGCACTTCGCCGAGCAGGAGTAAGTAGTTTCGGAGTAGGCGGAACCAATGCGCACGTAGTATTGGAAGAAGCCCCCGAAGATACCGCCAGTAATCCATCCGGCACAGGGCGTCCGCTCCAGGTATTCCCAATTTCAGCGAAGACGGAAACTGCACTGAATTCGCTAAGCGAATCGATCGCTAACTATGCAGGAAATGGCATTCCCTCCGCAGTCGCGCGCACGCTTCAAGAAGGCCGTGCAACTCACCGCTACCGCCACGCAAGTATTGGTGAGCACCCTGGCGACAAGCGACGCTCTATCAGCGGAAGCCCACTCGGTGATACCCCGCCGGTAGTAATGCTCTTTGCAGGCCAGGGAGCCCAGCACCCCGGAATGGCACAAGGTCTCTACGAAAACGAGCCAGTCTTTAAAGCCGAAATCGATCGCTGCGCCGAAATCCTAAAGCCACATCTCGGAAGTGATATCCGCGAAGCACTTTATCCTAGCATCCCAGACTCCGAGGCCGCAGCAGAAGCTCTCCAAAACACCGTGCTCGCACAGCCTGCGATCTTTGTCGTCGGATATGCCACCGCAAAACTCTGGGAAAGCTGGGGCGTCAAACCGTCCTCAGCCGCAGGCCACAGCATTGGCGAATTCGTAGCAGCATGCTTAGCGGGTGTGTTTTCACTAGAAAATGCGCTCCACCTTATCGCCGAACGAGGCCGATTACTCGGATCTTTACCTGGAGGCTCGATGCTTTCAGTCCGTCTTTCTGAGGAAACGCTCGCCCCACATATCGAAGGGAAAAATATCGATCTCGCATCGGTTAATGGATCAGCACTCTGTGTCGTCGCAGGATCCCACGAAGATATCGCCGCTCTTGCATCAGAATTCGAAGCAGAAGGCATCCCCGCGAAACAACTCCACACTTCTCACGCATTCCATTCACGAATGGTCGAGCCCGTCGTCGAACCATTCGAGCAGATCGTTCGCAAGCTTGATCTAAGTCCCCCATCGTTCCCGATTCTATCTACCGTCACGGGCGATTGGATGACTGATACCGAAGCGACCGATCCAAAATACTGGGCGCACCACCTCCGTGCACCCGTGCGCTTTTACGATGCGGCCAAAGCATTTTGGAATACCCCAGGCCACCTCTTTCTCGAAGCAGGCCCCGGACAAACGCTCACAACTTTACTGGCGCAGAATCCTGACAAATCCACCAAAACACACACCTCCGCAACTTACCCTCATCCCGCCGGTGGCACCGAGCAGGATGATTACGCGCACGCCCTAGGCACCCTTGGCCAACTCTGGTGCTGGGGAGTTTCTCCAAATTGGACAGCCGTACGCGGTAGAGCCTTCCCAACGAAGGTAAACGACCTCCCAACCTACCCCTTTGAGCGCAAAAATTTCGTAATCGAGCCCACCACTATCGCGGCCACACCAGCCGCGCCCGTAGACCTAGTCGCTCCGCTCACCCCTCCCATTTCCCCAGCACCTGAAGTTATGGCTCCAACACCCGTAGACCGTATCCCACGCCTCACCGCAGAATTTCGTGATGTCCTCGCAGACCTCTGCGGCATGGACCCCGAAGAAATTGCGACCAACGTAACCTTCCTTGAACTCGGATTCGACTCACTCCTTCTCACCCAGGTCACGAAAGGTATTAAAGACGCCTTTGGAATCCGCATCACCATGCGTCAACTTCTCTCAGAAACTCCCTCAGTGGAAACCGTCGTCGCACATCTCGACGCAGCGCTCCCGGAGGAAGAAGCTCCCGCCCCAGTTCCCGAGCCCACAGCAACACCTATCACACCCACTAATCTAGGAAATCCGGCACTCGATTCCATAATCCAGCAGCAGCTCACGCAACTTGATATGATGCGCGCGCAAATCTCTGCAATTACCGGACAACCAATTGCCGCGCCCCCCGCCCCCGCAATTACATCTGAAGAAACAGCCCTTCCCAAGCCTGCTCCCGCAATCGCGTTTAGCGTAGACACCTCATCAGTCGAGCTCACCAAAGCCCAGCAAGCTCATCTCGACGCCCTCGTCGCCCGCTACACGAAAAAAACAGCTACATCTAAAGCGCTCACCGCAGAATACCGCAGCTACTACGCCGATCCCCGCACTGCCTCAGGCTTCAAATCTGCGTGGAAGGAGATGATCTACCAGATCGCCACCGAATCCTCTAAAGGTTCACATATTACCGATATCGATGGGAATGATTACGTCGATATGCTCAATGGATTCGGCCCCGGTTTCTTCGGTCATTCGCCAGATTTCGTCGTCGAAGCCATCCAGGAGCAAATGATCAAAGGCTTCGAAGTAGGCCCGCAAATGCGCCTCGCTGGAGAAACCGCCAAGCTTTTCTGTGAACTCACCGGAGCCGACCGTGCCAGCTTCGTCTGTACCGGCTCTGAAGCCGCCCAAGCAGCCATGCGCCTCACACGCACCGTGACTGGACGCGACAAAATCGTCGTCTTCAATCACGACTATCATGGCAATTTCGATGAGGTGCTCGTCCGCCAGGCCAATAATGGAGCAAAACTTCGCACCCTTCCCATGGCACCCGGCGTACCGCGCAATTCAGTCGCCGAAATCATCGTGCTCGATTACGGCACCGATGAATCGCTCACCAAAATCCGCGAGCTTGCCCCCGATCTCGCAGCCATCGTCATCGAGCCGATCCAAAGCCGAAACCCCGAGCATCGCCCCAAAGAATTCATCCAAGAAATTCGTAAAATCACCGAAGCCTCTGGCACCGCCATGGTCTTCGATGAGGTAATCACCGGATTCCGCACCGGCCTTAAAGGCGCACAAGAATACTACGGCATCGAGGCAGACCTAGCATGCTACGGCAAAGTGATCGGCGGAGGAATGCCCATCGGCGTCGTCGCTGGTAAGCGCGAATTCATGGACACCTTCGATGGTGGCCACTGGGAATACGGCGACGACTCCATGCCCAGCGCTCCCGTCACATTCTTCGCAGGCACTTTCGTCCGTCACCCACTCGCAATCGCCGCCTGCCGCGCCTGCCTCCTTCACATGAAGCAGCTGCCGGAAAATACGTGGCTGAATCTTCGCGAGCGCGCCACGACTTTCGTCGAAGGTATCAGCACACTCTTCGAAGAAACCGGTTTCCCAGCCAAGATTGTAAACTTCGGCTCGCAAATTTTCATCCGAGTCGATTCGAGCGATCCGTTTGCCAACCTTCTCTTCTTCCACCTCCGCGAAAAGGGAGTCTTTCTCCTCGAAGGTTTCCCAAGCTACATCACACTCGCACACACAGACGCAGATCTCGCCCGTGTCACCGCTAGCTTTAAAGAATCTGTCCGCACCCTCCAAGCTGCCGGCTTCTGCGGTGGCACAGCTATTGAAGAAATTCCATCCGAGTGTGCCACCACCGCCGCTCAGCGGGAGATCTTCCTTGCTTGTAAGATCGATCCTACCTTTGCACTCGCCTTCAATGAAGTGACCACGCTTCACATGCTCGGCGAACTCGATCTCCCTGCCCTCCGCCGCGCGCTCGATGCCACCGTCGCCCAGCACTCCGCCCTGCGCTCCACCTTCTCAGATGACGGCGAAACCCTACGCATCGCGGAAACCCTAGAAGTGCCACTCGGCGGCTCCACTGATATCGACGCCACCATAGACCACGAAGCAACCACCAGCTTCGATCTCGAAAACGGCCCACTCATCCGCGCCACCCTCGTTCGGAATGCCGATACCGATCACACGCTCGTTATCAATATCCACCACGCCATCTGCGACGGCCTCTCCTACAACAACGTCATCGACACCCTGGCTCGCGCCTACGCCCCCGGCCAAGAAAGCACCGGTTTACTCGCACCCGCACCTCAATTCCCACACTTCGCCGCCACTCAGCCAGACGCCCACGAACACACCAAAAGCCTCGAATACTGGACAAGTATTTATTCGGACGACGTCCCCAACCTAGACCTTCCCCTCTCCTACCCTCGCCCCCCAATCCTTACTTACGAAGGAGCCACCATCTTCCACACGATTGGTACCCAACTCACCGAAAGCATCCGCTTATTCGGCGCAAAAAATGGTGCCACACTCCAATCCACTCTCACCGCAGCCTTCTCTTCTCTCGTACACAAGTTATCTGGCTCCACAGATCTCATAATTGGAATTCCGGCTGCCCAACATGCAATCGGTGATGCCGCCGATATGGTCGGCCATACGGTGAACATGCTACCGGTACGTCTTAAAGTAGAGCCCGACGCCCCCTTCACGACCACCCTCCACACCACGCGCGATACTCTGCTCAGTGCCTTCGAGCATCAAGCCTGCACCTATAGCGAAGTCCTGAAAAACCTCCCAGATCTTAAGCGCGACCCATCCCGCACCACGTTAGTGGATCTTAGTTTCACGCTGGAGCGCATGGACACTCACAGCGAATTCGAAGGTCTTGAGACTGTCTTTGCACCTGTCCCCAAACCCGCTTCGCAAAACACCCTTTTCCTCAATGCCATCCAATCCTCACGAGGCCTACTTCTCGAAGCCCGCTTCAATACCTCACTCCTCAAAGATACTACAGTAAGTCGCTGGCTCTCGGCATTTGAAATCCTCCTTGAGCAAATCACAACCCGTCCCGAAGCCACCGTCTCTGCTCTTCAGACGAATATGGGGGTAAACACCCGCCCAGTTCCACTCGCGGGTCCAAGATCGCTCAACGCCTCCGGCACCGAAAGCGTTCCCATTCATCGCACCACTTCAATTCCTATCGCCCCTCCTGCAGCTCCCGTAGAGCAAGCTCCTGTAGCACCGGCTCAAACAGCTCAAGTTCCTGCCAGAGCAGATATTACTACGAAGGTGCCTCTTAATCCACGCTCCCTCGCAGCCCAACACGACGACCCCCTTCCACTTCTTCACGACGGTTTCCTCCGCGCAGTAGCAGAGACCCCTATGGCACCAGCCGTCATCCAGGGAGTCACTACCTATACATTTGCCGAATTAGATCGCCGCTCCACCGCTGTAGCTGGCGCGCTCCAAGCTGAAGGCGTCGGCCCCGGTCACGCTGTAATCATCTGCCACGACCGCACCCCTGATCTCATAGCAGCCGTCTTTGGAGTCCTGAAGATCGGAGCCTGCTTCGCCCCAGTCGCTCCCTCGGATCCTGAAGGCCGCAAAGCCCACATCGCCAAAGAGACCGGTGCCGCCGTCTGCCTAGGAGAACCCGTCACCGGGCTACGCCACGCCACCGTAGATTCATGCGTCGCTTCGAATCAACGCTACATCCCCGTCGCGATTCCCGAATCAAACCCCGCCTATATCATCTTCACCTCGGGCTCTACCGGAAAAGCAAAAGGGGTCGTGATTTCTCACGCCACCGCCGGCACCCACTGTAAAAAGAGCGCCCAATTCTACGGTCTCAAAGCCACCGATCACGCGCTCGTGATGGGATCTGCCACCTTCGATATCTTCATCGAGCAGGTCTTCTCCCCATTCTTCGCCGGAGCAGCACTCGTTCTTCGCGGCGATGTAATTTGGACGCCCCGTGAATTCCACGATACCGCCGCAGCTAGCGGAATCACCCACATCAGTCTTACTCCCGCCTACCTCCACGAGCTCATCTCCTTCTGGCACTCCGAGAAGAATTTTTCCGAGCTTAAGATTCACACCACCATCGGTGCCGGTGATGTCATGAACCCGCAAACCGTCGTCCTTTGGCGCGACCTCGAAAACCGCCCTCGCCTCTTCAACGGCTATGGACCAACCGAGGAAACGATCTACACCACGATCTATCAAGTTCAGGAAACCGACCGCCCCGAAAATGACCCCCATGGCGTCCCAATAGGTACCGCCATCACAAATCGTACCGTCTATATCATCGGAGAAGATGGAAAACTTGCCCCTCAAGGCACCCCCGGAGAAATCTACATTGGCGGAAGCGCCCATGCCATGGGCTATCTCAACGATCCAAGGCGAACCAAAGAATACTGGCAAGACGATCCTGAATCCACCGATGGCGGCAAGCGCTACAAGAGCGGCGACCGTGGACTTATCCTCCCGGATGGAAACATCGCCTTCCTTGGTCGAGTCGATCACCAGCTCAAAATCCGGGGCTTCCGTATTGAAGCCGCTGAAATCGAGACTGCCATCCGCAGCGTTCCAGAAGTCGGGCAATCTCTTGTCGTGAAAAACGATGTCGGTGAACTCGTCGGCTACATGACTCCCGCAAACGGCACCGCCCCCGACCCCGTGAAAGTACGCGAGCACCTCGCCGCATCACTGCCCGATTACATGGTACCATCGGTCGTTCTCGCCATTGATGCTTTCCCGCTCAACTTGAATGGAAAAATCGACCGCAGCAATCTCCCTAGCCCAGGCACAAATCTAAGTACCGCAGCACCTAGCGAAATGAACCCTGTCGAGCAAAAACTCGCAGAGCTCTGGAAAGAGGTCTTAAAGCTAGATTCAATCGGCCCCGATGATGATTTCTTCCTCATCGGAGGACACTCCATGGCCGGCCTACAGCTCTTTACCAAGATCGATAAAGTCTTCGGCAAAGCACTCCCCCTAGGCACGCTTTTCACCGCCCCCACCATTAGGTCTCTCGCCACTCATATCTCTGACGCCCCCACCATTGAAGGTATTACCGAAGGTCTCACTTCTACCTTACCTGCAGAAGCCGAGCCAGAGCCATCGCGCTCTCAAGAATTGGAAGAACCTTCCGCTGTGCCCTCCGCAATGAGCCAGCGAATTCAGCTACCAGAAATCACCAATGAAAAATCTGATTCTCCTGAGATTCAGCCAATGCGCGCCAGTAGCATTCCGCCTGGCACCACAATTCTTCCCATCTTCCCAGAAGGCGACCTTCCACCACTCTTCTGCATTCACGGAGGCGACGGCGGCACACTCTTTTACCGCCCGCTGGCTCATGCGCTCCAAGTTGGACGCCCGATCTTTGCCATCGAATCCCCCATACTCAGCAACAAAGAAATCACCTCTCCACCCGAAAGCATCGAAGAGGCAGCTGCCAACTACGTCGCACAAATCCGCATCGTTCGCCCGAAAGGCCCTTACATTCTTTCCGGATACTCCTACGGAGGCATCGTTGCCTTCGAAATGGCGCAGCAACTTCGCGAAGCAGGAGAGGAAGTCCCCCTCATCATTCTCTTCGACACAGTAAACCCAGCTTACACCCCTGAGCGCAATTCACTCGGTGATCGAGTCGCCACTAATTGGACTAAAGACGATAAAGCATCCCAGCCTAAACGACTCAAACGTCTCGGCGGCCGCACATTCAGCGGCCTCATCGGAGCCATCAAAGTAAAGGTTGAAAACACCACTGCATCCGCACTCAAAGCTGCCGGAGTAGATCCTGGAAGCGGCCACCTCCAAAGCGTCCAACTCCGCGAAGCCCACGGAGCCATCCAGGAACGCTACGCGCCCAAGCCTTACGATGGCAATGTCCTTCTCCTTCCGGCTAAAGACAATGGAGATAAATTCGTCTACCCACCCGATCTCGGCTGGAAAGAAATCTTCACCGGTCACGTCACGATCACACCGGTTCCCGGCGAGCATCTCTCTATCTTCGATGAGGAAAACACAGCCGCTCTCGCGGCAGCCGTACGCCCCCTCCTTCGCCCACTTGAGCCAGCTTCGGAAAACACCGGAGTGGTCCCCATCGCCGCGCTTGATTCCGCCAGCGACCTCCCCGCTCCCGCACCAGCCCTCTTCGAGTGATCGCGATTCCGGGCACACCAATCGAAATCCACCCGATCATCCTTCCCGGAGGTGGTGCCGCGATCCGAAAAGAGGATCGAGCAACACTCACCTCCGAAGAAATTGTTCGTGCTGATAACTACCGCCACCAGCGCGATCGCGATAACTTCATCGCCTGCCGCGCAGCTCTCCGCCGCCTTCTCAACGGAGCAGAAATCACATTTAATGAATCGGGGAAACCGCTCACAAAAAACACCACCTTCAACGTCTCTCACACCAAGACCCACGCGGTTATTGCCCTCACACAAGCCCCCTCCATCGCCCAGCTTGGTATCGATATCGAGCGTATAGACCCCAAATTCCCCCACCTCCAAGCCGCCCGCCGCCACTTCCCTCCTGAAGAGAGCACCCATCTAGCATCACTCGCCCCCACCGAAATCCCCACCCATTTCACCCGGCTTTGGACCGCCCGTGAAGCCGCCCTCAAGGCACTCGGCACCGGTCTACAATGGGATCTTGATCGCATCGCAGTCGACCTCGAAGCCCAGACCGCTAAAACCGCAGACCAAGTCTACCACCTCCACTTCCCCACAATCCCCGGTTTCCCTGAAGACCATCTCATCACCATTGCAATTGAGAAAAGCCTAGAATCTTAGCACTTTCCCCGCGCATTCACAGCCGACTCCATCTCCCAAGGAGCCGACTGCTTATCGCAAATGCGCGCAACCGCAACGCAACGCAGCCAGTCACATCGCAACCCCCTTTCTTCTGGGAGACACGAGTCATTTTTTGAAGCTCTCAATCTCAAGACAAAGCCTGAGAACCGATCTCTTCACTCCCTTCTACGCATTTTTTCTTGCGGCGTTACTCAATCTCTCAAAAAAGTTCGCCTTCGGGATAAAATTCTCTATTCTCGATCACGCTTTTCCTAAAATTCATTCTTCAAAATTCACTTTTCAAATGTCAGTCCTCATCGCCGGAACCGTAGCCATCGACAACATCCGCACCCCAGACGGTGTCATGCACGACGAGCTCCTCGGCGGCTCCGCCACCTTCGCCGCCATCGCCACCAGCTTCTCCTCCCCGGTCAATCTCGTTGCCGTCGTCGGTGAAGACTTCCCAAAAGAGCACCTCGAGCTTTTTTCTGAGCGCAAAATCAACGTCGATGGCCTCCAAGTCGTGGAAGGCGGCAAAACATTTCGCTGGACCGGCGAGTACCACGACGATATGAACTCCAGGGAAACCCTCGAGACCCACATCAATGTTCTCGACGATTTTGATCCCCAGCTCCCTGCCGCAGCCGCCGAAAGCACCATCGTCGTCCTCGCCAACATGGCTCCTGCCGATCAGCTCAAAGTCCTCAGCCAATGCTCCGGAAGCACCTTCGTCATCGCCGACTCGATGGATCTTTGGATCAATATCGCACGCGAGGAACTCGATGAAGTGCTCAAGCGCATTGATCTTCTCGTCATCAACGACAGCGAAGCCAAAATGTTCATGGACACCAGCAACGTCATCGTTGCGGGCAAAAAGCTCCTCGAAAAAGGCCCCCAATACGTCCTCATCAAAAAAGGCGAGCACGGAGCCCTTCTCTTCGGTGGCGGCGATCGCTTCTTCTCCGCAGGTGCTTTCCCCCTCGAAAAACTCGTCGATCCCACCGGCGCAGGCGACACCTTCCTCGGCGGTCTCGCAGGCTCACTCCACCAGCACCATCAGGAAAACCCAGATGATACCATCGGCCTCGACGACATCTCGCGCGCCATCATCCACGGCACCGTCCTCGCCAGCTACAACTGCGAATCCTTCAGCGCAGACAAGCTCCTCTCCCTCACTCAGGCAGACATCGACGCCCGCACGAAAGCCTTCCTCACCTACACTCAGCTAGTGTAGGAAGTTCGGCGCACTGTTTTCTTGGCGCAGCGCGCGATGCTGCCCACAATGGGAACTGTGATCCGAGTCCTCCCTCTTCTCGCCTACCTCCTGGTTCTTACCTGCGCCCCCGCGCAGGAAGAACCCGTGATTCTACCTGCCACCACACAGGAGGATCTCTCCCGGAAAGCACTCGATGCCCTCGCCGTTTCCCTAGCAGAGACACGCGCCAGCCTTGAAAAAGCCAAAGAGGAGAACAACTCCGAAAAAATCGCCACCATGGAGGCGCGACTCGCCAGCCTCACTGGCGACCTCGAGCGCGTCACCACCGGCCAAGATTCCACTTCCGAATCTGCTCCACCTCCGGCAGCCTTCGATCTTCAGAGCGAACTTATCGACCTCCTCGAGCCACTCGTAGAGGAAGTAAAAGCCGCCACAAAAAGCCCACGCGACGTCGAGGAGCTTCGCACGCAAATTGCAGCCCTTCGTAGCCAGCTCGACAACGCAAATATCGCCCTCACCCGACTGGGCACCCTTGAGGCAAAAGCTGATCTCCCCAAAGGCCTCGCCCCCTCACTCGAGATCCTAAATACGAAATGGGAAACACGCCGCCAATCGGCGGAAACCGGCCTCTCCGTCGCCACGTTTAAGCTCGCCGAGCTCGAAGCATCTCGCGGGAACGTGCTCGATTCCCTCAGTGAAATTTTCTCGAATTTCTTCCAGACCCGAGGGCTAAACCTCCTCATCGCCGCAGCCACCGCCCTCATCATCTGGCTCATCCTCAGCTGGCTTCGCTCCCGTATTGAGAAGCTTCCCTCATTTCGCAAAAAGAAAGGCCGCAGCTTCAGCTCCCGGGCAGCAGAGGTTCTCTTCCTCGTCGGCACCACACTCGCCGCCGGTGCCGCCGTGCTCATAGTATTCTACCTCGCCGGTGATTGGGTTCTACTCGGCCTCAGCATCCTCCTCATTCTCGGAATCGTCTGGGCTGGAAAAACCGCCCTTCCCCGCGTCTTCAATCAGATAAAGCTCATGCTCAATCTCGGCTCCGTCCGAGAAGGCGAGCGCGTCGTCATCAATGGCGTCCCCTGGGAAGTAAAGCGGCTCAATGTCTTCTCCGAATTCACCAATCCCGCCCTCGAAGGCGGCACCCTCCGGCTCCCAATTCGCGACGTCCTCCCTCTCGCCTCCCGCCCGTTTTCCCCAAAAGAGCCTTGGTTCCCCTGCGACTCCGGCGACTGGGTTCGCCTCAGCGATGGCCTCGCAGGCAAAGTAATCACACAAACTCCCGAATGGGTACAAATCATTCTCCTCGGAGGAAGCCGCAAGACCTACGCCACAGCAGACTTCATCGCCGAAACCCCCGAAAGTCTCGCCCACAATTTCCGCATCCATTCCACCTTCGGAATCGATTACGCCCACCAAGCAATCTGCACCACCGAAGTCCCCAAAATCTTCACCAATCACCTTCTCTCCAGCCTTAGAGCGGAAGTTGGCGCAGAAAACGTCGTCAGCGTCGTCGTCGAATTCGCATCCGCCGGAGTCTCGTCACTGGACTACGAAATCCTCGCCGATTTTTCCGGCGAAATCTCTGCCAAAAACGACAACCTCCAGCGCACTATCCAGCGCCTCTGCGTAGACGTCTGCAACGAACAAGGATGGGAAATCCCCTTCACGCAGATCACGCTGCACAATGCGTAGATCAATCGGTATGATCCATCAGATCAGAGCAATCCGCCCTAATCCACCAGCTGAATCTTCCCGGGAGCCTTACCACCGGAAGGATCACCTGCGAGCATCGCTGCGTGCTCCGCATCGCTACAGCCACGATCCGTCGGGACAGGAGCTGGCTCGCTGGCAGGCTTCACAAGTTCTTTTTCAAGAAGGTAAGCCTCCACTTCATCACCGCTCACATCAGCGAGCATTTCGCCATTCACCACGACACACGGGCTGAGCGGCTGGCCACTTTTTTGCTCCATCTCCCAGCGGAAAGCCGGGTTTTCGATGATGTCCTTCTCCTCCCACTCAAGGCCATGCTTGCGGAGGGTAGCGCGGACGCCTTCGCTCCAGCCACAGTAAGTTTTGAGATATGCGGTAATTTCCATTTCGTCAGTGTAGTTTTGTAATTGCTATGAGCCAGCTTTTTTCGGGAGCTGATTGCGGAGCCACTCTTCACGGCGTCTCCGTAAGTCATCGTTTTGTGAAATGCGTGCCTGCTGTTTTTTGTTCCGCAACATCACAAAATGATTATTTGCTCCAAAACGCCGCCAAGGACCATCGGTCACTTCACTAATATTCACAAACCGCCAATCCACCACGGACATGTTCCCGCAGCCAAGGTAATCGCGCACTGAAGGAGAAAGGTCGATACCAGCACCGCCATTGCTCTGATTCTTCGGTCGAGCGCTCCCAAACACATAATTCGGATCATCGGTATTAAAGGGACCGCAGTCTTCCCATTGTGCGTATGCGATTTTTCGCCCATGACGAATCGCGACCCACACCCCCTTGCAGACCGATTGCGTCCGGCTCTTATAGCGCTTTTTAAACCATGGAATCATCCGCTTCGCGCTCTCCTTATGCGACACTACTGTCGCCTTATCATTATAGGGTAGAGCTACATAAAAGGGGTTTTGACCAGGGATAAAGCCTTTGGGACGAAAATCCCAAGAGCGGTTTTTTGGATTTGGATCATCAAATCCTCCGAAATTCTGCTGCCACTTAGGATCCCAAGAGCTCTTGTGGTTCGGCGTGGGATTCCGAGCAGTCGGTGATTCCCCCACCCAAAAGACGGTTGCCCGAATTTTCTTTTTCCAGGGAAACGCCGTGCGCGTCGTCCGGGGTCGCACCGGAGCATAGACACGAGGGAGAGGCACCGAAGCATTCCCAATCACCGGCTTCCGCACTTTCTTAGACTCCGCAGAAGCGGAAATCGGCACAAGAATGAGGATCGCAAAGAGAATAATTATGGAACGGCAACAACGCATCCGGGAAAGCAGTGTGAGGGGTAACTGCCCGCGACCTTACCTGAAGTAAGTCGGCTCGCCACCAGGTTTCCACTTAATATTACACCCCGTGCTCGGTACCGCAGGCGAGGAAGCCGCTCTCCCCTCAATCGTCGCATCGAGCGCAGCGCGGATATCCGCGCCAGTCACGGCACCTCCGTTTTTCGGACGGGATCCATCGAACTGCCCTGCATAGGTGAGCTTCAAATCTCCATCAAATACGTAAAAATCAGGCGTACATGCCGCATGGTAAGCCTTCGCCACATCTTGCGACTCATCATAAAGATACGGGAATTCCCAGCGTGAGGCATCCGCGAAAGCCACCATCTCTACCGGACCGTCCTGCGGGTAATTTTCTACATCATTCGCGCTGATCGCGACAAAGCCCACACCTCGCTCCTCATACTCGTGAGAAATATCCGCAATTCCCTCAGCCAGGTGAATCACGTACGGACAATGATTACAGGCAAATATGACCACCGTAGCATTTTCTCCCCGGATATCATCGAGAGCGTAGACATCGCCCTCACCATCAGGAAGAGAAAAATCGGGAGCACGATCGCCGGAGACGAGCGTTTGGGTAGAGGGTGTTTCTGCCATGATTATTTTAGGGAACACAAAAATACGCCCTAGCCTTAGGAAATACAAGCACCGTTGCTTGACACGACAAACGCAGTCTGGTAGGCATCCCGCCCCTCAATTTTCCCGATTTTTCCAAGAACACCTGTCCTTTTTATTACCATGGCCACCGCATCCGTCATCCTCAAAGAGAAGATCGAAAACCTCGGAGCCGAAGCCGACGTCGTTAAAGTAAAGGCTGGCTACGCTCGAAACTTCCTCGTTCCACAAGGCAAAGCCTACGAAGCGACCAAAGCAAACCTCGCTCAAATCGAATCCCTCAAGATCGCTCGCGCTGCACGCGAGTCCCAGGAAATCGAGCAAGCCGAGAAGACTGCTACCAAGCTTCGCAAGATGAAAATCACGCTCACCCTCTCCACCGGACAGGGCGGCAAAGCATTCGGATCGATCACCACGATCGACATTGCTAAAGCAATCAGCGAAAAAGGCGTCGAAATCGACCGTCACCAGATCGACCTCGACGACGCAATCAAGACCATGGGCAAATTCGACATCCCCGTGAAAGTCTACACTGACATCATCGCAAACGTGAAGCTCACCGTAGAGCCCGAATCCGGCGCTGACGACAAAGCTGGAGCATAGTCAACCGTCTCACTTTCAAAGCGCGATCTCCTCCACGGGAGATCGCGTTTTTTTGTGTCCCGATATTGAATCTTTCCGCAATCCATCCCACTCTCTCAGTCCGATGTCTGATTCCTCCTTCGCCCTCCAAGACGCCCCGCCTAAAGGAAAAAAAGGAGGCTGGAAAAAAGACGATAAAAATAAAAAGCCATCCCTCCCTCTAGACTTCGGCGCACGCTCGCTCCCCTCATCCGTAGACGCCGAAAAAGGCGTGCTCGGATCAATGCTCCAAGCCCCGGAGGAAGCCATTGGAGAAGCCGTCATCAAGCTCAGCGGCGAAGCCTTCTACGTCCCAGCCCATCGGACGATATTCGAGATCCTTTCCGAGCTTCACGACAAAGGCCAGCCAGTCGACCCCATCTCACTTCAGCAAACGCTCGTAGATCGCAAGCTACTCGATCAAGTCGGCGGCGCCTCCATGGTCGCGGAGCTCTTCACATTTGTCCCCACCTCGGCAAACCTCGGCTTTTACACAGATATCGTCGGCGATAAATCCACGCTCCGCCGCGTGATCCTCTCCTGCACCGAGTGCATCACTCGCGCCTATGATGATCAAGAAGACGTTGCAGGGCTCCTTGATGAAGTGGAAGCCAAGATCCTCAAAGTTCGTGAAGACGGAGACCAGAAGGCCTCCATGGGCACAATGAAAGAGCACGTCATGGAAGCACTCGATGAGATCGAGAAGCTCGTCGAAAACCCCAATGGCGTCACCGGACTTCCCACCGGCTTCAAAGACTACGATGAAATGACCAATGGCCTCCACGGCGGAGAAATGGTCGTCATCGCTGCGCGCCCCTCGATGGGTAAGACCTCCTTTGCGATGAATATCGTCGAGCACGTCGCGATCGAAGCCGGCCGCCCCTGCGCCGTGTTTTCCCTAGAGATGAGCACTGCCTCCCTCGTGCAACGTCTCCTCTGCTCACGCGCAGAGATTGAAATGGGCAAACTCCGCGGCGGCTTCCTCAGCCAGAAGCGAGACTTCCCCCGCCTCGCCCGCGCCGCAGAGGAACTTTCTAAATCGAATATCTTCATCGACGATACTCCCGGTCTCTCGATCCTCGAAATGCGAGCCAAAGCCCGCCGCTTCAAAAAAATGTATGGAATCGAGATGATCATGATCGATTACCTCCAGCTCCTGAAATCGACCTCAAAAAAGGCCTCAGACAACCGTCAGGTCGAGATCGCAGAAATCTCCGCCGGAGTAAAAAGCATCGCTAAAGAGCTCAATATTCCCGTCATTGTCCTCGCACAGCTCAACCGCAATCCCGAAGCACGCACCGGAAAAACAAGCGCCACCGCCGGTCGCCCAAGAATTTCCGACCTCCGTGAGTCCGGCTCCATCGAGCAGGATGCCGATCTCGTCGGCCTCCTTACCCGCTCCGCCTACTACGCGGAAACCGAGGAAGACAAAGAGGAAGAACAAGGAAAAGCCGAACTCATCATCGCAAAGCAACGAAACGGCCCCACCGGAGACATCCCCCTCACCTTCATCAACAAATACATGCGCTTCCTCGACCGAGCCAAAGAGGAAGGCGACGATTTCTAGAATAGCTACCGCCGCATATTATTTCCGTGGGAGATCGAAGGATATCGCATTGCCCATTGAACGATCGCACCGACCTTACCCGTATCCCTCCTTTCCCTCGCCTGTTTCATGCTCCGACTTTCGATCCCTCTACTCCTCGCCACTTCCGCCCTCGCTGCGGATGAGACTCCCGATCTTTTCACCACTGCCGTGCGCCCGATTCTCGAATCGACCTGCGTGTCCTGCCACAATGAAGACAAGGACAAAGGAGATATCCGGCTCGATACGCGCGAAGCCGCACTCGCCAGTATCTCAGAAAATGACATGGCCTGCCTCGTTCCCGAAGATCCAGCAGAATCCGGCCTCTATTATACTTCCACTCTTCCCGAAGATGATGATCTCGCCATGCCGCCGAAAGGCGACCGGCTGACCAAAGACCAGACAGAGGTCCTCAAAAAATGGATCGATGAAGGTGCCGCCTGGCCAGAAGGCGTCACTCTCAAGCCCGTACGCCGCATTAATTTCGCAGAGCACGTGCAACCCATCCTCGAGACCCAATGTATCTCCTGCCACAAGACTGGGCACCCACTAGGCGGCTGGGATACCACAACTCGTGAGCTCGCTTTCTCTAGTGGAGACAACGCTCCCAACATTGTCCCCTTCTCTACCGAAGACAGCGCCGTGTATTTCCTCTGTGCACTTGAGGAAGACGATGAAGAACTCATGCCTCCCGTAACATCTGGAAGCCCCCTCAAAAATAAGGAAATCCTCATCCTCAAAGACTGGATCGCCCAAGGGGCAAACTGGCCTGAGAACATCACACTCACCCAACGCGCGAAAAGTGAAGGTGGCGGAGACACCCCAGACAACCTCGAAATCGTGAAGAAAATTCACGCCAAGATTGTCGCTACCCAAAAAGCCGAGGGAGCAACAAACGATCCTTACACCGCCACGATCCCAATTTCCGAGGCGACATTCGACATGGTTCCCATCATTGGAGGCACCTACGTGATGGGAGCACCTGATTCGGATACCGATGCTGATGAAGACGAAAGCCCACAGCGCGAAGTTTCTATATCTCCCTTCTGGATGGGAAAAACAGAAGTTACCTGGGCCGAATATTCGCCGTTCCAAGTCACTAAGATCGATCGCTACAAAAATGGCTCTCCGAAATTGATGCCTGAAAATCCTACAGTATTCGATGCCATTAGCCAGCCGACGACACCTTACGTTGAAATGAGTTTTGGAATGGGGATCGACGGATTCCCCGCAATCGCCATGAGCCAACACGCGGCGCTCAAATATTGCCAGTGGCTCAGCGCCCAGACCGGACACTTCTACCGCCTCCCCACCGAGGCCGAATGGGAATACGCAGCGCGCGCCGGCACTACTACCAAGTTTTACTTTGGTGATTCCGCCGATGAGATTGGTGACTACGAATGGTATTACGAAAATGCCGAAGCTTCTATCGAAGGATATGGGCAGGTAGGTAAGAAAAAAGCCAACCCATGGGGACTCCACGACATGCTCGGAAATGTGAAAGAGTGGGTCATCGATAGCTACGAAAAAGACGCGTATTCGAAGCCCATCCCTGACATTGGCTTTGTGGAATCGACCTCCCGCTACCCTCGCGTAGCACGTGGGGGTGGCTGGCGCTCAGACCCCGAAGACATGCGAGTCACCGTGAGAAATGATTCCAAATTAATCTGGAACAAGCGAGACCCACAACTTCCCAAAAGTATCTGGTACGAAACTGAGGGACTCCAGCTCGGGTTCCGCATTATTCGCCCAATGGACGTGCCATCAGCCGAAGATATGTTCCGAATCTGGAATGCTGCTCTTCCACCAGAGGAGGAATGATCGGCGACCTTAGTATAGCCACCACCCAATGCCCGTAGGCGACCTCTGCGCCCTTGCCTCCGGCTTCGTCTGGTCGATCTCGATCATTCTGATGCGGGTGTCCGGGCTTACCGTGCCACCGCTAGCACTGAATTTTTTCAAGAGCGTGGTAGCACTGCTCTTCTTCGCGATCCTACTCCTCATCATGCCTGATAGCTGGATGAGTAATCTTCCCGCAGAGTCCCATTTGAGGCTCATCGCGAGCGGCATTTTTGGAATCTCCATTGCAGATACCATGGTGGCTGCTGCGCTAAATCGCCTGGGAGCTAGCCTTCAAGCTCTCGCAGATTGCGTCTACTCACCTGCAATTGCCCTGGTGGGATTCCTCATGTTTGGGGAAATTCTAAGCCCACTCGAGCTTTTAGGCGGCGCACTTGTAGTCTCCGGAGTCTTTGTGGGAGTAACGATGACGCCCGAAGTGAAAAATAAGTGGGATTTAGCATCGGGAGTGCTTCTAGCAGCAGGCGCTCACATCATTCTTGCAGTGAGCATCTTGATCGTGCGCGACATCTACCGGGATGGCTCCATCATTTGGGTCACAAGCTACCGCTACCTCATCGCAGTGATCGCCCTCTCACTCTGGGGTCTCGTAAAATATCCAGGTCAGCTGCAGGAAAAACTCTTCCTAGGATTCCGCCGCATAAAATTGTGGAAGACCATGATTCCAATGGCGTTTCTTGGTCCGTTTTTAGCCACACTCTTCTGGGTCGCTGGCTTCAAATTTTTAGATGCGGGACGCGCCGCAATTTTCAACCAACTCTCGACCGTATTCATCATCACTCTGGCATACTTCTTTTTGAAAGAACGATTTACCAAACGTAAAGCCATCGGCACGGCACTGGCCGTGGCGGGATCGATCGTAGTCGCGATGCAGTAGGTATTTTATTTACTCGGCTCAAAGATGTAGAGCCCAGCAGTCGAGGTGGCCGCGTTGATAAAAGCGCTTAGCGCAAGTGTCGGGATTGCCATTTCCGATGGGAGCGCTTAACCAATAGAATGGCCGGCCTCATCATCAAACCTCGCTCTCGCATCTTCCACGGACACGACTGGGTCTACAGCAGCGAGGTGAAGAAAGCGTTCGGCAATCCTGAGCCCGGCACCGTGGTGACGCTCAAAGATTTCAAAGATCGCCCGCTGGGAAGTGCGATCTACAATCCAGAATCACAGATCGTTGCGAGAAGAATTTCCCGCCGTATCCAGAAGCTCGATCTTGATCTCTTTATCCGCCGTATCACGCGCGCTCAGGAATATCGTGAGTCGCTGGGCTACACAAAAGAGCAGCCTTACCGTGTGGTCTGGAGCGAGAGTGATGGCCTTCCCGGCGTCGTCATTGATCGCTATGGTGATAGTGCGGTCATTCAAACTCTCACACTGGCAATGGATCGCCAAAAACAAATCATTGCCCAAGCCGCGACAGACGTGCTCGGCGTCACCTCCGTGATCGAGCGCAATGACAACGGAATCCGCAAAGCCGAAGGGATGGAAGAATCCGTAGGGATGCTCATGGGTGAGGCACCTGGCCCCGTGGAGGTCGATGACGGGACTGGTATCCGCTTCAACGTCGATCTTCTCGGCGGACAAAAAACGGGACTCTACCTCGATCAATTCGGTAGTTATGATGCCGTTGCCCAACATGCCAAAGGCCGACGAGTGCTCGATTGCTTCACGAATCAGGGAGGATTTGCCCTCCATTGCTCTCGTGCAGGGGCCACTTCGGTAGAAGCCGTGGATATCAGTGAAGCCGCCATTTCCGCGACGCAGGGAAATGCGAACCTCAATAGCCTCGAAATCGAAGCCAGCACGGAAAACGTCTTTGGCTACCTCAAAGCGCTCATCGCCCAAGAGAAGAAATACGATCTCATCATCCTCGATCCACCATCCTTCACGAAAGCGAAAAGCAAGATCAACGAAGCCATGCGGGGCTACAAAGAAATCCATCTCAGAGCGCTGAAGCTTCTCACTCCTGGAGGCCTCATGGCCACTTTCTGCTGTAGCCACCACGTGAGCTGGCGCGAATTCCGAAATTCGGTGCTATCCGCCTCGGTGGATGCCAAGAAGACACTCCGACAGCGTGAAATATACACGCAGCGCAGCGACCATCCTATCAACGCGACGATTCCTGAGACGGAATATCTCAAAGGATACCTCTTCGAGGTGACCCCTTCGTTTTGATCTGCTCGATGTTCCGCAAAAAATAATCGATTATCACAAGAGGCGGAAGAAACGGAAGATCGCTCAATGAATTTCCGACCTGCTTCCCGCCCAATCCTCGCCGCCGCGCTCCTCGTGCCGGCGCTGGGCACCGCTATTTTTCAAAACTGGCCTGGAGGTGGCGCGCCAGCACAAGTCCTCTACGCGATCACCAAGCTTTTCACGTTTGCCCTCCCCCTGGCATTTGTCCGCTGGGAAAAACCTCGTCACCCTTCGCGGAAGGGACTCGCACTCGGCACCTTGCTAGGACTGCTCATTTCCGGCTCCCTAATAGCCTTGCTCGCATCCCCCTTTGGAGAAACCGTGCGCGGAGCTGCGCCGGCTGTTTCCAAGAAAGTGGCCGAGCTTGGCGTCGCGGAAAACTTCGTCGCCTTCGCAATCGTGATCTCGATTTTTCACACGCTACTCGAGGAATTCTACTGGAGGGGCTTTGTATTCTCTAGTCTCGCAAAAGTCACCTCTACAGGGCGATCCCATGCCATTGCGGGAATTGGATTTGCCCTCCACCACGTCGCGATTCTTGAGCAATTTTTCCCGTTGGTTCACGCCCTCTGGCTCGCTGCAGCGGTTGGCATTGGAGGTGTGCTCTGGAGCCTCCTCTACGTCCGCGAACATTCTCTTTTCGCACCATGGCTGAGCCATGTGATCGTCGACGCAGCCCTCATGATTGTGGGCTACCAACTTCTCACCTAATCCCCCCTACACTCAGGGAGACGTCACACGCTTTTTCACAACGATCTCTGGCTCTTTCCCATCACCATCGATCTGAGCATCGGTGCCTAAGATGATATCGAGCACTGCTTTTACGCGAGCGAGATACTCACGCGTTCGGCTCTTCCCACTTTTTTCACTCGCGACTTCAGCAGATCTAAAGGCGACCACGTCTTTCTTTCCTTTGGCGTGGGCAAGAAAAACGGCACGAGCCACATGAAAATCATCGCTCACAACGGTGTAGCTCTTCAGCCCCCATACTTTTTCTGCCCGCACGATTGAATCAAGCGTGCGCAGCCCGGCGAAGTCGCTGGTGATTGCAGAAGGTGGGACTCCGAGCTCGACCAAGCGATCGCGCATACTGGCTGGTTCATTGTAGCGCTTGTCCCGATTGTCCCCGCTCACGAGGACATGATCGATCTTCCCCGTTTTATAGAGCTCCGCCGCCGCTTTCATTCGGTTTACGAAGTGGAGATTTTCTTTTCCTCCGACCACTCGAGGCGTTGTTCCCAACACCAGGCCGACCTCTCGGTAGGGCACTTTTTCCGTAGTCCCATAAATTTTCTGAGCCGTAGACCCCGTGACCCAGAGATTGCAGCCGACAATGAGAAGGAAGAGAGCAATTGCCCCTACCAGCCCAAGATCAAAAATGCGTTTTCCGTAAGACTTCGCCACGTTCCCCTATCATGGTCTCCCCCCCGCGTGCGGCAAGCGTAGACCGTGCCGAACCCCCTTATTTTTACCACAATTTCCCGTGCCTCTATTCCGTGTCTTCGGCTATCTCCGCCGCTATCCCCTCCTCGCATTCGGCCAACTCGCGTGCGCTATCCTGATGTCTGTCCTGATGGTAGTCTTTCCCTACGTGACCAAAGAGATCACCGGGCGCGTCATCCCAGAAAAAGACCTTTCTGCACTCCTTCCACTTACGCTTATCGCGCTTGGAGGTTTTGCCCTCACCAATCTTTTCAATGCGTTGCGCATCATCCTGAACAACACCTTCGAGCAGAAGGTGATTTATGATATCCGCTCCGATCTCTATCATCGGATCCAACGGCTGCCATTAAAGTGGTTCGATAATCGTCGCACCGGCGATATCATGACGCGTGTCACTGAGGACGTCACCGCTATGGAACGCGTCCTCATTGATGGTATTGAGCAGGGCATCACGTCCATCCTCCAGATCGGCGTCTTCGCTATCATCATGTTTTATTGGGACACGAAGCTGGCCACGATCGCGCTCATCCCAATTCCCCTCCTCATCATTGGAGCGACGCTCTACACCCGCACCGCAGCCGACCGCTATCGTAAGACCCGCCGTGCCACCAGCGAAATGAACTCGCTCCTCCACGATAACATCGATGGTGTGACCCAGATCAAAGCATTCACCCGCGAAAAAGCGGAGCACGGCAGATTCAATGCCGCCTCGGATAAACTCCGCCGCGCCCAACTCCACGTCATGCGCATGTGGGCGGCCTACTCCCCGAGCATGGAATTCTGCCGCAATCTTGGCTACGTGCTCGTCCTCGGGTATGGCGGCTACGGCGTCATCAATGGCACGATCGAAAATGGCGTCTTTTTCGCCTTCCTCGTCTCACTCTCCCTCTTCTATGAGCCGATCACCAAGCTCCACGGGCTGAATCAGATCATCCAATCCGGCCGCCCCGCAGCCGAGCGCGTGTTCGATATTCTCGACGCAGAAGAAGAGCTTCATCTCGATTCCGGAACCGCGCTCCCGATGCCAGTCAAAGGCCACATCGAATTTAGAGACGTTTCCTTCACCTACTCCGCCGATGACAGCGGTTCGCCCACGGTAGATAACGTCAGCTTTGAAGCCCTGCCGGGCCAAACCGTCGCCCTTGTCGGCCACACCGGAGCTGGAAAATCGACGATCATCAATCTACTCACGCGTTTTTATGAATACACTGGTGGCGAAATCCTCATCGATGGCCTCCCTGTCCACGAAGTTTCCAAGGCAGATCTCCGCAACGCTGTGGGCTATGTCACGCAAGAGAGCTTCCTCTTCAATGGCTCCGTCCGGGAAAATCTCCTCCTCAGCTTGCCCGACGCCACGGATGATCAACTCTGGGCTGCACTCAAAACTGCCGA